>NZ_JBXWSR010000036.1:0-217620 GCF_059613525.1 Ruegeria sp. SATB045 | reverse complement strand
AGACATATTGTCGAATGGAAGCACTGCAATCCCAGGTCTGATATCTGTCATTTGTGACAGATTGGCTGAAGTGCCCTCTTGAGGCACCATTTTCCGCAAAAACAAAGATTAGGCGCGTTTTTCGCCGATCGTCGCCACGCCCAGAACCGAGAGCACTTTGGCCTCGATCTGCTCGGCATTCATCCCGGCCACCGCGTACATATCAGCAGGGCTGGCCTGATCGATGAAGATATCGGGCAGTACCATTGAACGGTATTTCAGGCCGTCATCAAACACGCCCTCATCAGCCAGCAGCTGCGCCACATGGCTTCCGAACCCGCCGATTGCGCCTTCTTCGATGGTGATCAGTGCCTCGTGATTGGCGGCCAGATCCAGAATCAGGCCGTGGTCCAGTGGCTTGGCAAATCGCGCATCAGCAATGGTCGGCGTGATGCCTTTGGCGGCAAGCGCCTCGGCCGCCTTTTGCACCTCGGCCAGACGGGTGCCGAAGGACAGCAGGGCGACGCGCGCGCCGGTCTGGATAATGCGGCCTTTGCCGATTTCCAGAACCTCACCGCGTTCGGGCAGGTCTACGCCCACGCCCTCGCCTCGCGGATACCGGAAGGCGATGGGGCCTTCGTCATGTGCGGCGGCTGTGGCGACCATGTGCATCAGCTCGGCTTCATCGGCGGCGGCCATCACCACCATGCCCGGCAGGTTGGACAGATAAGCGATGTCGAACGATCCCGCGTGCGTCGCGCCATCGGCCCCCACAAGGCCCGCGCGGTCGATGGCGAACCGAACCGGCAGGCGCTGAATGGCCACGTCATGCACAACCTGATCATAACCGCGCTGCAGGAAAGTCGAATACATGGCGCAGAACGGCTTCATCCCGCCTGCGGCCAGTGCGGCAGCAAAGGTCACGCCGTGCTGTTCGGCAATCGCCACGTCGAAACAGCGTGAAGGGTAGCGTTCGGCAAACAAGTTGAGTCCGGTGCCATCGGGCATCGCAGCGGTCACAGCTACTATCTTGTCGTCGCGCCCGGCCTCATCCACCAGTGTCTTGCCAAAGACCAAGGTATAGGACGGCGCGTTCGAAGGCGCTTTGTGCTGTTTGCCGGTCACCACGTCGAATTTCGCGGTTGCATGCCCTTTGTCGCGGGCTTGCTCGGCGGGGGCATAGCCCTTGCCTTTCTTGGTCAGCACATGGATCAGGATCGGCCCGGTTGCCCGCGCCTTGACCGTGCGCAGAACCGGCAGCAACTGGTCCATGTCATGCCCGTCGATGGGACCGATATAGGAAAAGCCAAGTTCTTCGAAAAACGTGCCGCCCATGGCCATGCCCTTAAGCATCTCTTTGGCGCGTTTCGCCCCTTCGCGGAAGGGTTCCGGCAGCAGGGACACCGCGCCTTTGGCGGCGGCTTTCAGATCGTGGAACGGGGCCTCGGTATAAATCCGCGACAGATAGCTGGACAGCGCACCAACCGGGGGCGCAATGCTCATCTCATTGTCGTTCAGGATCACAACGAGGCGTTTCTTCAGGTGGCCCGCGTTGTTCATCGCCTCGAACGCCATGCCTGCGGACATCGACCCATCGCCGATCACGGCAATCGCATCACCCAAGCCTTCAGGCGTGACACCG
Organism: Ruegeria sp. SATB045; assembly: GCF_059613525.1. Classification (NCBI taxonomy): domain Bacteria; kingdom Pseudomonadati; phylum Pseudomonadota; class Alphaproteobacteria; order Rhodobacterales; family Roseobacteraceae; genus Ruegeria; species Ruegeria sp. SATB045. The sequence continues at coordinate 215,999 of NZ_JBXWSR010000036.1, read as the reverse complement.
CCCAAATCGCGCGCGACGGAAAACCCAAGCGCCGCAGAGATTGAGGTGCTGGAATGCGCGGCCCCAAACGGGTCATAGGGGCTTTCGCTGCGTTTGGTAAAGCCACTGAGGCCGTCTTTCATGCGCAGGGTGCGAATGCGGTCACGCCGCTCGGTCAGGATTTTGTGCGGGTAACATTGATGCCCCACATCCCAGATGATCTTATCGCGCGGCGTGTCAAAAACGGCGTGCAGCGCCGTGGTCAGTTCGACCACACCCAGCCCCGCCCCCAGATGTCCCCCGGTGACAGACACGGCCGAGATGGTCTCAGCCCGCAGCTCATCCGCGACCTGTCGCAATTGCGAGTCCGAGAACTGCTTGAGGTCCGCAGGGCGGTTCACAAGGTCCAGCAGAGGCGTATTGGGGCGGTCAGACATATGGCGCATTCCTGGCTTAGCTGTCCCGGGCAATAACGAAGCGGGCGGCGTCCTTCAAGGTTTCAGCGGCAGGCCCATAGCCATCCAGCGCAGCACAGGCCTGATCCACCAGCTCGGCCGCGCGGGCCTTGGCGGCCTCCAACCCAAGCAGCGACACAAAGGTGGCCTTGCCCGCCTGTGCATCCTTTTGCAGGCGCTTCCCGGCCTTTTCGGCATCGCCCTCAACATCCAAAATGTCATCCGCGATTTGAAAGGCAAGCCCCAGGGCGCGGGCATAGTGGCGCAGCGGGTCCGCATCCGCCTTCGCCAACCGCGCGCCCGCACAGGCCGACCATTCGATCAAAGCCCCTGTTTTGCCCGCCTGCAGCCGCGTGATCTGATCCAGCGTCAGCGGGCTGGCCGCCGTTTCCGCCGCGATATCCAGCGCCTGACCCAGAACCATCCCCTGCGCACCGCTGGCTTTGGCCAACGTTAGGGTCAAATCCGCGCGAATTGCGGCTTCACCCACCTCGGCACGCGCGCACAACTCAAAGGCAAGCGTCTGCAGAGCATCCCCGGCCAGAACGGCGGTGCCCTCATCCCATTTCACATGAACCGTCGGCCGCCCCCGGCGCAGATCATCATCATCCATGCAAGGCAGATCATCATGGACCAGCGAATAGGCATGCAGCGCCTCGATCGCCGTAGCTGGCCAAATCGCGCGATCGGCGTCGACCCCATGCAACCGCGCGCTTTCCAATACCAGAAATCCGCGCAGCCTTTTCCCACCCTCGGTGGCATAAGCCATCGCCCGGGTCACATCCAGATCGTCCAGCGCCCCCAAAACCGTATTGAAGTGGTCCTGGATAAACGCCGCATCCTGCGCCAATCTGTCTCGAAACATTTACTGACCTTCGACAGGCGTAGTCCCGGTCGGCTGACCATTGGCGTCCAGCGTGATCGCGGCCACTTTTTCCTCGGCTCGCTTCAACTCATCCTCGCAGCGCTTCTTCAGCGCCGCTCCGCGTTCGTACAGCGCGATGGACTGGTCCAATGCAACATCGCCACGTTCCAGCTGGCCGACCACGGTCTCCAGCTCTTTCATGGCCTGTTCGAATGTCATCTGGTCGACGGGTGTCTCGGTCATTGGGCTGCCTTCATCAATTCTTCCACATGAGCACGGGTGGCTTCGGACAGGGCTCTCAGATCATACCCGCCCTCCAGAGTCGAGACGATACGACCGCCGCATGCTTCGCCCGCAATTTTGCAAAGTTCGGAGGTGATCCATGCGAAATCATCTGTGGACCAGTTCAACTCTGCCAGCGGATCGTCCTGATGCGCGTCAAACCCGGCCGAGATGATTATCAGCTCGGGCCGAAACTCTCTGAGACGCGGAAAGGCCAGCGCGCGATAAGCTGCCCTCATCACCACCCCGCTTGAGCCCGGAGGCAGGGGAATGTTCAAAACGGTGTCAAATGTTCCGGTCTCGTCAGGCCGGCCCGAACCCGGCCACAGGGGCATTTGCTGGCTGGTGACGACCAACGCACGTTTTTCGTCCCACAACAGGTCCTGCGTGCCGTTACCATGGTGGACGTCGAAATCGAAAACGGCGACCCGTTTCAGTCCGTGATGGTCCAGCGCGTGTTTGGCGGCCAGCGCTGCATTACCGAAAACACAAAACCCCATTGCGGTGTCCGTTTCCGCGTGGTGGCCGGGCGGCCTAACCGCACAAAACGCATTTGGGGCCTCACCACCAAGCACCAAATCCACCGCACGAACAGCCGCGCCCGCCGCGCGGTAGGCGGCACTGACCGAGCCTGGGCACAGAAACGTATCGCCATCAACCTGACGGAACCCCTCGGTCGGAGCGGCACGGCGAATATCCTGAATATAGCTTTCGGGATGAATACGCAGCAAATCATCATCCGCTGCCAAGGGCGCAGTCTTGCGATCCAAATCCAATGGTTCCAAAGCGTGCAGAATATGCTCTAACCGCGCGACCCGTTCAGGATGGCCCTCGGGTGTTACATGTCCAAGGCAATCCGCATGAGTCAAAAGCGCAGTCTTCATCGGGATCCCATCTTCATCTGGCTACAAATATCCTCGCCGAAGGCATGAAATCACCGCGCAGCGGCTCAATCAGTCCGGAGCCAACATGTAACCCGCGCCGCGTACAGTTTGCAAATACCGCGGCTGTTTGGGGTCTTGTTCGATTTTGCGCCGCAGCCGGGTGATCTGGACATCCACCGCGCGTTCCTGTGCCTGGCCCTTGTCGCGGCCCAGATCTTCAACCAGTTTCGACCGGCTGATCGGCTCGCCAGGCTGGGCCGAGAAAATCTTCATCAACTGGCTTTCCGTTGCGGTCAGGCGAACAGGTTCTTCACCTTGCCACATCTCACCTTTTTCGACGTCGTACCGGATCGGACCCAGGGTTAGGATTTTGCTGACAGTCTCTTGTGCTGGCGTTTCGGGCATGCGCCGCAGAATGGCATTGATGCGCAGCAGTAGTTCCTTGGGCTCAAACGGCTTGGCCAGATAATCGTCTGCCCCCGCCTCAAGCCCTGCAATTCGATGCTCGGTCTCGCCGCGGGCTGTCAACAACAGGATGGGCGTCGCATGGGTTTCGCGCAGCGCCTTCGTCAGGCTGACACCATCTTCCCCTGGCATCATCACATCCAGCACGATCATGTCGAAATCCAACCCCGACAAAACCCGACGTGCATGGGCCGCATCCCGCGCCGCCGTAACCAAAAATCCGTTCCGCATCAAAAATTTCTTGAGCAAATCCCGGATACGTTCGTCATCGTCAACGATCAGCAGATGGGCGTCCATATCGCTCATGAGGTGGTATCCCGTAATTTCTTGTATGCATGACGCATATCAGCATCCATCATGGCTTCAAGTACTTTACGAAACCCTGACACGGCCTCGGGGCCTGCGTCTTTGTAAGCGGCACGCATTCGAACGCGCTGGGCTTCTGATAGTTTCGCTTCCAGAGCTTCGCCTTCATGGGTTAGAAATAGGTGCCGTTCGCGTTTGTCCACTGTTCCAACGCGACTTTCGACCAAACCGTCCTCGATCAACGTGCGCAAAACCCGGTTCAGAGACTGTTTTGTCACCCCCAATATGGCCAGCAGGTTGTTAACCGTTGTCCCTGGCGCGCGTTTGATGAAGTGGATCGCGCGATGATGCGCGCGGCCATAGGCAAGGTCCGACAGAATGCGATCAGGATCCGCTGTGAACCCGCGATAGGCAAAAAACATCGCTTCGATCCCCTGCCGCAGTTGTTCATCTGTCAGAAACAACAGGCTTTCGCCGCCGAAAACCTGGGCGGGACGGGTGTCAGACATATCATGCCTCATACGTTACTTCTGCCCGAGTTTATGTCAGCGTTATTGACATTCCAAGAGGAGACAGGTATCGAATCGCAGTTTTTGCGCAACTTTATGTCCGATTCGGACTTAATTGGCGCAATAATCGAAAATTTCGACCCGGTTCAGGAGGTTTCGCATGGCGGGGTATGATGATCGTGATGGTGTCATCTGGTTGGATGGCAAGCTGGTTCCCTGGCGCGAAGCCAATGTCCATATCCTAACACACGCAATGCATTATGCGTCCTCGGTCTTTGAAGGCGAGCGCGCTTACAATGGCAAGATTTTCAAAAGCCGCGAACATTCCGAGCGCCTGATCGCCTCGGCCGAGGCGCTGGATATGCCGATGCCTTACACGTTGGACGAAATCGAAACCGCCAAGGAAGAGACTCTGAAAGCCAGCGGGCTGCAGGACGCTTATGTGCGCGTTCTGGTCTGGCGCGGCTCGGGTGAGGATATGGGTGTCGCGTCGGCTAAAAACCCTGTGCGGATGGCTGTGGCAGTCTGGCCTTGGGGCGCCTATTACGGCGACGCAAAGATGCAGGGTGCCAAGCTGGATATCGCGGAATGGAAACGCCCCAGCCCCGAAACCATCCCCGTCCACGCCAAGGCGGCGGGTCTTTACATGATCTGCACCATCTCAAAGCATAAGGCCGAGGCCAAGGGCTGCTCGGACGCATTGTTCATGGATTACCGCGGTTATGTGGCCGAGGCGACCGGTGCGAACGTGTTTTTCGTTAAGGATGGTGAGGTTCACACCCCGCTGGCCGATTGCTTTCTGAACGGCATTACCCGCCAGACCGTGATTGGTATGCTGAAAGACAAGGGTCTGAATGTGATCGAACGTCACATCATGCCGGAAGAAATGGCCGATTTCGAGCAATGCTGGCTGACCGGCACCGCAGCCGAGGTCACTCCGGTCGGGCAAATCGGCGACTACACGTTCGAAGTGGGCGACATCACCCGCGAGATCGCTGCCGCATACGAGGCGCTGGTCCGCGCCTGATTCACAAGGAATCACACCCCCCGCTTTGGCGGGGGTTTTTCTTTGCCCAGCGTTCAAGAGATTGTGCAGATCGTCCGGGCTGCTGGATGTTTTGGCAGACGATTGTACGTTAGGTCTATGTTGGACCTTCTCAGCGATATCCTCACCCGCCTGTCTTTGCGCGGTACGTTTTATTTCCGAACTTCGTTCACGCCCCCTTTTGGCATTCAGGTACCGGCCTTTGAAAACGTAGCCCGGTTTCACTTTGTGCAGCGCGGTGAACTGAAGGTTCATGTCTCTAACACAGGGGAAATCCTGCGTCTGAAGCAGGGCGATCTGATCCTGATCCCGCATGGATCAGCCCATGCGCTGCTGTGCAACGAGGTCAAACCGCTGGATGCGCTGCCGCTGGAACAGGTGCTGCAGGTTGCAGGCTATCAGGGTGATGGCGTGCTGATCTATGGCGGCGAGGACAAGACCCGCGATACACAACTGATCTGCGGGCATTTCTCTTTCACTGGGCCACCCGGGCGGCAGGGTACCGGACATATGCTGATCGACCGGCTGCCCCCTTATATCCTGATCGAGAATTACGGCGAGGAAGCCGGGGCCTGGATCGAGTCTACCCTGCGGATGATTGGGTCCGAGATTGGTGGAACGCGGATTGGCGGCGATTTAATCGCGCTAAAACTGTCCGAAGTTCTGTTTGCGCAGGCCATCCGCGCTCATCTGGAACATCAAAGCCCCAGCGAATCCGCGCTGGCCGGGTTTGCTGACCCGCGTGTGTCCCGCGCGCTGACAGCGTTTCATCAGGCGCCCGCGCAGGACTGGAGTGTTGAGAGCTTAGCGCGCGAGGCTGGAATGTCCCGCACCGCATTTGCGCAACTGTTTTCCGAGAAGATGGGGACAACTCCGATGCAATATCTGACCGATTGGCGGATGCAGATCGCTTGCCACGGTCTGACTGAAAACCGGTGGAATGTGGCAGATGCGGCGGCCGAAGTAGGATATGCATCCGAGGCAGCCTTTTCCCGCGTCTTCAAGAAACAGGTCGGCCTGTCGCCGGCAGCATATCGATCAATGCATTGATGCCCTGATTTCTGGACGATCTGCAATTTTTTGCGGACGATCCGGACTGAAACGTACAGGCTTTCCGACCTACCTTGGAGCCATACCAAGCAAGGAAAGGAAATATAATGTCTGTTCGTTTCGTTACGCGCAATATCCATGCCTATCTGGACTATCCCGTCGCTATCGCCCTGATGACGCTGCCTTTTCTTTTGGGGCTGGGTCAATCCAATCCGTTGGCGCTGTGGTTGTCGGTCGTCACTGGTGTTGCCGCTTTTGTGCTTACCGTTCTGACCGACCATCACCTGGGGATCTGGCGCGTCTTACCCTATAAGTTTCATCTGGCCGTGGATCTTCTGGTCGGAGTGACATTTCTGGCTGCGCCCAGCCTGTTTGGGTTTTCGGGCCTGGATGCGGTATTCTACTGGTTGAACGGCGCTGCGGTGGTCGCCGTCATCTCGCTCAGCACGCCGGAAGAGGGTGTGACAGCGTGAATGCGTTATCCACAAGTGTCACAATATCATCGTGATACTTTCAAAAATCTGAGCCGCTTGTTTTACAAACAGGCGGCTCACTGCCGCTCACCAATCGTGTGGTCCCTAAGGGCCACCAGACAGGAGAGCCCAAATGACCCGAATCTTACGCCCCAACCGCCGAGCCTTTCTGGCTGGCAGCACCGCCTTCGCCGCATCACTGTCCATGCCGGCCATCAGCCGCGCATCCTCACGCCCGGTTTTCACCCACGGCGTTCAGTCGGGTGATGTTGACACCACCTCGGGTATGATCTGGACCCGCACGGATCGTCCCGCCCGCGTGATGATGGAAGTTTCCACTACCGAGAGCTTTGCTGATGCGCGCAAATTGACTCCGATGGATGCGATTCCCAACAGTGATCTGGCCGTTAAGCGACTGGTCGATGGGCTGCCGTCGGATCAGGATATCTTTTACCGTTTTGTGGCCGCCGATTTGCACGACATCAACGCCGTATCAGAGCCTATTGTTGGCCAATTCCGCACTGCACCGACCTCGCGCCGGGATATCCGCTTTGCCTGGTCGGGCGACACCGCTGGGCAGGGTTGGGGCATCGACGACGAAGGGATGCGCACCTACGCCACCATGGCGCAGCACAAGCCCGATTTCTTCATCCACTCGGGCGACACGATTTATGCCGATGGTCCGATGCAGGATGAGGTCGTCAAGGATGATCAACTGATCTGGAAAAACACCACCTTGATCGACGAGAAACGCAAAGTGGCTGAAACGCTGGACGAATTCCGTGGTCAGTGGAAATACAACATGATGGACGAGCATGTGCGCGCCATGAACGCCGTCTGCCCGACCTTCTTTCAGTGGGATGACCATGAGGTCGTGAACAATTGGTCGGATGCGAAAGATCTGGTCTCGGACGACCGCTATACCGAGAAGTCGGTCCACGTGCTGCAATCCCGCGCCGCCCGCGCCTTCCACGAGATGACACCGCTGCGCATCACCCCGGCCGAGCCGGGGCGGGTGTATCGCAAGATTTCATATGGGCCGATGCTGGACGTGTTCTTTTTGGACCTGCGCAGCTATCGCGGACCGAATGGTGCCTCGATGGAGGATGAGATCACCGATCAGTCCCGCATTCTGGGGGTCGAGCAACTGGCTTGGCTGAAACGGGAGTTGGCCGCATCTGAGGCGACGTGGAAGGTTATCGCGTCCGACATGCCGATTGGGTTGATCGTCTGGGACAACTGGCGCGAAAAGTCCGGGGCCGAGGCGATCTCGAACGGTGATAGTGGCCCCGCCAAAGGACGCGAGTTGGAGATTGCCGATCTGTTGCGGTTTGTCAAAACCGCCGGGATCACCAATACGGTTTGGTTCACGGCTGACGTTCACTATACTGCTGCGCACTACTATGACCCAAACAAAGCGCAGTTTCAGGATTTTGAGCCGTTCTGGGAATTCGTCTCGGGCCCGTTGCACGCTGGAACCTTTGGTCCGAACGCGCTGGATGGGACCTTTGGTCCCGAAGTCAAATTCGTCAAAGCCCCGACTGAGGATCAGGGTGCCAACCTGCCGCCCAGCGCTGGCCTTCAGTTCTTTGGATTGGTGGATATCGACGGTGCAACCGAGCAGATGACAGTGCGTCTGATGGACCGCGCCGATACCGAGCTTTGGTCGATCACGCTGGACCCGAAGTCTCGCGCAATTTGATAGGATCAGAGCGCCCTTGACTTATGATCGGGGGCGCTCTGTCATCCCAAAGTTTAATAGTCCACGCCGCGCTGGGCTTTGATGCCAGCTTGAAACGGGTGTTTTTCTTCGGTCATTTCCGTGACCAGATCGGCATAGTCTCGCAGGGCTTGCGGCGCGTCGCGGCCCGTCAGGAACACGCCAGTGTTGACTGCCCGTTCGTTCAGACCATCAATCACCTGATCCACCGTCAGATATTCATAGCGCAGGGCGATGTTGATCTCGTCCAGCACCACAAGGTCGTATTCGCCACTGGCCATCAACGCCCGCGCTTTGTCAAAGGCCGCGTTGGCGGCGGCGATGTCACGCTCGCGGTCTTGCGTGTCCCAGGTAAAACCCTCGCCCATCGTTTGCCAGGTGACCAGATCGCGCTCTTCGAAAAAGCGGCGCTCGCCCGTTTTCCACTTGCCCTTGATGAACTGCACCACGGCCACTTTCTGACCCCAGCCAAGCGCCCGGATCACCACACCAAACGCAGCCGAGGATTTGCCTTTGCCCTTGCCTGTGTTGATCAAGACTAACCCGCGATCCGGGTCTACGGCCTCGGATACTTTCTTGCGGTGCTGGGCCTGCACCTTTTGCATCTTTTCCTTGTGATCCTGCGCGTCACTCATGAGAGGAACCTTTCATTCTGTTGCGCCCAACCTAGGTGAAGTTCGGCAAAGGTAAAGATCAGGTCTTGGGATCGGTTGCAGATTGGGCTTTATTGCGTTCCAAGCCCAGCTGACGTTCGCGTAGGATCACCACAACGTTGCCCGCAATTACCAAAGTGGCACCGATCAACATGACGAGTGTGGGCAGTTCGTCGAACCAAACGTACCCGATAACCACGGCAAACAGCATCGTTGTATAGTCGTAAGGCGCCAGCATGGAGGCCTGCGCGAACTTGTAAGACGTGGTCACCAAAATCTGAGCAACACCGCCTGTTATTCCTATAACTGCCAGTGTCAGAGTCTGTTCAAGGGTTGGTGTCGTCCAGCCCCACAAGGCCGTACAGGACGATAAAAGGGTTGCTGTCAGTGAAAAGTAAAAGGCCACGGCGGCGGGGTGATCGACCTGCACCAATTGTCGGATGTGGATTTGTACAAACCCACGCGCCATCGTCGCAACCAAAACGCAAAGCGCCCCGATCGCCGCTGTGCTTTCCATGTTGTTGCCGCCCAGCCGGGGCCAGATCATGATCAATACGCCGAGCAGCCCAAGACTGACTGCGCCGATGCGGATCATACGAATACGTTCGCCCAACATGAAGGCCGCCAGAATTAGGGTGAAGATCGGTGTGGCATACCCAATCGCCGTAACCTCAGGCAGGGGTAGTAAAGCCAGTCCGGTGAAGGTTAGTCCCATGGCTGACGTTCCCAGAACCCCTCGCCAGAAATGCCCCATGGGTTTTCTAGTGATTAGACCTTTTGCCAGTTCTCCGCGCCAAAGCAGCCAGCCAACGACAACCGGTATCGCAAAAAGTGATCGGAAGAACACGATTTCGCCGGGTGGAAAGTCATCCGACACCGCTTTGACCACTGCAGCCATCGCCGTGAACAGGAACAAAGCGCCCAGCTTCAGACCCACCGCCAGGACGGGTCGATGCGATGTTAAGGATTTTGCCATGGGCCGAACCCTGCGCCTTTAGTCGGCAAAGATCAACGGGTGGCCTCGCCGTTTATCCATGTATTGGGTAGTTCACTGCCGATTTCTTCGGCGAAGTCTTCCAGAAACCGGATCATCCGCGCGGTACGGCGTTTTGCAATCTGCCGTCCGGATTCGGTGAGCATATCGTCGGACAAGTTCAGCAATTTCACTTTCCAATGGTCCAGTGAAAAGTGCAGATCATCTAGCGTGCGATCAGCGGCAAAGGGATCAGCTGCATCGTACAGAGTACGCCCCAAAGCGCCCGAGACCGAGAAGTTCCGTGCAATCCCGATGGCGCCCAATGCGTCCAGCCTGTCGGCGTCGCGCAGAATGCGGGCCTCGGGCGTTTCGGGTGGAATATTTGCCGAATAGCTATGTGCCTCAATGGCATGTTTGGTGGCGTCGATCTGGGCGCGGCTATAACCAAAATCTCCCAGAATAGGCTCTGATTCCAGGGCAGATTTACGTGAAGCCAAATGGCGATCCGGATCATCTTTTGGCAGGTTTACCAGATCGTGGAGATAGCTGGCCGCCAGCAGAACAGTCATATCTGTCCGGTCATCAGAAATGGCCTGTGCGTTCACCCAGACGCGGTCCAGATGGGCCAGATCATGGGCCGGGTCTGTTTCCATGCGCTGCGCGACGACGCCGCGCAAGCGGCCGCGCAGGTCAGCCGATATGTCCACGGTTTTCTCCGATCTGGCCGCGATGTAGCAGCAGATGATCAAAGATCACACAGGCCATCATCGCCTCACCCACCGGGACGGCGCGGATGCCGACGCAGGGATCGTGGCGACCTTTGGTGATGATCTCGGTTTCCTCACCCGATTTAGTGATCGTCTTGCGCGTCGTCAGAATGGAGGAGGTCGGCTTGACTGCAAACCGCACGACGATGTCCTGTCCGGTCGAGATACCGCCCAGAATACCGCCCGCGTGGTTGGAGCTGTATTGTGGGCCGTTCTGACCCATGAAAATCTCATCGGCGTTGGCCTCACCGGTCAGTTCTGCGGCGGCCATGCCTTCGCCGATTTCGACGCCTTTGACGGCGTTGATCGACATCATCGCTGCGGCCAGATCAGTGTCTAACTTGGCGTAAACCGGCGCGCCGATCCCTGCGGGGACGCCGCGCGCGACGACTTCGACCACAGCGCCAACCGAGTTGCCGGATTTGCGCAGATCATCCAGATAGGCGGCCCATTCGTCAGCGGCTTGGGCGTCGGGTGTCCAGAACGGGTTCTGTTCGATCTGCGACCAGTCGAAATTGGCGCGGTCGATCTTATGCGGGCCGATTTGCGTCATATAGCCGGTGATCTGCACATTTGGCGCGATCTGTTTGATGGCCTCGCGCGCCAATCCTCCAGCGGCAACACGAGATGCGGTTTCGCGCGCCGAGCTACGCCCGCCGCCGCGATAGTCGCGGATGCCGTATTTCTGCCAATAGGTGATATCAGCGTGGCCCGGACGGAACTTGTCCATGATATCGCCGTAGTCTTTCGAGCGTTGATCGGTGTTCTCGATCATCAGCTGAACGGGCGTGCCGGTGGTCTGCCCCTCGAACACGCCGGACAGGATTTTGACCTGATCGGGTTCGCGCCGCTGGGTGGTGAATTTGTTCTGACCCGGTTTACGCTTGTCCAACCAATGCTGGATCATACCCTCGTCGATCGCAACGCCCGGAGGGCAACCATCCACCGTCGCCCCTAAGGCGGGGCCGTGGCTTTCACCCCAGGTGGTGACGCGGAAGAGGTGTCCGAAACTGTTCATCGACATGGGGCGTGCTCCTTTGAGGGTTGTGATTAGCGGGGAGAGCCTCTGGCCTCAAGCGGATTTGCGGTTGGGGCGGGGTGCGCTGCCCTGTGGGCAGCGCGTTTGAGTATTTGCGAAAAGATGAAGATCAGGCCGCCTGCGCAACTTTTTCGCGGGTTTCGGTGATTTTGAGTGCAGCCTGCGCGGCCTCGCGCCCTTTTTCCACGAAATGCGCGCGGTAGATCGCGTTGTGGTGGTCAGTTTCCTGATATTGATGCGGGGTCAGCGAGACCGACAGGACCGGTACGCCCGTGTCCATCCCGGCGCGCATCAACCCATCGACCACGGCCTGCGCCACGAAATCATGCCGGTAGATGCCACCATCCACCACAAAAGCGGCACAGGCGATGGCCGCATAGCGCCCGGTTTGTGCGAGGTCGCGGGCCAGTAGGGGCATTTCGAACGCGCCGGGGACGTCAAACACGTCGATCTGGTCGGCGGGGATAAGTTGCAGGAACCCTTCCAGCGCCTGATCAACGATATCGGAATGCCAGTTGGCTTTGACGAAAGCATAGCGGGTGTGTGTCATCATGATCTCCTACGTAAACAGACACGTCACCCAAGGCGATCACGAGCAGCCGCGCCGAGGGGCACGCTGCGCGTTCTCTTTCATCCGGACTGTAACCGTCGGCTCTGGCTTCTCACCAGATCTGCTTGTCACCTCGTGTACCGAGGCCGCTCGCGGGCTTACGGATCAGCGCCCGCATACCGCCGGTGGGGAATTTCACCCCGCCCTGAGAACGACGCGGACCTTGCCAAGATCGCTGCGAATCTGCAAGGCGTTCCGTTAGGAGATTTGATATGCACCCAAACCCGGCTTTCCGCTCTGAAGATCAGGCCCTAAGCGTCGAATTTGCCCGCGCGCGGGCCTTTGGCGTATTGGCGCTGTCCACCGAAGGCGCGCCGTTGATCAGTCATGTACCTTTTCTGCTGAGCGAAGATGGCGCGGTCGCAGAATTGCATCTTGTGCGGTCAAACCCGATTGTCCGCGCGCTGACAGTCCCGCGCGCGGCGAAAATCGCCGTCGCCGGTCCGGACGGCTATGTCTCACCCGATTGGTACGGGGTCGAAGATCAGGTGCCTACGTGGAATTATGTCGCCGTTCACTTGACGGGAAAGCTGGAACTGCGCCCGCATGATGAATTACGGGATCTTTTGGACCGTCAGTCGGCTTTTTATGAGCAGCGGTTGTTGCCTAAACCAGCTTGGACAACCGGCAAGATGACCCCTGATGCACTGGACCGGATGATGCGCATGATCGTGCCTTGCCGGATGCAGGTCAACGATATTCAGGGCACATGGAAGCTGAACCAGAACAAACCCGAAACCGTGCGCTTGGCCGCGGCGGATCAGGTGGCAGAGGGGATCGGTTCAGAGCTTTCGAGGCTGACCGCGCTGATGCGGGGTCAGCGCTAGGGTCAGTCGCTGAACGTTGCCAGGTAGGCCGCGATGTCCTCGGCCCCTTTTTTCAGCTTTACGCTCATGTTGGAACGGGCCGTTTCGTCGTCAAGATAGTCTTTGATAAAGCGAATCGGATCTTTGGAATAAGCGGCGATGTTGTCCTCGGTCCAGATCAACCCTTCCTGGCCCGCGAGGATCATGTCGTCGGTGAACATTCCGATCGGCAGCCGTTCACTGCCATTCAGGTAGTCGGTTTCGGTGCCAGCTATGCGCCCGACAACACCAAAGAGATTCGGCCCGGTGATTCCTCCTTTCACCAAAACCTCACCATCCTTGATGATCGCGTGGCAAGAGGAACACCTGTTGTAAAGCGCCTCGCCCTTGGCTGGATCTCCGGCCGCGAGGGCCTGTGTCGATAGTAACAAAGCGAAAAGCAGCGTGATCCGTGAAGTCTGTGGCATGGGAAAAGTCCTGCTAAAAGTTGTCCTGACCCGCGCCTTCTTGCATTCGCGTGCCAAGTGCAATCAAATTCCGAGCGTATGGGGTCATTCTGAAATATCTATTTTTAATTCAATAATTTATACGCTCTGATTTTAGCTGAAGTTGAAGAAAATAAGGCAAGAATTGGGAATATTCTTGAAAGTTTGACCTCTTCGGTTTCTGCTTTGTAAAGCCTGACGGTTCGCGCGCGGACCTGCCCGTTAATAGCGCGAATCACCTGAGCAGAGACATGGCCCTGGTGCTCGAATCCTTTGGCTAAAATCAGCTCCAACCTTGAAAAAAGTACCTGACGTAGTGACATGAATGCCCAGATGCGGCGTAGTGCGCGCCTATGACCGCTGGACGAACCGATTTCTCCCGGCTAGATAGCCGCGATGAGACGCCGCTTTGATGCGGTGCTGATGCATGTTTGCCCGGTATCCTCCGGGCGCCGGAATCGGAGAAAACCTCGTGTCCCACGCAGAAGACAACGAAGGCACCCGCAGAGATTTCCTCTACTACGTCGCTGGCGGCGCAGGTGTCGTTGCGACGGGTGCAGCCGTATGGCCCCTGATCAACCAAATGAATCCCTCGGCAGACGTTCAGGCGCTGTCCTCGATCCGTGTGGACGTGAGCGGCGTTGAGCCGGGGACGCAGCTGACTGTGAAATGGCTGGGTAAACCCGTCTTTATCCGTCACCGCACCGGTGCCGAGATCCAAGAGGCCAAAGAGCAGGACGCCGAAGGTCTGGATGCGCTGCCCGATCCGCTGGCGCGCAACTTCAACCAACCGGCTGATGCGCCCGCGACCGACGAAAACCGCGTCATGCCCTCGCCTGAGGGCGAAGCCCCCGGTGCCTGGCTGGTTCAGATGGGCGTATGTACGCACCTGGGCTGTGTGCCGCTGGGCGATGCCGGTGACTTTGGCGGCTGGTTCTGCCCCTGCCACGGTTCGCACTATGACCTTGCCGGTCGTATCCGTAAGGGCCCTGCGCCTGAAAACTTGCCTGTTCCGCCCGCTGAGTGGACGGACAACAGCACCATCAAACTCGGCTAAGGGAGACCCAAATGTCCGGAATTCCCCACGATCATTACGAGCCGAAGACAAACGGCGAAAAGTGGCTGAACAGCCGCCTGCCCATCGTCGGCTTGCTGTACGATACACTCATGATCCCCACCCCCAAGAATCTGAACTGGATGTGGATCTGGGGTATCGTGCTGACATTCTGTCTCGCACTGCAGATCATTACCGGCATCGTTCTGGTGATGCACTACACCCCGCATGTTGATCTGGCCTTTGCCAGCATCGAGCACATCATGCGCAACGTGAATGGCGGCTATATGCTGCGCTATCTGCACATGAATGGCGCATCGCTGTTCTTTGTTGCGGTCTACATCCATATCTTCCGTGGCCTGTTCTACGGCTCGTACAAAGCGCCGCGTGAGATTACGTGGATCATCGGGATGCTGATCTACCTGATGATGATGGGTACTGCCTTCATGGGCTATGTTCTGCCCTGGGGTCAGATGTCCTTCTGGGGTGCGACCGTGATCACCGGCCTGTTTGGTGCGATCCCCTTCGTTGGCGACGCGATCCAGACCTGGTTGCTGGGCGGACCCGCAGTGGACAACGCCACGCTGAACCGCTTCTTCTCGCTGCACTATCTGCTGCCGTTCGTGATTGCGGCGCTGGTCATCGTGCATATCTGGGCCTTCCACACCACCGGCAACAACAACCCCACAGGTGTTGAGGTTCGCCGCACGTCGAAAGCCGATGCCGAGAAAGACACGCTGCCCTTCTGGCCCTACTTTGTGATCAAGGACCTGTTTGCGCTGGTCGTGATCCTGGTCGTGTTCTGGGCGGTTGTGGGCTTCATGCCGAACTATCTGGGCCACCCGGACAACTACATCGAAGCCAACCCGCTGGTCACACCTGCACATATCGTGCCTGAATGGTACTTCCTGCCGTTCTACGCGATCCTGCGGGCCTTCACCGGTGAAGTTTGGGTTGTTCAGTTCGCAAGCTTCATCACCGGCGGCATCATCGATGCCAAGTTCTTTGGTGTGATTGCGATGTTCGGTGCGATCCTGGCGATGGCTCTGGCACCGTGGCTGGACACTTCCAGCGTGCGTTCGGGCAAATACCGTCCGATGTTCAAATGGTGGTTCTACCTGCTGATCGTCGATTTCTTTGCCTTGATGTGGCTGGGTGCGATGCCGGCCGAGGAGCCCTATGCGACCTTCTCGCTGATCGCCTCGGCTTACTGGTTCGCCTATTTCTTCGTGATCCTGCCGATCCTTGGTGTGATCGAGAAACCTCTGGCCCAGCCCGAGACCATCGAAGAAGACTTCAACGCGCATTATGGCAAGGCTGATGCCGAAGCCACGCCGGCCGAGTAAGAAGAGGGACCGGAAACATGTTCAAGAAACTTGCAATCGGTGCCGCGTTTGCTCTGGCTCTCACCCCTGCTGCGTCCTTCGCGGCAGGCGGCGGCGAGCAGCATATCGAGGACTTCAGCTTTTCATTCGAGGGGCCGTTTGGCACCTGGGACAAGAACCAGCTTCAACGCGGCCTTCAGGTCTATACCGAAGTCTGTGCGGCTTGCCACGGTCTGCAATATGTACCTCTGCGTGACCTGGAAGCGTTGGGATATTCGGAAGAAGAAGTCATCGCCTATTCGGCAGAGAATTTCGAAATATTCGATCCGGAACTGGATGATTTCCGTCCTGCGATCCCAACCGATCACTTCCCGGCAAACACTGGTGTCGGTGCACCGGACCTGAGCCTTATGGCAAAGGCCCGCGCCGGGTTCCACGGCCCTTACGGCTTGGGGATCAACCAGTTCTTCAAAGGCATGGGTGGTGCCGAGTACATCGCGTCCCTGCTTGATGGCTATACTGGTGAGGAAAAGGAAGAGGCAGGCACCATTCTGTACGAGAACAAAGCCTTCCCCGGTGGTTGGATCTCGATGGGGCCGCCGCTGTCCGAGGATCAGGTCGAATTCGCCGATGGCCATCCTGCCACGGTAGAAGCCATGTCCGAGGACATTGCGGCCTTTCTGATGTGGACGGCTGAGCCCAAGATGATGGAGCGGAAGTATTCCGGCTTTGTCGGCGTGATCTTCCTGTCGGTTCTGTCGGTGCTGCTGTATCTGGTGAACAAGCGCCTGTGGGCCGGTGTCAAAGGCAAGCGTCAGCACTAAGGCTTTTGCATTTCTGAAATTGAAAACCCCCGCGCCATCCGGTTGCGGGGGTTTCTTGTTTCTGGCGGGATAAAGGGCCCAGCCCCTTCTTGGCCTGCGGCCAACTCAACCCCGAGATATTTTTAGCCAGATGAAGGACGGATCAGGCTTTGAGTTGGCTGTCCGTGTAATCGGTGATCGAGGCGGTTACGATCTGACCTTCGGGTTGGGGCGTATCGAAAGTGACTTCGGTGAACTGTTCCGTGCGGCCCATATGTGGGTTTTCCATCAGGATGTGATGGGTTTTGCCCAATTGTGCGGTCAGGTGTTTCGCGACCTGAGCGTCTCCGGCAGCGCGCAGGCGCGCGGCGCGGGCTTTGATGATGGTGCCGTTGATCTGCTGCGGGATGCGGGCCGCGGGCGTTCCTTCGCGTTTGGAGTAGGGGAAGACATGAAGCCAGGTCAGGTCACAATCCGTGACCAGTTTCAGCGAGTTTTCGAAATGGGTGTCTGTTTCGGTGGGGAAGCCTGCGATGATATCCGCGCCAAAGGTCATGTCTGGGCGCAGCTTGCGGGCCTCTTCGGTGAAGCGGATGGCGTCGTCGCGCAGGTGGCGGCGTTTCATCCGTTTTAGGATCAGGTCATCGCCATGCTGCAGCGACAGATGCAGGTGTGGCATAAGGCGCGGTTCGGTCGCGATGGCCTGCATCAGGTTTTCATCCACCTCGATCGAGTCGATCGAACTGATCCGCAGGCGCGGCAGGTCCGGCACCAGCTTGAGGATGCGCATCACCAGATCGCCCAGCTTGGGCTGTGCGGGCAGATCGGCGCCCCACGAGGTCAGGTCGACGCCTGTGAGCACCACCTCGTTATAGCCCCGGTCCACCAGCCGCTTGATTTGGTCCACCACCACGCCCGCAGGGACGCTACGCGAGTTGCCGCGGCCATAGGGGATGATGCAGAAGGTGCAGCGGTGGTCACAGCCGTTCTGAACCTGCACATAGGCGCGCGAACGAGTGCCGAAGCCGTCGATCAAGTGGCCTGCGGTCTCGGTTACGGACATGATGTCATCGACCTGTACCGCCTCGGTCTGACCGATGAAATCGGCGGCCATGCCTTTCCAGGTGTCGGGTTGCATTTTTTCGGTATTGCCGATGACCGCGTCGACCTCGTCCATTTTGGCGAAGGTTTCGGGTTCGGTCTGAGCAGCGCAGCCGGTCACGATCAGGCGGGCATCGGGGTTCTCGCGACGCAGCTTGCGGATTTCCTGCCGGGCTTTACGCACGGCCTCGGCCGTCACGGCGCAGGTGTTCACCACCACGGCGTTCGACAGGCCCGCCTGTTGCGACAGTTCTTTCATCGCCTCGGTCTCGTAGGCGTTCAGGCGGCAGCCCAGAGTAGTGAACTTGGGCGCGCTCATCCCAGCGTCCTCAGAAATTCGGGGGTCAGCGTGCCCGAGAATACATGGGCACTGGGACCGGTCATCCAAACGCCATCGTCGCGCCATTCGATCCAGATCGTGCCGCCATCCAGCTCGATCTGCACTTTGCGCCCGGTCAGGCCACGCCGTGCAGCCGCCACCGCCGTGGCACACGAAGACGAGCCCGAGGCCAGCGTGATGCCCACGCCGCGCTCCCACACGCGCATACGGATGTGATCGGGGCCGATGATCTGCGCCACCTGAACGTTCGTGCGTTCGGGATAAAGCGGGTGATATTCGTAGCGCGATCCGAATTCTTCCAGTGGGATGGCCTCGGCATCGTCCACAAAGAATGTGCAGTGCGGATTGCCCATTCCGGTTGCCGAGGGAACGCCTTCGATAGGCAGTTCCAGCGTATCAACCTCTTCAGCCAGCGGAATCTCGTGCCACTCCAGTTGCGGTGGGCCCATGTTGACCGAGGTCAGCCCGTCGCCCGCGTCGCGCGCACAAAGCGTGCCGCGTTCCGTCGTCAGGGTCAGCTCGGGCTTGCCGGTTTCCTCCATCAGGAATCGGGCAATGCAGCGCGTGGCATTGCCGCACGCGGCCGAGGTCGATCCATCCGCATTGTAGAACACCAGATGCGCGTCCGATTCACCGTTTTCGATCACGGCCAGCTGATCGAACCCGACTCCGAACTGACGGTGACCGATTCCCTTTGCCAGAGCGGGCGTCAGGTCAATGCTTTGCGCACGCGCATCCACAATGACAAAGTCATTGCCTAGCCCGTGCATCTTCATGAAGGGCAAACCCGAGGTCAGTATTCGTTGCATGGCGGGCATATAACCCTGCCTTTGAAATGAATCCACCCTATCGCGCAGATTCCTGAAAAAAGGGGTTGACCCCCCTGCGTCCCCTGCCTAATTAGGCCGCCTATCGGGTCGCCGGAACGTAAGAAATTACAGGCGAAACGAGGCGTGAAATAAGGACTTGCACCCAATCGGGAAAATGCCTTAGAGAGCGCCACGGATCGAAAGATCCTAACAAAAGAGTGGGCCGTTAGCTCAGTTGGTAGAGCAACTGACTTTTAATCAGTGGGTCGCAGGTTCGAATCCTGCACGGCTCACCACTTTTTCAAATTAAATCAGCGACTTGAGGGTGAACTGGCCTTCGCTGAAAGTATAGTAACTCCATACGAAGGCCAAATTCGGGGCCACCGTTTTTCAGGCGGCGTTTTGATTGAGGATCGCCCTTGCCTCGTCTGCTGTAGGCTGCTTGGCATACTTTGCATATTTTTGGGTCTGTTGCAGCGTGGCGTGACCAAGCAGGTGTGAAACCTTATCTAGAGGCATCCCGTTGTTCAGAAGCCGGGTGGCATAGGTGTCTCGGCAGGAGTGGATTGTTGCTTTCCCCTTTTCAGCGAGAACCCTTCTGCTGGATGGACACATGGTCCCGATAGCTTCCCGCAGGTTCTTCACCGCCTTGTCCATTGAAACGAAGGGTTGGCGTTGGGCATGGTTACGGGACAGAACTTCGTGCAGCCTGTCACTAATAGGCACAAAGATCGCTTTCCCTGTCTTGTAGTTCCAGTTGTCGATAACCCTCCGTTGCATGTCTATGTCAGCCCACTCAATCCCGAGTGCTTCCCCAAGACGGACTCCGGTGTCGATGAGATAGACAAATAAGTCGTGTGCCTTCTGCCATGCTCCGGCCTTGTGTTCGGCTTCTTTTTCGAGGCAGTACGCAATCACCGCCCTCTCTTCTTCGGTCGATAAGGAGCGAGATTTGACAAAGCCCTTTAGCATCTGAAAATCCAAATCAGGATTCGCCTTGTGGCGTTTCCGGCATAGATTGTTGATCCGTTTCAGAAACCGAAGTTCGAGATTTATGGTGTTCGGTTTCACACCCTCTTCCTGTCGGGCTAGCCGGTGATCATCCAGATCATCATCCGTAAGCGATGACAGATAACGGTCGGGATTCAACGCCCAGCGTCCCTCAAAGGCCTTTGTTAGCCCCAGCAGTTTGTTGGTCGCATACTGGTAACTTTCGGCGGTTCTGCCCTCTACGGTGGCAACTGTGAGTTTGCAGGCATCCCGCAAAGTAATCTCGGGCTTCTCCCCATGCTGGCGTCTGTTCATGACTTTGTTGTACTCGGCCATCATGACCCGATTGGCCTCAGATTGGGACGTGCGTTTTGTCGTTCCCCTGTACCGTTTCCCGTTCACCATGAAGCGATAGTGCCAGTAGGGCGAGTTGTCTTTCTTGAACAGTTTCATCTTGTCAGTCTCCAGTTTTGTTCAGTCAATTTCGGAAGATAAGTTTAGTAACTACATACATGCTGGCTGGCGTAAGGGTTGCGTCGTTTTTGTCTTGGTTTGATTTTTTGTGAAGCTAGTTTCGTGAAGGCGTGTTTAGTACCTACATACATTGCTGTCAAGTTGCTTCCCGGCCCCATTTTCTGCTAATCGGACAGGTAGTCGTCCAGCTGCCCTTTCCGCAGCAGTGTCAGGAACTTGGTGACTTCACGGCGACTGCGATTTTGGAACAACGCACGATAGAGTTCTGGTTGGTACTCGATCAGGCAGAGCAACACCCACTCTGACTTGTCCATCTTCAGAACGTCAGCAATCGGCCCCCAAAGCGTCGCAGGGATGCTGATGTAACCCAACTCCATTTGACTGACCATCGTGTAGTATTCGATGCCAAGTTCGTCAGCCATTGCTTTCTGGGTGAACCCGGCGGCGGTTCTTGCGTCCTTAAGGCGCTTTCCCAGATTGCTTTTGTTTTTTTCTTTTCGCTTTTCCGAGAGCATTTCAATTCTTCCATCTGTTCTCGCGGTGTTATCGCAGAGAAGTTTTGTAAGTCCTAGTATGTATCTAACATATCCTGCTCGATTGTACCCTGAACACGCCATGGGTGAGGTGATATGTAAGGGTTGTGCGTCTACCAAGCCAGCACTCTCTTAAGTTGTTGATTGGCCGGTATTCTCCGTCCACAAGGCCGGAGTTTGGTATTCAGCGACAATTCGATAAACGGACCGCTCGGAAAGCCCTAGAAGTGCTGCGGTTTCCCTTTTGCTGTGACCTAGGGCCAAGTGGTCCAGCACCGCATTCTTTTTCATACGGGCCGTCGGTTTCCGACCCTTGTACTTGCCTTCTGCTTTGGCCTTGGCGATGCCTTCCCGTTGGCGTTCCAGCATCATCTCCCGTTCAAACTGAGCCACGGAACCCAGAACATTCAGCATCAGTTTTCCGGTAGCATTTGACGTATCCAAGCCTAGGTTCAGCACCCGAAGGCCAATATTCCTAGCTTCTAGGTCGTCCACAATTTCCCCGAGATGTTTCACAGACCGGGCCGGGCGATCCAATTTGGTCACAACCAGAACGTCACCTTCCCGGCAGAACTCTAGAGCGGCGTTGAGGGTCTCTCTGGGAGCCACAGAACTTATCTGTTCCTCGTACACCTTCTCGCATCCAACGCCCCTCAGTGACTCTCTCTGAGCCTCTAGGGATGCTTTCTGTTCCAGTGTCGAGGTACGTGCATATCCGATCATCATGTGATGGCCTCCTTGTCTGCCAATGATGTTTAGGAAGTTGCGGCAGGGTGTCTGCCAAAAGCCGAAACCGACTCCATAGACAGACATTTGCGCCACGCTCTGAGGCTGACACATGGGCACGGTCTATCGGCAGCGGTTGGGAAGCCTTTTTGCGCTGGGCAGTTGGCCAGAGAAAACTCATTTCAGAATGAAGAGGGGGCAGGGGTTTCGGAAGGCGACTTCAAAAAACGGGGGTTATAAGTGTTATTATTGTTGTTGTTTGGAAGTCGGCCACCTCACAAACATCGGATGGAAAGCTGACGGCAATGGTCGGATGACCGCATTGAGCCCAAAGCGGACTGAAATGTGCTCGCCAAAATGAATTGCGGCGATAGACATTCTCTTGAGCGGTCTAACCCATCACTAAATGCATTCACCGCCATCGATAACCAGGGCTTGCCCCGTCATAAAAGCGGATTCATCTGAAGCCAAATAGACGATCCCATGGCCAATCTCGTCAACTGTCGCCCATCGACTCATGGGGATCGCCTGCTCGATGTAGCTTTCCAGTTTGGCACGGCCTCCCATCTGCTTTTCGAAGCCTGCATTGAAAGGGGTGTCTACAAATCCTGGACATAGGGCATTGAAACGGATTGCATGGACAGCGTAGTCGGCTGCCATCTGCCGGACCATCGCAACAGCAGCGTGCTTTGTAGTCGCATAGGCGATCATACCCCGGTCATATTGAACCCCAGAATTGGAGGCCGTGACGATCACGCTGCCTCCACCTTGTGATTTCATATGGGCGACGGCTGCACGCGCGGCAATGAAGTGAGCGCGGACATTCAATGCCCAAGAAGCATCCATTCCATCTGGTTCCACTTCTTCCAGCGTTCCTTCGATCTGCAACCCAGCGTGAGAGTGCAACACGTCAAGCCGACCGAAGTTTTTAACTGCTTCGTCTATGGTTCTGGTAAGGGCATCGTCATCGGTCACATCAAGCTGTATGGCAGATGCTTGATTTCCCTGCGCTACGATCGCGGCCACAGTGGCTTCAGCAAGTGTTGCATCGCGATCGGTTACCACAACATGCGCACCCTCTTGTGCCATTGCCATTGAACCCGCCCGACCAATTCCTGATCCCGCGCCCGTCACGAGCGCGACCTTACCTGCAAGCCGCATGTCACTTGGCTCCTTTATTTAATTATTCGATTTTGAGGCGCCTCGGCGCAAAAGCAGCTGCGCTGCTACGAGCAACAAGAGCGACGCGCCCATAACCATAGTGCCGATGGCATTGATCTCGGGTGTTACGCCGCGCCGGATGGATGAGAATATGTAGATTGGCAGGGTTGTTTCTGAGCCAGCTACGAAGAACGCGATGATGAAATCATCAAATGAGAAAGTGAAGCTGAGCAGGAAGCCTGCCAAAATTGCCGGTGCTATCAACGGCAGGGTCACCTGTCGAAAGGTGCCCCAGGGCGTCGCAAAGAGGTCAGCCGAAGCTTCCATGAGCGCGCGGTCCATACCCGATAGCCTTGCACGTACGATGATTATGACCAGCGCCATTGTGAACATGGTGTGGGCGGCGACAAGCGTGGGCATCCCCATGGAAAGTTGCGGGGGATTTGCTCCATCGGGCCATAGGCTTGCAAGAAGCGGGTTTAGCCAGCCGAATACGGTGACCAGGGCAATGAGTGTCGCGATGCCGATGACGATACCGGGTATCATTATCGCAATATAAATCATCGCATCAAACAAAGTTCGGAGCCATCCCTTAACCCCTTGTAAAGCGATGGCCGCCATGGTTCCGAGAGTGGATGCGAGGCAAGCAGTTATTAATGCCGCAAGCAGACTGGTCTCGAGCGCGTCCATTACAAATGGGTTGTTCAGCGCTCTACCATACCATTGGGTCGAGAACCCCATGAACTGGCTTGCGTGTCGTCCGGCATTAAAGCTGAAAAGCGCGATGATGCCGATTGGAATATAGAGAAAAAGGTAGACGCAAATCGCGTATAAGCGCATCGGACCCTCACATCAGCGAGACATCTTCGCGCTGGCCACCCAGGCGCGAGATGAATTTCATGTAAATTGAGACAGTGACAAGCATTACGACAACCAGAGTCATTGCGACCGCCGATCCGTACGCCCAGTTCCGAGACTGCAGGAACAGGTCCACCAGCGCATTTCCGACGAAAAAGACCTTTCCGCCGCCCAAGATCGCTGGGATCAGAAACTCGCCCATCAGCAAGATGAAGACCAGCATGCAGCCAGTTGCGATACCAGGTACCGACAAAGGAAGTGTCACCTGACGGAACGTACGCCATGGGGTAGAGCCGAGATCAGCCGATGCTTCCAGAAGGCGTTTATCCAGTTTGTCTAAGCTTACAAAAATCGGGAAAACCATCAGAGGTAGATACCCATAGACAATCCCGACAAGCACAGCGAACGGCGTATTTATCAGGCGGATATCATCGATGCCGATCGACTCCAGTAAAGCGGGCAAGCCACGCCCCCCAAGGATGAAAATCCAAGCGTATGACCGGATCAGGATCGATGTCCAGAACGGCACGATCACTAGGATCAACAGCGAAGTTCTCCACTTTGGTGAACAACGCACTGCAAGAAAGTAGGCGAGCGGGTAGGCAATTACCAACGCAGCGATAGTCCCCAGAGGTGCAAGGATCAAAGTGTTCTTAAACGCCGTCCATCGCGCAGGAAGGTTGGCATATTGTTCCAACGTGAACGCTGGAACGTAGCCTCCGGCGGCACCCCGTTCGCCAAAGGAAAAGACGAAGACGACCAGCAGAGGAAGGGCTAGCATTACCAAAAGCCATATTCCTGCTGGAGCCAGCAACAGTGCTTTTCTGCCTCGTTCGGTCATTTTGTCCTCGTCTTTTCCGATATTGGCGGCCTTGCCGCTTAGGCCGACTTGAAGCGGGCGAGCAACTCGGCACGGTTTGGATCGGTTAGTGTAGCCGCCGCGCCGAACTCGAGTGCATTCAGAAGGTCAGCTGCCGGATAAAGGATCGGATCTTCCAGTAGTTCCTTCGGCAGCAACGCATTGGTGCGAGCATCAGCCGATGGATAGCCGTGGGCGAGGACTTCTTTCGCATTAACTTCCGGGTTCAGCAGGAAGTCGATCAAGGCATAAGCGGCATCCATATGGGGTGCGCCCTTAGGAATAGCGTAGTAGTCGGACCAGAGTTCACCGCCCTCAGTTCCCAGAACGTAGGCGATTTCAGGCATGTCGACATTCATCTGCTTGCCGTCACCTGTCCAGCACATCGTCATCCAGGCGTCACCGTTACGCATCGGTGGCTGATAATCCGACGAGATTGCAAACAGATGCGGTTTGGCATCCAGCAACAATTTCTCGGCATCCGCCAGTTCCTTCTCATCGACCGAGTTGAAGGAGTAGCCGAAGTATTTCAGTGCATTACCGATGGTGGTGAGTTGGTAATCATGCACCATTGTCCGGCCTGAGTAACCTTCCATAGTAAGGTCCCAGAACTCTTTCCATGTGGTTGGAGTCGGAGCGCCGTCAAGCTTGCTGGTGTTCACTGCAAAGCCAGTCGTGCCCCAGTTTTTTGGGACCGCGTAAAGCTGGCCATCGACAGAACCGGCATCGGAAAAGCGCTGTTCGAATGAACCTGCGTCGTAGTTTGGCAGTTTGGACGTATCGAGCGGGATGATCAGATCTTCACCCACATACGTAGTGATCGTGTAGTTGGTTGGAACGAAAACGTCCCAGCCAGACCCTCCAGCCTGAAGTTTTGCCAACATCTCTTCGTTCGAGCCAAAAACATTGACCTGAACATGGGCGCCAGTGGCTTCCGTGAAGGCTTCGAAGTTCATCTCGTCATGGTAGTTCGGCCATGTGGCGAGGATCACTCGGTCGCCAATGTCCCCGGCAGCAAATGCCGGGCGTGGACGCAACCCAGGAATGGCCGTGCCCAGAACGGCCGTTGCCATCCCAAGACCTGTCACGCCTAAGAAATGTCGCCGTGTAACCGAACCCTTTTGGTACCGGCGAAGCTCTTCCATGAACTTTTGCTTGGAAATAGTCCCATTATCCTTGGTCATTGTGAACCTCTCTGTTGTTGGATTGCGGGATTTGTTATTTTTCCAGGATCAGCAGTGCGCCTTCGCCCCATGAAACAAAGGCCTGCTCTCCTGCATTGAACGTCCCCTCGTTCAATTCCGCTTGCCTTGGCACAAGTACATGGAAATCACCCAGTGCTTCATTGCGCGCAAGGTATTCTGTGTGCTCCCCAAGGAAGATCCGATTTTGAATGGTAACTGGCAGAGCGATTTCAGCTGTGGGTAGCGCGCGGGTCAGCGTGATCTGTTCAGGACGGATACTAACGCACACTTCCTGCCCTGCATCTATTGGAATCTCCGGAGTTCCGTGCACCTTTTGGCCACTCGCTAAACGCACAGTGATTTGGTCGGCTGCTGAGTCAGTCACAGTTGCATCAAAGAAATTAGAGGTGCCTACAAATCCAGCCACGTAGCGGCTGCGGGGCATGTCATAGAGTTCGCGTGGGCTGCCAACCTGCACAATACTGCCGCCTTCCATCACACAAATTCGGTCGGACATTGAAAGCGCTTCTTCTTGGTCGTGCGTGACGAGGACAAAAGTTATTCCCAGTTGTCGTTGCAGGTTCTGCAGTTCAAACTGCATTTCTTTTCGAAGCTTTCGATCCAGAGCAGCCATTGGTTCATCAAGCAGCAAAAGCTTGGGCTCGTTTACGATCGCACGCGCCAAAGCGACGCGTTGCTGCTGACCACCAGACATCTCCCAGATGCGACGTGGGCCAAACCCACCAAGACGGACAGTTTCCAGCGCTTGCTCAACCTTTGTCGCGATTGTTTGTTTGTCTACGCGTGGTCGTTGTTGGCGCAGGCCGTACGCGATGTTGTCGAACACGCTTAGGTGAGGAAAAAGAGCATAGTGCTGAAACACCATGTTGACTGGGCGATGGTGCGCATCCAAGTCGTTGACGACTTTTCCATCGAGCAACACCTGACCTTCGGTAGGCTTCTCGAAACCTGCCAACATTCTAAGCGCAGTGGTTTTGCCGCAACCAGATGGGCCTAAGAACGACAGGAACTCTCCTTTCCCAATGGAAAGATTCAGGTCTTTGGCGGCGACCACATTCCCGAAGGTCTTGGTCACTCCTCGGAGTTCCGCAATCGTCTGCATGGTGACGCTCATGTCAAAGCTCATATACTGCCGTTTTCCTTTTGCTTGATTTTTTGGCATTTGTTGGCATACCACTCAAACAAGGAAAAAGTAACAATAACTCGGAATAACTGTATATACCACAATTGGGGTATAGAAGTGCTTTTCGAAAATCTGGAGCGACGTGTGTACGATTGGATGGAAGAGGCCGGCAGGGTCGTGGAGAAGATCGGAACCCCAGAATTTCCATGTGCTTTGGCAGATGGCTTACGGCAGGTCGCACCATTTGATTTTACGGTGGTGTTTGGCCATGTCGGAACCGAAGCACCAATAGACATTCACGACGATTTCCCCAAAAGCAAACGGCGTATTTTTGTTGAGGATTACCAAGCCGGGCCCTACGTACTTGATCCATTTTTTTTGGCCGCGACAAAACCAATAACACCGGGTCTGTACCGCATGCGCGATATCGCACCGGACAGGTTCTATCAGGGCGAATACTATCGCAGCTATTACAAAAGGACTGGGTTAGCAGAGGAGATTGGCTACTTTATCGATATCCCAGGCGTTGGGATGGTTGTGGTCTCGCTCATGCGAGCAGAGAAGCCTTTTTCCGCCAAGGAAATTCGTCATTTGCAAGCTCTATGGCCGCTCGTTCGGGCAGCCTGTTGCAAACATTGGAGTGACTTTCCAACGATGGCCCGCGGCGCCGCAGCGAATGGCGTTAGTCGTCGCGTTGATCTAGCATTCCAGGCATTTGGCGATGGCGTTCTGACGTCACGAGAACGAGAAGTCGTTGAGTTCACATTGAAAGGCCATTCGGCAGAAGCTGTTGGCACAATTCTCGGCATCTCTCCAGGCACAGTCCGCATCCACAGACGCAACATTTACGCGAAACTTAGGATCAACTCGCAGGGTGAGCTTTTTTCAAAGTTCATTGAAAAGGCGCTTTAAAAGGTTCCTTGAACACCCACTTTATCCGTTTTGCCGACCTTGCTACCTTGTGACCCGGAAAACACCAAACATTTGGACGGCACTGTCTGATAGCCAAGGAACCCAAAGGGAGAGGGTTGGGACGCCTGGGACCCATGTTGGGCTAAATTAATACACGAAAACGCTTTCGGGCCATTGTCTATCTAACCGGATCAGCCGTTTTAAAAATGGCGTCAAGATACGAAAGGCAAAATTTCATGGACGCACCAGTTATCCAGTTGATTTTTATGCTCATCTTGCTGGTTGTCGTGATCTGGCTTTATATCCTGCCGATCACGATGGCAGGGCGGCGCAACCGGTCTGGTTTGATCTGGTTCCTGATCGGTCTGGTTGGATCACCCCTTTTGGCTATTCTTTTGCTGCTGGCTCTGGGTGACGCACCCGAACAACCAACAACCTAATTTTGGGACGATACCTCTGACACTCAAAAGGGCTTAACCGGAGGGTATCAGGACGCTCGTGAGCCATAACGTCCTGCTCAGCATGCAATAAGGGTGCCAATTGAGACACTATACTTCCGGAAGTGAAGACAACTAATCCTTCTCACTCTCCACAACCGTGTACTGTAAACCCAAGGTCGGCCGATTTGATTGGAGAACCACTGACCGCTTTGTCCGCATTGCGGTCATTCCGATGGCCGCACTACTCAGACACGCTCAGGCAACCCGAAGTTCTCTGTGACAGCATTTCCACTGCGTCTGCCATATGGGCAAGGTCTAGTGGCAGAGGCTTAGAGCCTTGCTGCGCCGGGCGGTAGGCCGGAGAGAAGTCGTTTCAGAATGAAAAGGGGGTGGGGGTTTAGAGGTGGCGCTTCAAAAAACAGGGGGTATTTAGTGTTGTTATTGTTGTTGTTGGAATTTGCGCCAGCCTCTCACCAAACCCCTTGGTAACATGCCAATGCTGGCGTTATTCGTTAACCGAATTGAACAACAAAGTCGTCTCTTTCGTAGTCAAACCACTTTCCACTATCGTCCCATTTTTCGTCCCCTATTGATTTGACGAGTTGATCCAACCGATCAAATCTATGAATCATCTCGATGCAAGCGTCCTTTTGTGTAGTGTGCCGCCTTGCTAGCAAGGGTGCAGAAGACCTGATCGGGTCGTAAATACACAAAACGTGATCGCCCTCTCCAATAGGAAGCCTTTGCCAAGCGTTGTCGATTGTCCGAATGCTCTGCCCATCCTTTTGCCACAACTCCAATACTAGGTCATTGCATGCAAAATCACTTGGTTTGTAAGAGGTTATCACTCCAGTAAACCCTTCATCTGATCGATAGACTTCCCGACGAGCCAAACCTTCGTCCGTGAAAGCACATTCGAAGTAGTGTTCGATCAAAAAGTCGTAGCTGTACATTTCTTCGGTCACGGCTCGACACTCCCCAACTACTTGCCTTCTGCCTTTACTAATCTTCTGAGCGGTATGGTCTAGAAGGCTTCTTCCTCCACTGTGGGTTGTGACCAGATCGCAACTAAACCCGGCTGCGACTCGTCAGCCTCCATGGTCTTTTGTGTGTAGGCTGGAGTGAAACAACCTTCGTTCTAATTAGGCAACAGCAGGAACTTAACTTGGCATTTACCTTTTGTAGCGGGCCGTGGGTGCTATCCCTTAGCGACCTGAAGCAAGAATGGTAAACTGAATGCTCGACACCAAAACATCCTACGAGAGCCTCCTTGGTATGAATGCTGGAATAAATTGCGTGAAGTACAGGCAGAAATTCAAGGACCTCGTGAGGAACGCTGAAGGAATTCCTCTTCATTTAGAAGATGAGGTGGAGAAGCGTGGCAACGCTTTGGCGGACACCTACGAAAACCTCTACGACAATCGTAAGAAGGCCATGAAGGATGCAGGAATTCAGGTGTCTCAACTTCTTCGAGCAGACGAAGGGAACGTTGTTGCAGCCAATTTTGCGGCATGTGTTTCAGTCCCGGTTTTCGTTCAGTTCTTGGAACAGGGAGATGGTCCATTGTTCGCCGTTTTGGTGCTACACTGGATGCGAGGCAACCCAGACAAAGAATGGGTGTTTAGCCACCTCTGTGAAGCTGTACACTGTTACTTTTCCCTAGAGAACCTGCGAAGCGAACTTGGCGAAGCTGCCGAATACCCCTTTGATGATCTGAGGGACTATCTGAGGGAAGCGCTGCACCAATATAATCACAGGCACTGTTGACCTACAGCGGGCAACGGAAAGGCATTCTGTCAGGCGGGAGATTTTCAACAATAGATGGGTTGTCCCGTGTCCTGTCCCACTAGTGCATATGGACAGTGGACACCCCTATGAAGAGGGGCAATGCCCCCCTTCTGAATACCAGCTCAAAAAGCCTCAACCACGGCGTTATCGTTGTCATTCACAAAATCTACCGAAGTATAGCCCTCAGGCTTCCGGAGTTCTTTTGCCTTTCTGTAGCACTCATCTCGTTCCGTTGCTGTGATGACCCCATGTGCGATCAAATAATTTATCTTATTAGCAACCGTTGTTTTTCCGATTCCCAATGCGTCCGCAATTTCACGGCCTGAAGTATACTGAAGGCTTATTAGGGCCAGATACACCGGTTCTTCCTTGGGGTCCTCCGGCAAGTCTTCGGTAACAACCCATCCATTTTCCTCCAGTGTCCATGTGCGGTTTTCTATACGGTTGTCGCCCTTGGAGCGGTACTTTTCGAACTCGGCTACAAATTTCGCTTGCCCAGCGGAGGATAGTTTTGGCTTTTTGAGACCGATAATTACTTCGAAGGTTGCAGCAAGCGCCGTGGACCCACGCATACTTTTACCCCCTTTATTGGCGTGATGGATTAGTACCGTCGACACTCCATCCCGCTTCAACTCCAGAAACAAGTCCTGAACCTTTTTGAAAGCGGTCGCATCATTCTCGTCGTCCAGGCCATTGGTCAGTGTGGTGAAGTTGTCCAGAATCATAAGATCGTAATTTCCGGCTACCTCCTTGACTAATACCTCTTGGTGTTCTGGGTCCGTAATGTCGTAGAAGGTAGACCCCAAATCCTGATCTTGTCTGGCTATGATTGTCAGGTTGTTCAGGGCGTCGTTCCTTTGCTCTGGCGTTTCAACGATGCCCCGATTTTCAACCATCATCCGAAGTCGTTCTTGAAGGTCACGGATGTTCATTTCGCCGTCGATATACAGAACCCGTCTGGCTTTCGGTGCGGTCCAGTCTCCCAAGGTCCCTCCTCCAGCAACTGCCAAAGCCATCCCTAGACTGAACATGGTCTTTCCGACGCCTGTTGCAGCCCACAGGATGCAGGTCTCTTCGTTCCGCAACCACGGCTCCAAAATCATCTCTCTGGGTGAAAAGGTCCTTTCCAGCAGATTTCCGACGTTGGTCGATTTTAGCTTCTTTAGTTCAGCCACGTGTTTTCCCTTCATATGTTGTGGTTTGGTTGTTACCGACTGTCTATATGTCGTGGCGAGTATCGTAAGTACATATGAAATCTTTATGCTATAGCCCAAGGAACTTGGCGGGGCCAAAAACGGGGCTACCAGATGTTGTGTGAGA
Organism: Ruegeria sp. SATB045; assembly: GCF_059613525.1. NCBI lineage: Bacteria > Pseudomonadati > Pseudomonadota > Alphaproteobacteria > Rhodobacterales > Roseobacteraceae > Ruegeria > Ruegeria sp. SATB045. Next base: position 184,809 of record NZ_JBXWSR010000036.1, on the reverse strand, counting down.
CGTAAGCTTGATCAGATGGAAGCGGAATAGGTCACTGTTTTATTGTGATATGTGTTGACTAATACAGTAAATACATATAGCCGAAATCGAACTTTTAATCAGTGGGTCGCAGGTTCGAATCCTGCACGGCTCACCACTTTTTCGAATAAACACAAGCTGTCGATTGGTTGCACAAAGGTGGCCATACGTTCTCACTTGGTTTCCGAAAGCAATACGGAAGCATAGTGACACCGATTGAACTGTACCCAACGAACCACAGCGAGAACGCCTTAGCAAAGGGTTTAAATTTCGAACCCTTCACGGATCACCGCTTTGCCGGAAAAGCGATATCCTTTTGGGAAAGGACCTCAGACACAAGAGCGACGCGGCCTGGCAAAGACCGAAGCTAAGGGTATGGTTAGTCAATATCGCTTTCACTGGGCAGCAGGAGCTTGGAAACTATCGGGACTATGGGTCGTCGCTTTGATGGAATAACTCGATTTTCGTACCCGTCTTGCGGCAAACGACGGCCGAGTTGCGAGAGAACTGCAAATGTGTCAAGTTTTCCAAGTAAGGTTTTACCGACAAGGAAGCTACGTTTTTTAGCGGGAACGACAGACCAGCTAATGGTCAAAAAGCTTTAGGTGTCTGTTAGCGAAGCAAGACGGCAGTTTTGAAACTTCGGTTTGTTACTCTGTTTTAGACTGGAATTCCATTGTGTTAAAAGAATTCGCCAAGCAAGTACTGCAGATTTCTCCGAAGATACCGCTTTTTATCCTCGATCGGCTAATTAAAGAATCGCAGCCAACCGACAAACGCGCAAAAGTCGTATTTTCGGCCCTGACAAAGGCTGGGCCACTCGCCAACGGAAAGGTTTCGGCATTCGAGTTCCTTCCGACGTTCTGTGACACTTTGCGAAGGAATGGGTTCGCAACCGAATGGGCGTCGAATGTTGCTGAATTGGATGCGTCTCTGAGCGATGAAGTGCCGGTTTTTCTGGTCCACCTATTTGGTGAAGACCATAGTGATATTTTCAGTGCGAAGGTGCTGGATCTCGAAAAGAAAGCCATCGCGACATTCAATACCGCCGAGGCTGGTCAGTTGTTGGCGGACAAGCTGGCGTCGCACAAGGCATTTGTGGATGCTGGTATCCCGGTTCCGACGCTCAGGGAAACCGGGGGCTTCGTCAGAAGTCGTTTCGGGACGGCCTTACCGACCGAGATTCAAGAGGGAACCGAGGCACTACCTGCTGAGGATGAACGGCGGATATTTACTGACTTCATTGACACGCGGATCGAGTACGACGGCCGACTGTTCTACACGACCGTCAGAATCGTTTGCACCGACGACACGATCCTTCATTCATATCCAAGGGCCCGCGACGCGAAGGAAGAGAACCCTAGTGTGCATGCCAAAGATACTCCCCTTGAACCCGCTTTGGTCGAATACCTGAACGACGCTCTGGTCGTCCCAAATGCTGAGGCATTCGAAGGCATAGCGCGGAATCTACACCATGTTCTTGGCCACGGTTTTTTCGCGCATGACTTGGTAATCGATAACGTTTCAGGTGAAATCTTTGTTTGTGAAGGGGGGTTTAAGTTCGACGACCCTTCCTACTGGCGGCATATGAAGCGCATTTCCTCTGATTTACCCAGTCAAGCTGTCCTGTTTCCAATTCAAAACTTTGCAAAACATTCGTCGGAAACATTTTGTCGACGCTGCCTGTCCATTCTTGAAGAAACCCAGGTCAAAGCGGCGTCTGCAGCAGGCCTAGGGTCCAATTGACAGAGCTGACAGATGCGGAGCGCACCGAGCCATTGATCACGAGGCGAGTGACGCATGGTTCGGATGGTTTTAAGGGAAGCACACCCCCGAATCCGGTGTCACTTTTGACTATTCTTTGGAATGCGCCGTGTTCAATCAGCCACTGAATGCTCAGATAAATCGAATCGTTTATGTGAATCACGATTCCAGTTTATCCTTTGATCAAGTGCTTGTGAGCAAAGCGCGTTGGTTTGCGCAAGGCCCAGTCTGACTAAAGACTGCCATTTGCTATCTACTGGCGCAAAGATCGAACTGTTAGTTTTTTTATTGGTTGTATGTAAATGATCATTGTCGATACCCTTCTCAAGAACCGTGCTGCCGAGAATAATCCAGTCCGGATCGGTGTATTTGGCGCCGGGTTCATGGGGCGCGGTCTGGTCAATCAGGTTGTGCGATATACCCCCGGAATGCATGTCGGCGTCTTGTGTAACCGCACTGTTTCCGCCGCGCGGCAGGCATTGCTGGATGCCGGCGTTCCCCCCAGTGATATCGTCGAAGCTGAAACTGTCGCTGCCGCTGACATAGCCGTCGAACAGGGCAAGTCCGTGATCACCGCAGACCCTTTGGTGGCCTGTGCGATGTCACAGGTCGATGTGTTGATCGAAGCAACTGGCCATGTGGAATACGGCGCTCGGGTCACGACAGCTGCGATTGAGAACAGCAAACACATGGTTCTGATGAATGCCGAGTTGGACAGCACGGTCGGGCCTCTGCTTAAGCAAATGGCAGATCAGGCGGGCGTTATTCTGACTGGATGTGATGGCGATCAGCCGGGCGTGCAGATCAACCTGCTGCGATTTGTTGAAAGCATCGGTCTGATCCCTCGGGTTTGCGGCAACATCAAGGGCTTGCAGGATCGTTACCGCAATCCGACCACGCAGGAGGGTTTCGCCAAGCAATGGGGGCAAACCCCGCACATGGTCACCTCGTTCGCGGATGGCACCAAGATCAGCTTCGAGCAGGCAATTGTGGCCAATGCAACCGGGTTCAAAGTGGCGCAACGTGGCATGATCGGGATTGAGCACAAAGGTCATGTGGACGAGTTGACCGGGGCCTATGATCTTGACCAGATCCGCGCATTAGGCGGGATCGTTGAGTATGTGGTCGGTAGTCAGCCCAGCCCCGGCGTATACGTCTTTGCCGAGGCGCAGGACGATATGCAGCGCCACTATCTGAACTATGGCAAACTGGGGCAGAACGACCTTTACAGCTTTTATGTGCCTTACCACCTGACGATTTTTGAGGTACCGCTGTCCGCCGCGCGTGTGGCTTTGGCCCAGGATACCGTGATCGCGCCTATCGCCGGTCCCGTCGTGGATGTAATCACCTGTGCCAAGACCGACCTGAAAGCCGGGGCCAAACTGGATGGTCTGGGCGGATACATGACCTATGGCATGTGCGAAAACTATGACGTGGTGCGGTCGCAGAACCTGCTACCGATTGGTCTGGCCGAGAACGCAACGCTAAAGCGCGATATCTCGAAAGATGCCGTCCTGACATATGACGATGTCGATCTGCCAACCGATAGCCTCACGGTCAAACTGCGCCAGCAACAAGACGAAATGTTCCCTGTTACCAGTCCTTAACTTTAAAGAGAAAACTCTCGTGAAAACTGCTCAAGATGTTGTTTCTGCTGATTTAGACTATATCGCCCGCAAGATTGGGCCCGAGTTTCAAGCCATGTCGGGTCAAAACCTTCTGATCCTCGGAGGCGCAGGGTTTCTGGGATTTTACCTTGTCCAATCCGTCCTGCATTGGAACAAGCTGTCCGGCCAAAAGCCGATCTCGTTGACCGTTTTCGACAATTATATCCGGGGCGTTCCCGATTGGCTGAAAGCGATCGAAGGTGATGCCAACCTGACCTTGGCCACGCATGACATCACGAACCCCCTGCCGGATGATATGGGCGATTATGACTATATCATCCACGCGGCCTCGATCGCGTCACCGATCTACTATCGCCAACACCCGCTCGAGACGATGGACGCGAATGTTGGTGGCCTGAGGTATATGTTGGAATATGCTTTGAAACAGGCTCAAAAGGGCAAGCCGATCAAAGGGTTCCTGTTCTACTCGACCTCCGAGATTTACGGCGATCCGACCCCCGAAAACATTCCCACACCCGAGACGTATCGGGGCAATGTGTCCTGCACTGGCCCACGCGCCTGTTACGACGAATCCAAGCGGTATGGAGAAACGCTGTGCGTCGTGTTCGCGCAACAGCACGACCTGCCGATCACGATCGCGCGGCCCTTCAACAATTATGGGCCGGGGCTTAAGATCTCGGACCGGCGGGTTTTGCCGGATTTCGCCCGCGATATCTTTGCGGGGCGCGATATCGTAATGCTCAGCGATGGCGCACCAACCCGGACGTTTTGCTACGTCGCCGATGCGGTCTGTGGCTATTACAAGATCATGCTGAACGGAAAACCGGGTGAGGCCTATAATATCGGGATCGAAGAACCTGAGATTTCGATGGCCAATCTGGCCGAGCGTGTCACCGCGATTGCCAAGGATGAATTCGGGTATTCCGGCAAGGTCGTGTTTCAGGTCTCGGACGACAAGGACTATCTGGTCGACAACCCAAACCGCCGGTGTCCGGTGATCGCCAAGGCTCGCGCCGAAATCGGATATGACCCCGAGATCGGCGTGGATGAGGGCCTGCGGCGTGCGCTGCTGTGGTACAGCGACAATCAAGAGTCAGAGGATAAGTGATGCGCGTCTCGGTTATCGGAACAGGGTATGTTGGGCTGGTTTCAGGCGCTTGTCTTGCGGGTAAAGGGCACGATGTGGTTTGCGTGGACACGGTTCAGCAAAAAATCGACCAGATCAACGCCTGTACCCCGCCCATACACGAAGACGGACTGGCCGAGCTGTTGCGCGAAACTGTTGGCAAGACCCTGCGCGGAACAACAGACCTGCGCGAAGCGGTGCTCAATTCAGACATTTCACTGATAGCGGTTGGAACGCCGTTCGACGGCAGTGAAATTGACCTCAAATACATCCGCGACGTGTCCCGTCAGATTGGCGAGGTGTTAAAAGACAAAGACGCCTACCATGTCGTGGTGGTCAAAAGCACGGTGGTGCCCGGCACGACGGATACGGTGGTCACGCCCATTCTTGAGGAAGCCTCTGGCAAAAAAGCAGGCCAGGATTTCGGCACCGGTATGAACCCCGAGTTTCTGAAAGAGGGTGAAGCGATTGCCGATTTCATGCATCCCGACCGGATCGTGATCGGCGGCAATGACAGTCGCGCAATCGCCGTGATGGATGAGCTTTATTCGGTTTTCCCCTGCGTCGACATTGTGCGGACAAACCCGGCGACAGCGGAAATGATCAAATATACAGCCAACTCTTTGTTGGCGACGTTGATTTCCTTTTCGAATGAAATCGGAAATCTCTGTGCCAAGGTCGGTGTCGACGTTGTCGAAGCGATGGAGGGGATGCATCTGGACAAGCGGTTCACGCCGATCCTGCCGGACAACGCGGAAAGGGTCTGGCCGGGGTTCATAACCTATCTGGCGGCGGGTTGCGGCTTTGGCGGAAGTTGCTTTCCAAAGGATGTAAAAGCGTTGATTGCCTATGGCGAAAACGCAGGTGCACCCATGCCTCTGCTGAACGCGGTAATCCAGACGAACACCAAACAGCCGCATCAGATGATGGACCGGCTCAGATCGCATATCCCGGCTTTGGCCGGGCGGCGCGTCACTGTTCTGGGCGTGGCGTTCAAGCCGGGTACGGATGATATCCGCGAAAGCCCTGCTTTGACCATTATCAGCGAGTTGTTGGCAGATAAGGCTGTTGTGACCGCTTATGATCCAATTGCCCGGCATGAGGCCGAAGCACTGTTCGGGGACAGGATTACCTATGAGGACGATCTGAAACAGGCTCTAAATGGGGCAGATGCAGTCATGATCGTCACGCGTTGGCCCGAGTTTTCCGAGCTTCCCATGCTGTTGAACGGTCAAACGGTACAGCCTTTGGTGATCGACGGACGCCGGATGATACCCAAGGACAGCGTTTCTCGGTACGAAGGTATCGGTCTGCAGCCTGCGGTGTCCTAACCATCGGCAGTGGAAGGAAAAGGGGACAACGATGATCTTTCAGGAAACGCCTCTGTCCGGTGCCTATCTGATCGAGTTGGAGCGGCGCGGCGATGATCGCGGCTTCTTTGCCCGGACGTTCTGCGCGCAAGAGTTCGCAGCGCATGATCTTGTGACCAATTTCGTGCAGGGGAACATGAGCCTCAGCCGTGACGCAGGGACTTTGCGCGGTCTGCATTTCCAACACGCCCCGGCGCAAGAGACCAAGTTGATCCGATGTGTTGCGGGCGCGTTGTTCGATGTAATTGTTGATATTCGCCCCGGTTCCAAGACCTATCTGCAGAGTTTCAGCGCTGAATTGAGCGCACAGAACGGACTTGCCATGTATGTGCCCAAGGGCTTTGCACACGGGTTTCAAACGCTTCAGCCAGACTCAGTCGCCAGTTACATGGTTGACGAGTATTACTCGCCGCAAAATGAGGGTGGGTTTCGGTACGACGACCCCGCGCTTAGTATAACGTGGCCGCATGAAGTGACTGAGATTTCAGCCAAGGACACAAGCTGGCCGCTGATCGAAAACGACTGATACGGGGAGCGTGTTCTCAGGCGAACGCGATTCCTGAAAGCGATCAATCGAATCGGTTTTCAAGCGATAGTTTCCAAAAAGTTAACAATCAGTTTCCATTCGAGGAGTGGACACAATTTTGCCACAATGTCATTCTTCTCGTGTGGGCGGCAAGTTTGATTTTAGCACGTTCTGGTTTTTTGACTGGTTTTGAGGGGGTACTGAGTGCGACCTGCCGCCCCACGACTTCACCACAGAAATGGGATGGATCAAGTGGCCGCCAAGGCATTCGGACCAAGTGTCTGTTCCTGTTGCGTTGCACCTAGTTTCCCCGCGATATCTGAAAGGTGCTGACGACGTTTTAGCATACCGTCGGGCTCGGGCAGGTTAAGATGGTCCAACACTTGCGCCCAACGATGCATCCAGTCGTGTTTTTGCAGGCCGTGCGCAAAATTGACCCTGCGAATCCGGTCCTGTTCGGCGGGATCATCCCAAAGGGCCACGATCCTTTCCAAGGCTTCATCGGGGTCTTCGGGCAATCTGATGACCGAGTCGGGCCAGTCGAAGAACCGATGATAGTCCTCCATATCCGGGGCGTATCCGACCTGAATCGCACCGCCTGCAAAGCCCTCAATGTGTCGCGGGCCCCAGGCGATATTGCCTGCCTTTTGGTCTGCATGGCCCAGTTTGGCGATATCCACCATGAACAGCTTTGAGTGCTGAATCAGATTCGCGAGCAAATCGCGATGCACCGTATGATCGCCGGTGATCGGGGGTTTGGTGGCAGAATCGTAGATGTAAAAGCCCTGTCTCTGCTTGATTGCAGCAAGCAGGTTCTGGTGCAATTCAGCGCGGCGTCTGCCCATGGAATACATGTCGACCGGCCGATCGACGTTCAGGGAGTCGGGCGCGAACCTGACCATATCCGCGGCGGCGGGCATCTGGATGACGGGGGTGTCGGTCAGATCCTGAATCATGCCGCAGGTTTCGGCAAAGGCGCAGGCGATCAGGTCGAATTGCGAGAGGGACTTGATCAACGGAGTGTATAGGTCGATATCGCCGCTCCAAACCTCTTCCAGTACACAGACTGCCGTGTCGCACTGCTCGCGCCAGTTCGGTACCGCATCCAGTACCAATAGCTCATCAGGTCTTTGAATATTGCAAAGAAAAAGATCGTAACCCTTGGTCAAGCGAGATTGCGGCACACCAGAGGGCCAGTGCTGAAAAAGGTCCGTCCGTTTGGACAACCATCGCTTGGGATTCAACGGAATGCGAGGTTGTCTGGTACGGGTCGGTGTCAGAACCTGCGCGTCCTCGATCTCGGCAACGACATCCTCGAACTCATAGCCCGAGCACCGAGAGATATTTGCGTTGAGTTTGCGTTGCGAGAATATCAATACCTCGCGTCGCACCGGTGCGGAAACTGCGGAACTGGTCACACTTTTACTCCTTACACACAACGCACGCCTGGACCTGATCCAAGCTTCGCGCCTTATCGCAACGCCTTTCTGACAGACGGTCTATGCCCGGCCCGAATGGCGGTTTGTGTCACAGGGACTTGTATCGCACCCAATCGCCGGGATTGCCGCCTCGGCCTATTCCGGGGCGGTGTTTTCCGTTGCCATCTTCTGGGGCCTGGGGCGCGTTGCCATTCGCGTTTTCCCAGGTTGCCCAGGGCCGGTTGCCGCTTTTCCACATATCTTCAAGGCGACGTTTGTCGGCAAGGTGATCCATGCAATACCAAAAGCCGGAATGGCGATAGGCCATTAGTTGGCCCAATTCCATCAGCTTGGGCAGAGGGCCTTCTTCCCACATGATTTCGTCGCCATTGACGTCCGCCACTGCGTCGAACACCTCGGGTTCCAGTACGAAAAACCCGCCATTGATCCAGTCAGCAGCGGTTTCGGGTTTTTCCATGAAGCCTTCGACCAAACCATCTTCGCGGACCTGCAAATGGCCGAACGTCGTAAGGGGTCGTACCATGGTGATCGTGGCCAGCTTGCCATGTGACCTGTGAAAGGCCAGCAACGCATCAAGGTCGACGTTGGACACGCCGTCGCCATAGGTCAGCATGAAAGTTTCGTTGCCCAGATAAGGCTGTAGTCGGGCAAGGCGCCCGCCGGTCATGGTATTGGTCCCAGTATCAATAAGATCGACCGTCCAGGGCGGCATCTGCGCGTCCAGCACACTGTTGTGATATTCGGGCTCGCCGAACAATTCGCGTTTGGCGAAATCCACTCGGAGGTTTCCGTCGTGCTGGCATAGATCGGATATATACTGCTTGATCAGATCGCCCATATACCCAAGGGCCAAGACAAAATCGTGATGCCCATAGGTCGAGTAGTGCTGCATGATATGCCAAAGGATAGGCCGGTTGGCGATTTCAACCAGAGGCTTGGGACGGATGCGGGTTTCTTCGATCAGGCGGGATCCTTTGCCACCTGCAAATATTGCTGTCTTCAATTGGGCCTCCCCAAAAGTTCCTAAGATTAGAAAAAGACTCGAATTTTCAATATTCAAAGTCGACAACACTTGGCGGGTTGCTGTCAATCTTCCCGCAAGATCAAAGCGCGATTGCAGAAGCAGTTTTTGGAAACATTGCTCAAAATATGCAATATTATTTCCATAACGGAAACGCGCCGCGCGAATTTTATTGTTGGGCTGAAGCTTGACCAGTGCGCACGGTTCTAACGATCAAGTTCATCTTGGTCGCATAAGCCACGAAAAACATCCAAGTGGCGGAAAGCCTCTCCAGAATAAAACTTTCAGTTATGTTGCCAAAGACGAACATCATCCCAAGAACTAGGGTGAAGGCGATCGAGTCGCGGTTCTGGATGAACCACAGGCTGTAGAAAATCGCATAGAAGAACCGCATGAGCGCAAGAAAAAACAAAACAACGCCGACAAATCCGACATTCAGGAAAGTTTCAATCAGGCCATTGTGGGAATAGAAAGGCTGAAACGCCAGTTTGATGAAGTAAATGCGTAAGTACGGTGCGTCTTCGTACCAATGCGCGACATAGCCGTATCCCAGCCAAAACCTGTCCATCGCGTAAGGCCATACGATTTCCCACAGCGGAATACGGTCTGAAAGCGTTGGCTTGCGCCCGATCAGCGCGAACAAAGGCTCTGCGACAGTCGATGTCAGAACAAATGCAGTCACGCCCACCAAAAACAGCGAGATTAGTATGAAGCAGATGGCCCACATGATTTCGCGATTTGGGAAGAGGCCGCGGAAAAAAAGTGCAGACATCGTCACCACAGCCAGGATCTGAGAGGTTCTGGATTCTGATGCAATAAGCAGAAACAGGGACAGCAATGTTAGAAAAACAAACAGAGTTTTCAGTTTTCCCGTAAGTGTTTTCACTGCATAGGCGCAAGACAACAAGGCAGCTGTGGCCGCTGCCCCAAGCCCATTTTTGTGCATATAGATCCCATTCCAAGTGTCCCCCCACGGCGGGATACCCCTTGCTTGCGGGAACGCAATGATTGCCCCCATTGCCAGCACCATGGATAAGCCGAAAAATGTCGCAATGAACAAAAGCAACCCTCGCAGCGACATCATACTGCCCAGGGCCAGGCCGAATGCGGTTGTTACGATTAGCGGAATGCTGCGTTCCAAAGACTCGGCGGGATAGGTGCTCCACGTCACTGATGCTGCAGCAAGGATCACAATCAACACGATCTCGGGTGATGCGACGGCCCCTCGGAGCAAATGCCGATAATAGAGGCACGTGATTGCAAGCATCGGCGCCAGAGATAGGATTTCGATTTTGTTCGCCAGCGAGTTTTGCCACAGCACGATGGACAAAAGCCCAGTTCCCGTCAGAACGATCAGAACCTGGCACACCATTAATACGACCTGATGGAATGTGCTCCCATCCAGGGTCTGGCTCGAAAATGTGCGGTATGTTGCTTTCATAGGGTCAAGGCACGATTCGGGGTTCGGACTAAAAGTGGCCTATAAGCTCTAATAGACGGCTCAGGCTGGGAAAGCGTACTAACCACCCTACGCCTTGTCTATCTTCGTGAACTCAATCGAAACGGGTCGGTCTCGAGAACGCTCGTTCAAGTCTGCTTCAGAGCCCACTTTGCCTGCTCGAGCCAGGGGGAAAGTTGACAGGTCAAAAGGAGGGCTCCATCCTTGCAGCAATTCCAGTGCAGTTGTTTATGAGTCGTGTAAGTGCCTGATCACGGCAGTTAGGTTCTAATGAGTTTCAAAGAGGCGACCACAGGGTGCCGGTCTCGATGACTTGGTTCTTTGTTCCCAGAATCCTGTCCGCAGTTTTTGTGGTGGCGATCCTAGTCGTAATTACCCGTGTTTTGGGGCCGGCAGATTTTGCCAGGTACAATCTGACAATGTTACTGGGGACTATTCTGTTCTCGTTCACGTTTCTCTGGCTGGTTATCGCGATCAGCCGATTTCACCATGCTAAGGAATTCGAAGGTACCACGATTGCAATGACCTTGGGCGCGGGCGCGATCTTGTCGGTCATGATGTTGGTCGTTTCCGTAATTGCTTCCTTGATTTTGCCCGGAGCATGGGTGGACGGGCTGTTTTACGCTGCGATCTTCAGCGTCAGTCTGGCAATGCACGAAGTGGGAACAACGTGCCTTCGGCTGTATCACGAAGGCCCGAAATTCGCTGCGGTCACCCTGCTGCGTCATGCGCTTGGCGTAGCCTTCGCGATCGGGCTTGTGCTAAGTGGCGGGGGGTACAAAAGTGCGGTGATCGGAATGTCACTGGGGGCTGCGCTGACGGGTGCCTATGCGCTGGGTATCGCGTTAAAGAAGTCTGGTATCGCCTGGCCACAGCTCAGCGCAATAAAAACCTACCTGTGGTTCGGTTTTCCGCTGGCCGTGGTTGCGTCAAGCTCAACGTTCTTCGCGATGTCGTCGCAATCTCTTTTGGCTGCGTTGGCCGGGTTAGAGGTTGCCGGATACTTCGCCGCTGCGCAGGCACTGGCTACACGAACCTTGGGGCTACTGATGAGCACCATAATGCGCGTTGTCGCACCCTCTGTCTTTGAAATGCAGGAAAAGCATGGCACCGCAAGCTCGAACGCTTATCTGGAGCGTTACTTTTCGTTCTTGATGCTGGTGTCGATTCCCCTTGCTGCGGCGCTGATCTGCGCTCCTGAGGTCTTGGCCAGTCTTCTGTTCGAGGCTGATTTTGTCGAGAATTCTTCAGAATACCTTCGGATATTGACGCTTGGTTCGTTTGTTTTCGGGCTTCAGGGTGCCTATATCAGCTTTTCTTTCACGCGGGCGAAACGGACGGGGTTGCAACTGACCATAACCTGCTGTGCCCTGATAGCGCATGTGATCCTGTCTTACTTAATCATCGAGCTCTTGGGCGCGCGAGGCGCCGCTCTTGCCTTTGCACTGAGCGCCCTCCTGAGTTTTATGGCCTATCAGTATTTCGGTCGCAAAATTGATCCGGTCACTGTGCCAGCGCCTGAAATCTACAAGGCCATTGCCGGGACCGTTGCCTTTGTTCCATTGGGGCTATTGGCCAACTCGTCATCGGGCTTGCCGGTTCAACTTGGCTTGTTGACCCTTGCCGCAGTGGCGATGTTTGCCACTCTTGTGGCCGTAAAACAAACTGCCGCTCTTGTTGTCGTCGCAAAAATCAGGCGCGGGCTGAACATCGGCGAATTTCCCTCTTTGAAATAGCGTATTATAAACAGCTTCTTAACCAATGCCCGCAAAGCCCAAAAATATTGGGTGGCACAATTTTGCCTAACGACGCTGCGTATTTTGGTTTTTTGTGCCGGATGAGTCGTTGTTCCAGAGATATGATGGTAATATGACACCAGCTTCAAAATTATGTGTCAAAGCATAACGAAAGGATTCACTGACCTATATTGGTGAGTGGGTGCCCCAAAAAACGCACATTTGAGGCGCATGATAGGCAGAGTAAAATACGCGAAACACCAAGAGCAAGAGCAAGAGCTTAGAGAACAATGCTAGCAGTCTACTTACTGGCAGGTCCGTTGATCGCCGCAATGTGTTTTGTAGCATTTCTTATTTCCGGAACGACCATTGGATCAGCTGCGTTGACCAGCTTGTTCATCGGATGTTGTGCTCCGGTTCTGATCGCGGGTCTTAATTTTGCGTTCAACTTAAAGTTGCGTGAAAAATTCACGCGTAAAGTGTCGATGAAAACCGAAAACTCTTCTGGTCGCAATGCCTGACGGCGTGTTGTACGATTAGCTAATCTGACTCTTCGAGCAAAAAATTCTACATCGTCCTGCGAACCGTCGGCGCCTGGAATTTGCGGAAAATTCAGGCAGCTGAGCCTATTCACTTTGTCAATTAATAACAAAAAAGTTGTTTCGCCTCGTCAGAAGTGCGATCATCTTGTGGGGCTACAATTCTGACCACGTTTTTTAGTGAGTCGGGAGAATATAATGGGTGGGTAAACGCGCATCATCGCGCGCGACCTCGAATCTATTGAGCGAAAATTAGGTTTACTGGAACGTCGTGAGCCATTTGGGTTCTAGGCGTTTCTCGGGTGCATTTTGTTTGAAGAATGCTCCGTCGATGTGGCCGTTGTCCGAAAGTGCTAGTTTTGGGGGTTACCATGAACCAACTTCGAGGTTCTTTCCAATTAGAAGACGCTGAAATTTATCAAAATAATCAAGCTTCTGTACAGCTTGAGAGTGACAAAGACAGTTTGAAGAGTTTTTATGCCGTAAAAGGGAAGCGCATTCTGGATGTTTTTCTGGTTGTGATTGGTGCCCCATTTGTCCTTCCGCTGATGGGTTTAATTGCCCTTATGATCAAGCTTGAGGGGGGGTCTGTCATCTACCGGCAAAAGCGCATTGGATTGGGTGGCAGGGAATTCGACTTTTTGAAGTTTCGCTCGATGGTGCCTAACGCCGATCAGCTTTTGCAGAAACATTTAGACGATAATCCTAACTTTGCGTCTGAATGGGAAACAAAGCAAAAGTTGGACGACGACCCAAGGGTGACGAAACTCGGGCGATTTATCCGCATGACCTCCTTGGATGAACTGCCTCAGCTATGGAATGTTTTGATTGGTGACATGAGCCTTGTTGGACCACGTCCCATGCTGCCTGAACAGCAGAAGATGTATCCCGGGAAGGAGTACAATCTGATGAAACCGGGCATTACCGGACTTTGGCAGGTTTCCGAACGCAACGACGTTGGATTCTCGCATCGCGCGATTTTTGACAGCGACTATTCGCGGAAGATCAGCCTTTGGTTTGACCTTAAGATACTGGTTCGAACCGTTGGGGCGGTTTGCAACGGTACCGGCTGCTGACTGCGACGTGTCACGGTGTTTTTCGGTAAGAGATATTTTGAAATGAAACGCGACGAAAGAAACGGTGACTGCGGCGTGCAACGGGCGAAAGCCATTCGCTTGGTCTCCGGAGTGATATTGGGCTTGTCCCTTAGTCAGTTGGTGGCGACCACAGCAGCCGCAGATTTTGATCTTGAGCCGGGGGACGAAGTGACTGTCGCCTTCACCGGGCTCGAGGATCTGTCCTTTGACGCGACCATAGATGCGCATGGGGATGTCAATTTAAAATGGTTGGGACAGTTTCAAGCTCAGGGCAGGTCCACGGATGAACTTGAACAACTCGTCCGACTGGATGCGGCCGGAAAAATCGTCAAGCAATACGACCAGAACGGCGAGATCTACATTATCCAGCTGGACGGCGATGAGATTGAAATCGTGCGCAACGGCTACCGGCCGATTATCGTAGGGGGCGATGTTGCGCAAACCGGTCAAATCGATTTTCGGGTGGCAATAACCGCGCGCGAGGCTGTGGCTTTGGCCGGTGGCGTCCGAAGCCGCCTGCTGACTGACGATATCACCATTGATCCTATTCAATTGCTGCGATGGCAAACCGCTTACGGACAAGCAGCACTAAAACATGCAGAAGGTATTGTTACGGCGTGGCGTGCCTCGTCCGAGATTGCTCAGGACATGGATTTGCTGCCTCCAGTGGAAACTGCGGTTTCGGTATCACCTAAAGTTCTGAGTGAATTGGTGGCCGAGCAAATCAGAATCCGGAAAATCAACCAGGAAAATGAGGCCGGTGAACGCGAATTTTTCACGAATGCAAAAAAACAGGCTTCTGAAAGAATTCGGATTCTCGAAGAGCAAAAGACCGAATTGGCCAAGGCGCTGAAGGCCGACGAAGAGGAAGAAGCTAGAGTCGTCAGCCTGGTCGACAAAGGTCTGGCTCCTGGGTCCCGTTTGGCTGATACGCGGCGTACGACCGTTCTTTCAGCGACCCGCCTTTTGGATGTCGAGGAAGACCTCGCGGGCACAAGTCTGATCATGACCCGGCTGATACGGGACCAAGAGCAATACGAACAAGAGCGATCGTTGCGGCTGCTTCAGGAACGAAGGGCAGCTACTTTGGACGTTCGCGACGCGCGGCATCAGATGGACACTATTTCGAAGTATCTTGCGGGCGCCTCGGATGAAATCGGTACTGAAAGCCTGATTATGGATATCGACTACACCGTTACCGTTTTTCGGATGGTAGATGGCCAGTTGCAATCCCGAGAGGTCGACAAGCTGACTCAGTTGCTGCCTGGGGATAGCCTTGAGATCTCGGTCCAGGAAATCGCGCCGGAGCCTCCGCTGACGGAGTGATCGCGTTCTCTTCCGACCTTGTGCTGAACCGAAACTGGCTAAACTGTGTTTATCGGCAGGTCGCATTCAAACTCACGACGGCAGACGTTCTGCACGCTTGAACCCACCGGCTAACCCGGCTTACGCCATTAGCGGATCGCCATATTTTCTAATTTGCTTCATATCCACGCGAGTTGCGACCAAGGCAGCCGGACGTACCCCTGCATTTTCCAGCTCACGCATTGCCTGCATAACATAGTTTCTGTCAGTCTTGTTCCAGCGCGTGAACAGAATGACACGCTGCGACACTTGAGAAAGATAGGCGGACTCCACGGCCTGCAAAAGTGGTGGCGTGTCCAACAGAATGACCTC
Source organism: Ruegeria sp. SATB045 (assembly GCF_059613525.1). NCBI lineage: Bacteria > Pseudomonadati > Pseudomonadota > Alphaproteobacteria > Rhodobacterales > Roseobacteraceae > Ruegeria > Ruegeria sp. SATB045. The sequence continues at coordinate 169,409 of NZ_JBXWSR010000036.1, read as the reverse complement.
GTATGAATCCGCCAACCCATGCAGTAGGTTCAGGAAAGTTTGAGAACACAGAAAATCCTCAACGGACTTGATCAGTTTGGTGTCTTTTTGCGTTCCGACAAGGGGAAGAACATCCAACCCGTCCTGTGGTGTTCCAACTATGAAATCCTGCAGAGATAACGGGTGGTTGACAGCGTATTTCAGAGACTCTTCGGTGACTTGAGACAGGTCTCGATAAGTCGATGTTACTGTGTCGCAATCCACGATCAATGTTCGATACCCCGCCTGGGCACCGACAGCACCAAGCAGTAGAAGCGTAGAGGTCTTGCCTTCATCCGCCAGCGCGGTTGCGCCTGAAAAGATCATGCACCCGTTTTCCGGAGTACGATGGTTGCTTTTGATGTCCAGACTCTTCGAAAAAAACTCAGCAGCTTGAGACGTCGACAATTCCCCATCCTGGCGAAGTGTTCGTAAGCCAAAATCGGCGTTCGCCAAAAGCTTGCGCCCGTAGTGAAGAAGCTGGGAATCGATCTTACCGTTCTTTGTAAAAAATGTTTCGAACGGACGGTTCCGTTTCATTTCTGGCACAATCGCCGACAACTTGATGCCAGTGGTGTTTTCAAGTTCGTAAGTCGTTCTCAGGCGTTTTTGGAATAGTTCGCGAATAACAACATATGCCAACCCAAAGAAAACAACCACGATCATGACCATAAGCGCAGTAACGGAGCGCCGTGGTTCGGAAGGCTCAACGGGAACCCGCGCGGTTTCGATAATATGCGCGCCAGCGTCCAGGTACTCTCCTTGGTCTGCACGACGGCCAAGCTGAGAAACAAAATCTCGATAGATTGCTTCAGCGACCAAAATTTCGTTTTCAATTCTCTTGGTGACTGAATCGTGCTGAACTTGACGAACCTGTTGTTCCTTGAAGTTTTCGATAGTGAGATTCAGTGCCGCAAGTTGCCCTTTCAGAACGTCAGATCTGCGTTCTGCAGCATTTTGGGCATCTTCGAGCACCGCAACGCTTTCCTTAGAGTCGAGCGCCTTGCCCGGAACTTGGGACATCAGCCCGGTCTCTGCCGCGAACTCGACCGCCTCAATCAGTTGATCATTGCTTTTCAGGAAACGCAGGGTCTTTAACTTCCCGTCGATCTCAAACAGTTCATCACCAACCAGAGCTGCTCGTTTTTCGGCCTTAATTCTCTGCGCCTTGATTGTCGCGTATTCGTCCGGAGTGAAGGGGGTATCAATCGAGTGCGCCTCGAGATCCGAGCTGAGCGTGTTCAGGTCCTCGCGTATTTGACCGATCCGGGTGGCAAGCCATTGCTGCGATTGCACAAGGTCGTCGCGCTTCATTCTGGTCAAAAGCGTCATATATTCACTAGCCAGACTGTTTGCGATTAACGCCGCTTTTTGCGGAGATTCCGAGGTTACCCGAATTTCGTAAACCGCCGAAAGATCGCCAATCTGTTCAATATTTCTTGAGTCTTGCAGGTTTTTTATGGTGGTTTCTCGCGTCAGGTCCAGTTCTGGCTGACCTTCACCGCTGGTCGCCAGCTCGTTGTCTTCTCCAACAAGGTAGGCGACCAGCTGGTCTTTCAGCCCCCGTGCCAGATCAATCGGAGACAACGAAATAGCTTCGTCTTGCCCTGAAAACTCGGGGTCGTTCTGCAACTCCAACCGGTCAACGACAGTTTCTATCAAGTCAGTCGAGCGCAATAAGACCAGTTCGCTTTCAAGGGAAGTTAGCGACAAGGGCAAACCGGATACTTGCGGTGTGAATTCAGTTTCTGTCTGAACGCGGGTTTCGATCATTACCTTGGCGTTCGACGTATATTTTGAAACCGACAGATACGTCAGGGCATAGGCCACAACTGCCGCCATGAAACCTAAACATAGTACCCAAAACAAAGAACGCCTGATTGCCCAGGCAATGTTTGACAGAACCCTAAGCTCCGGGTCGCCTGCCGAGGTCAGTCCCAGTCCTGATAGTTCCGCATCCAAACTTCTTCGGTACTGATCGGTCATAACTCACAAACAAACTAAATATCTATATCTTGAAACATAAGCCGAGAGGGGGGCATTCAACAGGAAAATCTGCAATTGCGCGAACAATAGACTAAAATTTTAACTATTGATGCTAAAAGTCGAGATAACGTGATAAGAATAGTCTTAACTTAGGTTAATTCGCCCGCAATCCGGGTTTCAGAGCCAAATTTAATAGTAAGAATCACTACGCCTGCTAACCTTACGCCGTACCTAGTATCTACCTTTGTTTTTAGGGACGACTGATTATGAGTAAACATGCCGAAATGCGTTTGCCGCATATTTTGGTGGGTGGAATGCCTGTCGCAGTTGCAAGTGACGAAGAACTCACGTCAGCCATGGTTGAAGACGTGAAGCAACGTAGGTCAGGACAGCTGGGCCGTGCGTTGACGGTGTTTTCGTCTAATGCGCATGCAATTTCCGCGTATTCCACGGATGAACGGTTCACAAAGGTCATGAACTCTGCCGATATTGTCCATGCGGACGGCCAGATTGTTGTCTGGGCCTCCAAGTTCATTAAGGGCCAACCCCGAATCCCCGAACGAACTGCGACCACTGACTTTATTCATTCGGCGGCAAAAGTCGCCGTGAAGAATGATCTTAGTTTTTATTTGTTGGGCGGCGTCGAAGAAATAAACCGCGACTGTACCGAAAAACTCAAGGATTTGTATCCCGGTTTGAAAATTGCCGGACGGCGCAATGGGTACTTCGACGAAAGCGAAGAAGATGCCATTATCGAAGATATCAATGCGAGCGGCGCGGATATTCTTTGGGTTGGGTTGGGTAAGCCGAAAGAGCAATATTTCGCTGCGCGCATTGCTCCAAAGTTGGAAAACTGCGCTTGGATTGTGACCTGTGGCGGGTGTTATCACTACATAGTTGGTGATTACGCTCGGGCGCCTTTGTGGATGCAAAAGTCGGGGCTGGAATGGCTGCACCGAATTGCAACTGGTCCGCGATACCTGATCAAAAGGTATGTGCACACCATTCCGCACGCGCTGAGTATTGTTCTGAGAAAAGACATATCCCGGCGATTGCGACGGCAATAACACACACCGCCGGCGTATTTAGTATTTCAAGTCGTCGGGCGGGTTCTGTTGATGAGTTGGAAGGTGTTTTAAAGTGGCGAAAGTCGGATTTATTGGCATTGGCGCGCAAAAAGCCGCGACAACATGGCTGCATCATGTCCTCGCGGAACACCCTGACGTGGTAACCAGCGAAACGAAAGAGCTGAACTTTTTCACTGCAAACTATGACCGTGGGTACACGTGGTACGAATCCTGTTTCGACGACAATTCTGAGGGCCGTATCAGGGGTGAGTGTTCGCCCACCTATTTTTTCAGTCGTGACGCAGCTCAGAGGGCACGGGCCTACAACAAAGATCTCAAACTGATCTGCATTTTGCGTGATCCGATCGAGCGGGCGTTTTCGAACCATATGCACGAAATACGCAAGGGCCACATTGATCCGGCAACTTCGTTCGAGACCGCATGGGCACAAAACCCTGCCTATGCGCTTCAAAGTCACTACAAGGCCAATCTGGAAAGTTGGCTTGCCCATTTTGATCGAGATGCGCTGCTGTTGCTGTTCTCCGAGGATATTTCCGCCGACCCTCGTGGCACCTATGACAAAGTTTGCGACCACCTTGGCGTCGCGGCCGAGGCCAACCCCGTGTCCCTGGGTGCCCGTCATCACGAAAGCATCACGTATAGGATGCCCGGGGTGCAAAAAACACTCCGATATGGCGGCGATACAATCCGTTCGTTGGGCATGCCGGGTCTGGTAAGTTCCCTGAAGGAATTGCCGGGATTGAAACAGGCGCTGTCGATGAACAGGCAGCACCTGAAAACCAAAGTGGCACCGCCAATGCCGGAAACGCGGCAACGCCTGGCAAGTCAGTTCATGCCGGACATGGAATATGTGGCCCAACAAGCTGGTCGGGATGTCTTGCCGTGGCCGACATGGCGGGACGTGTTTGCTGACCGTTCCGAATCCCAAGGGTGAGTCATGGGGTTCTTCCAACCAGTTGGGGCGATTGAAAATGTGCGCTAAGGTTCAGCAAGACCCCGTTCTGCATGTCGCGATTTGCATTGCGACTTATCGGCGACCCCATGGGCTGAAAATGCTGATCGAAAGCCTGAATGCGCAGTATCTGGACGGTTGGAATGTCCAGATCACGCTGGTCATCGCGGACAACGCGCCGGATGAAACGGCACAATCCCAGTTAGGCGACATACACGGGCTCAGCCTTTGGCCGGTGATCTACGTGATCGAGCACGAGCGCGGAATTGTTTCGGCGCGCAACCGGACTCTGGCTGAGGCCCCATATGATGCAAGGTATTTCGCCTTTCTGGACGATGACGAAACGGCCTCTCCTACTTGGTTGGCGCGCATGCTTGATGTGATTGAAACACCCGAGACGGTTGCTGTGCAGGGCGCAGTCCAGCCCAAATACCGGAAACAACCGCCAGATTGGGTGGACGCATTAGGGCTGTTTCAAATGGGGCCTTATGAACATCGGGCTCAGTTACCTTCTGCTGCAACGAACAACTCGATCGCGGATGCTGCGGTCATTCGGGCGCATGGCCTGCGGTTCGACATGCGCTTCAACACGACCGGAGGCGAGGATGAAGAGTTCTTTTCGCGGTTAAAGCAAACGGGCGGCACGATCCGGTCTGCAGCCGATGCGCTGGTTTGGGATGATGTCCCGGAAAACAGGACCACCATGCGTTGGCTAAGCCGACGTTGGTTCCGCAAGGGCAATACATTGGGGCGCATCGCGTTGATCCGGCGTCAGGGGGTGGTTCTACGGATGGTCAAAGGCGTCGGGGCCATCGGGTGGGGGGCAGCCTTGTGCCTGTGTTTGGGTTTCGGCTCCAGAGCAAGGATGTATCGGGGTGTTCTTGAAGTCTGTCGTGGTGCGGGAATGCTGGCGGCGATGGCGCGATTAACCTTTTCCGAATATAGCGCGGCGGCCGTTCAGGTCGATCGCATAGGGGGGCGTTGACATGCAGCAGGCAAACCCGGTGTTTTCGGTGGTTATTCCCGCACGCAACATGGAACGTTTCATCGAAGAAACGTTTCAAAGCCTTGTTGCCCAGACCTTCGCAGATTTCGAGGTTCTTTGTATTGACGACGGCTCGTCCGACGGAACTCGGGGCATCATCGAAGAGTTTGCCGGTCGCGACCCGCGTTTCATTCCCGTTGTCGGGCCGGCCAAGGGTGTTAGCGCCGCACGAAACTTGGGTCTAAGTCTGGCGCGTGGTGTCTACGTGTTATTCCTGGATGCGGATGATCTGCTGCACGCTGATGGGCTGCTGTTTTACAAGGACGCTCTCGAAGGTTCTGACGCAATCGGAGCGCTGGCGGGCGTCCAGCGTATTAATGTCGATGGTGAACATCTGCGCGGTGCTGATAACAGGTCGCTGGTACCGGACGGAGAACAACTGCCTGCTTTGTTGAAAAAGAACTTTGTCGTAAACGGAGGCGCGCTTGCCCTGCGCACCGAGGTGGCACGGCTGTCCGGAGGATATGACGAAGACCTGACCGCCGGGGAAGATTGGGAGTTCTGGTGCCGTGTCTTGCTGCATGGCCAATTCAGCGTGATCCGAGGCCCGGCTTTGTTGTATTACCGTCAGGTCGCAAACGGGGCGAATTTCAAAACACGCAGTTCGCTGTTTGTGCAGCAGGTGCCTTGCGTCAAGAAGATTGCGGTTAATCCTGAGATGCAAAAAGAATTCGGCGCGCGTTTGCGTTTTCTTTTACGTGCGCGGCACATAGATGCGTTTTGGTCGGGTGTCCGAAATCAGTACCTGTATGGGCGCAAACCCGTCGCCTTGTTCGAAGGCTTGTGTGGCGTGATCATGTACCCGGACAGCTTGTTTCGCCCGAAATTGATCTGGCGCTTCGTTCGCAGTTTGGATCGAAGGGTGTAAGATAGGCGAATGATCAGAAGGGGGCGCATGATCAATGGCTTTGTCTCGGCGTATTTTTTTGTTGCAAAGCACCTGTTTGGCAGGGCTTTTGTCGATTGGGGCCGCGCCGGTTCATGCTCAGGCGCGTCAGCATGTGACAGAAGATAGTGTTGGATTTGTTGGCGCAAGTACTATCCAGCTCACTCTTGTTGATACCAAATTGGCAGCACCTGAATCTGTTGAAGTGACCCCTAGTGACCGAGTCGTATGGTCGCCGGACCCAACAAAGGATTTCGGTTCGGTTGGGAAGTTGAATGGTCGTTCAGGGAACTTCTCGGGGAATGAGAGTGCAACCATGCCTCAACTTTTCACAAGTTGGGCCAAAGTCGAGAAGGGCAGCCGCTTGGGCGGGTTTCGTCTGGGCAAAGAAGACCATCAAAAGCACGCTTTGGCTGATGAGGCCGATCAGTGGCAAGTGACCGTCGACGGTACAGCCGTGCAGGTGACCGCGCTGTACCGCAAATCTACACCTGTTCAGACGATGGCAGTCGCAAACGGACGTTTCGAAAGCACGAAAAGGCATGTTGTAACCTTCGAACTGGATCAAGACATTCCCGACGGTGCGGTCGTTGCTATCAAGGGGCCATCTGTAAAAAAGATCGAACACCGCCGAGAAAAAAACCCGTTCAGCGAAGCGATCCACATTTGTCACGCCGGATATCCTCTGATCGGGCCAAAGAAGGCATATGTCGGTGCGTGGTGGGGTCAGGACCAGAACGGCCGGGCCGGAAACACGGATGGCGCAGTATCGGAAGACACGGTTTGGCGCCTTACGTCCACCCAAGACGGGGCCGAAGCGATGTCAGGTCGTTTGCGACTTGTGAAACCTGGGGCCGAGCCGCATCGGAAAGACCTTAATTTCAATGGCTGCGATATATATGAGGCTGACTTTTCTGACCTGCATCTCGAGGGAGATTTTCATCTTCATGTCGACGGGTTGGGTCGGTCCTTTCCCTTCCCTGTATCACTTGCACCTTACGACAAAGCCCTGCGACTGGCTGCCCGCTGGTACTATTACCAGAGATCCGGTTGTGAAATTGTGGAACCATTCGGCGAGGGGATATCGCGGCCGCGCGACGGCCACCCCGACGATGGGCTCAGAATATGGCAAACGGACGTTAAACTGGGCGTTACAAGCGAGGGCTACGGAAAAGCGCGCGTTTTTGAATTGCTGTCCGAGTATGTGCAGGGGGCAGGAGGTACCGACGCCGCGCCCGAACTGTCGACGATGTCGACCAATCCAAGCGCATGGGGTGGATGGCATGACGCGGGTGACTGGGATCGCCGCGTGCAGCACATGGATGTGGTCTTTCACATGGCCGAACTTGTCGAGGCTCATGATCACTGTCGAACTCTGGACCTGAATCTGCCTGAAAGCGGCAAACCTTTCGCGCATCCGGCCGTGAAGGCCAAAAAGAACGCGCAGGATATCGGAGATGGTCAAACCGTCCTGCCTGATCTGATCCACGAGGCACTTTGGGGCGCGTCTTTGTGGCGTCGCACACAGCACGAGGATGGTGCGATCATAGGGGGCGTCGAGTATTCCAGAAGCGGGATATTTGGATCGGTTTCATGGAACCCGGTACAGAAAATCTATGCCTATGGACCCGAGGTCTGGGCCGCTTATCGGTTCGTCTTCGGCGCAGCCAAGCTGGGGCATGTGATCAAGAACACCTGCGCAGACCAGGTGCTGGGCGATGCGATCATTGCCGAGGCCCTGTCGGCGTGGAATTGGGCGGAACAGCAACCCGTGCCGGACATGGACGAAGCTGATGAGACGGCCGTTTTGTCGAAAAGCAGGGTCGCCGAGGCTCGTGTCGCTGCCGCGGCGGCTTTGTATCGGGCGACCGGTAACAAACAGGCGCGCGCCGCGTTTGAAGCTCATAACCCGTTTGCCCCGCAGGCTGATACGCCTGTGGACGGCGTTCGATTGGGTGTCTATCCCTACAGCAATACCGAATATATGAAGGCCGCCAAAGAAGGCAGGCCCGTAAACAGCAAGGTGTATTCCGCGATCGGTCGATGGATAAAATCGCGCGCTTTGAAAGGCGAAAGAATGGGGCGGGATTTCGGGTTGCACACGACGGCCACGTACCCTTGGGGCCGGGGTTGGATGCGTTTTGGTCCCGGCTCGAACTGGAGAGCCGGGCAGTTTGCCATGTACGGTGCGTTGGTAGAGGACGTGCCGCAGGATTTGCTGAACAAGGCTGCGGAAGGCATGTGGTTCGGGCTGGGCTGCAATCCCGCCAATGTCAGTTTTGTGCAAGGTATGGGGCATCGCGATTTTTCGGACCCTTTGATGACCGACCGGCGTGGAACGGCCACGATTCCCGGCCAGATCAGCTTTGGAGTAGCAGGAGGCAAGATGCACAAATGGGAGCAGAGAAAGACACAAGGGTCGATTTACCCTTCTCTCCAGGATGACTGGCCGATTTACAATCAGATCTTCGAAAGTCGCAGTATCGCCGTGACAGCGGAACATGACATGAAGGCGAACGCGATGGAATGGTTGGTTGCCTGTGCATTCGCAACGCGTCGACCCTCTGATGAGGCGTCGGGAAATGGTGACACTACAACCGAATAGGCGCAGGTCTGCCACGAAATTCACAAAGCCGTCTGCTACTCTTTTACCGGCTTGCGGTGTTCGCTATGTGTAGCGGATCGCCAGTCAAGTGTCGTCGGTCTTCGATGTCCACTTTGAACAATCGGGAGCACGTAAATGCCGTTTCTCCGCCCGGCCCTTGTGGCTTTGATCTTCTGTAGCTTGCCGTTCGCGTCTGCCGCGCAGTCTCAGGACAGTGGGCCGGGGAATTTGCAGATTGAATTGAATGCCTTGCAGGATGTCGAACAGGGCTGTCGTATGAACTTCCTGGTCGAAAACAAAACCGGTGTCGACATAGAAGACGCAAGTTTCGAAACGGTTATCTTCGACACATCTGGCAGTCTGATCACCCTGACGCTGTACCCTTTTCGCGAACTGCCCGTGGATCGCCCCCGGTTACGGCGATTTGACCTGCGCGACGTAAGCTGCGCGTCCATCGGCCAAGTGCTGATCAACGGTGCAAAGAAATGCTCGGTCGACGGCGCAGACAGTCCGATCTGCATTGAGGCACTGAAGCTGCGTACCCGCACAGACGTGGAGCTTCTGGGATGAGCCCGATTGACGCGCTGCGCGAAATCCTGAACCTTGGCGGGCCGGTTGTTGCGATCCTGATTGCCATGTCCGTCGTGACCCTTGCGGTGACGCTCTATAAGGTCTGGCAGTTCACCGTGTCAGGTGTTGGACGGCACCGGGTGTTGTCGCAGGCATTGGCCGCCTGGGATGATGGCGACAAGCAGACGGCGCGCGCGCGGCTGGCCAAAAGCCGCAGCTATCTGGCCCCGTTGGTCGAAGTGGCCATGGATGCGCCGGATGCACCGGGGCTGGACCAACGTCTGGATGCCGAAGCCGGGCTGGCGCTGGCCGGGCTTGAACGCGGCTTTCGCCTGTTAGACACGGTGGCGCAGTTGGCCCCGCTGCTGGGTTTGTTCGGGACTGTTCTGGGTATGATCGAGGCGTTTCAAAGCCTGCAATCCGCTGGCTCGTCTGTTGATCCGTCACTTTTGGCGGGCGGAATTTGGGTGGCTCTGATCACGACTGCCGTAGGGTTGGCCGTGGCTATGCCGACCTCAATGGTCCTGTCTTGGTTCGAAAGCCGGACGGCACGTGAAAGAGTATTCGCCGACAAGGCGCTGCGCACGATCCTTGTGCCTGGGCAAGCGATCCCGCTCGCCGATACTGACCAACCCATGGAAACCGCACCGGGACATGCGTAACAGGGCGCCCTTTGTCAGACGACCGCTGTCGATGACGCCGCTCATCGACGTGATCTTTCTGCTGCTGCTGTTCTTCATGCTCACGTCAACTTTTTCGAAATACGCCGAAATCGAGCTGAGTAACGCGACCGGCGGCGGCACTCCCTCTGATACCCCGACCGAACGGTTTTTTGTTCAACTCGGGCCCGAGACGCTGACTTTGAACGGTGCTGACATTACGTTCGATGATCTGACGGCGCATGTCGAAACCGGCCAGATTCTGATCAGTTTGGGCGAGGCGACCACCTCGCAGCGGTTGGTGGACCTTTTGGTCCGGCTCAGGGGGCGCGAAGGTCTCAGCGTTTTGGTGCTGGAATGATCCGCTCAATCCGTCCCCGCCGCAAACGCGACTCCACGATCGCTCTGATCAATGTCATCTTTTTGATGTTGATCTTCTTTCTGATCGCCGGAACGGTTGCGGTGCCGCTGGATCCGGATCTTCAGCTTGTGGATACGTCCGAATTGGATGGGCGCGAACCTCCCGATGCTTTGGTAATGCACAGTGACGGCAGCCTGAGTTTTCGCGGAACAGAGATTGAGCCCGAAGCCTATATGCAAGGTCGAGAGCCCGGCCCGGTGCGGATCGTCCCCGATCGCGAGGCGCTGGGCGCGCGTCTGGTCGAAGTTACGGGGACATTGCGTCGTCTTGGGGCAACATCTGTATTCGTGGTGACCCAAAAGGCGTTGGAATGATCCGGGGGTCCATTTTCATCGCGGTTGTCGCCGTGCTGGTGTCATTGCTTCTGCATTTCATGGGGCTTGCTTTTACGACGCCAAATCTGGTTCAGGATGCTGGCACTTCGGACGCGCAAGATACGGTTGAACTGGGCAACAGTTTCGAAGACCTTGCCGAACCCGCATCAGCACCGGAAGAGCCGGAGCCTGTCCCCGAGCCCGAGCCGCCAGCCGAAGAAGAAGTTGTCGAAGAACTGCCAGAGGAACCTGAAGTGCCGGTCAGCGAGGCGCTAGTCGCCTCGGAAAGCCCTCAGCAGACCTTCTCACCGGATGTTGGTGAGGCCGAAGTTGTGCAGCCCGTAGAAACCGAGCCAGTCGAACCGGATGTGGCTGAGACCGAAGATACATCTGAAGGCGAAGAAGCCGCGAGCGATGAAATTGAAGAAACTCCGTCCGTGGAAACAGCAGAGGTGGTCGAGATACCCGAAGGCGATCCGGACGTTTTGCCCGAGGAACTTGAGGCCCCCACCGAAACGCCGCCCGTGACACCGGAGGTCGAAGAACTTGCAGCGCTTCCTGAACCCGAAGCTGAACCTGTGCCCGAAATTTCAGTCGTGCCGGTTGTGCCGCTTGAAGATGAAGCGGTCGATCCCGTTCTGCCCGAAGCAACCGCCGAGCCGGAAGAGACCGAGGCGGATTCGGAACTGGCTGTTCGGTCCTCGATCCGGCCACAACGGCCCGAACGCGAGCCGACACCCCGACGGCAGGGCGCAAGTAATGGCGCGCGGGATTTCAGTGATCTGAGATTCCCTTCGCAAGAGATCGAGTCGCCCTTATCCACCTATCGGCGCAGCGGGGTCGATAACTTCACCCGAGGCAACAGTGGCACTCGGTCTGGTGGGCGAGGGCCCGGGAATTCGGACACCACCAACTATGCGGGCGAGGTTCTGGTCCATCTGAACCGCGCCCCGGTCGTCTTTGTCTCGGCGCGCGGCTTTGCGCAGGTTTTCTTCCGGATCAATCCTGACGGATCACTGGCCTTTGTCGATGTGGTGGACAGTTCCGGCTCGCCCGAAGTCGACCGCGCTGCCCGCGCGCAAGTTCGCGCCGCCGAGCCGTTCCCTCTGCCGCCCGGAGGAACCAGCCGCAGTTTGTCGTTCTTTTACACCAGCAATTGACCACCATCGGACATGCAGATCGTTTTATCTGCACTCAAAAATTTGGGTTTTGAATTTACCTTTATTTTCAATGCGACAGTCCGGCGCTTGGCCGTTTCAAGGCCCGCCGCCATTTTTGTTGATCACACCTTTGTAATGTTTCTGGTGAATCCCCGAATGGTTCTTAAATAAACGCTAACCGCATGCGGCGGGATCAACGATCAGTGCAAAGATGCAACAAACTCCATTGCGCTGACAAAAAAACGCAAGATACATATTGCGTAATTTCTGTAAATCTAAGAATGGAAGCTCAAGTCGCAATTGCGCGGCTGTCCTCCTCTCGAAATTTATGGAATCACACCATGAAAAAACTCCTCATCGCATCGACCGCGCTGATCGCAACCGCAAGCGTTGCTGCCGCGGAAGTTAAATTCAGCGGCTACGGTCGTTTTGGTATTGGCTACGAAGAAGATCGTTCTGCACAAACCACAACCACGACCGCCGGCGGCGCCGTCAACGTGAACAATCCTTCGACCGACAATACCATTCTGGTGTCGCGTTTCCGCCTGAACATCGACGCCAATGTCGAAACCGACAGCGGTGTCGAATTCCAGGGCCGCGTTCGTTTGCAGGCCGACGACGACTCGTCCACCGGTGAACAGAACGAAGCTGGTCTGAACGGCGCCCGTTTCTCGGTCATCTACGGCGGCTTGCGTGTTGACGCGGGCAACGTCTCGGGTTCGTTCGACAACCTGGATGACTATTTCGGCAACGAACCCGGCCTGGAAGAATTCCTTGGCCAGTACGTTGGCGTTAACTACTCGTTCCTCGAGTACAGCTCGACCGGTTCCGGTGCAAACGCGGTATTCTTCCGTTACACCGTCGGCGATTTCGCGTTCTCGGCCTCGTATGATCAGGACACTCAATTCCTGGGCGCGGGTCAGACTGACGATCGCGATCGCTGGGACGTAAGCGGTTCGTACACATTCAACAACATCACCGCGTCGCTGGCCTATGGTGAGACCGACGAAGGCGCTGGTGTTGAAAAAGAAAGCCTGGCCGTTCTGACCATCGGCGCAGAACTGGGCGATTTCTACGGCACCCTGTTCCTGGCAGACGACGACGTTGCTGACGATGCCGAAAACGGCACTGCCTATGGTCTGTCGGCATCCTACAACGTTGGCGCAGCAACCACCCTGCAGTTCGTTTACGGTGACGGCAATGCGGATGACGATACGCGCAACATCGGTGTTGGTGCCATCTACGACCTGGGCAACGGTGCAACCCTGCGTGGCGCTGTTGGCGAGATCAAAGACGGTGACGAAGACGGCCGCATCCGCGCTGACTTTGGTGCTCAGTTCAACTTCTAAGTTGATCTGAACCATACAGACTATTGGGCGGGTCCTTAGATCCGCCCTTTTTCATTTCTTTTCAAAGAACAGAATGACTTCGCCCAAGCGCACGCCGTAACGCGAAACATAAGCGCGGTTCAGCAACCGGTCATCCGACAACAGCCACATCCAATCGTCGAAGTTCACGCGCATTGTGCCTTCTTTGATGGGCAGGTCGATTTTGTATTTCCAGTTGAACGTATCCCCACGCTCGACACCCGAGGCGGTGCCAAGCACGCCCGGAGCGGTTCCTGTCCACGTATCTTCACCTGTTTTGGTCAGAGTCCAGATCCGCTGTTCCGTGGCGCCATCGTCATAAACAAAATCTTCGACAAGCGTCAGCGTTTTGCCGTCCCATGTGCCGTCTATATCCACAGTAAACCGTCGCGGGACATTGCCCAGAACGTCTTGGAACTGCCCATAGGCTACGGTTTCGCCCTCAAAGAACTCTTCCAGATTCAATTGCCGGTCTGACAGGAACGTCTTTGGAACGCGCGGCTTGGCCGAACAGGATGCCAAAGCCACAATCCCCACGACCGCCAGAGCTGAGACAGTAAGCCGCCGGATCATCATTGCAGTGGCCTCACGTCGCTGTCTGCATCATAGCCGTTCGCCCCGTTCAGATGCGCGGTCTTAACCTCGGGCGCAGGTCGCATCGTGGCAACCAGTTCGGCAACCTTTATTCCGAACTTGCGCATCTCGGATCGGTTCATGATCACACCGTTTTCGGTCAGATACATCCAATCGGTCACGTCCAGAGTATGCCCGCCTGAATCTTGCGGCAAAATGATCCGGTACTTCAACTTGACAGTAGACCCCGAGATCGTGCCTTGACCCTCGCCCACGATGTCATCTGCAGTGGCGGTAAATGTGTTGCCAGTGCCAAGTGTCAGATACCATTTGCGGGTCATCTGCTTGCCGTTGGAATAGGTGAAATACTCGGCCAGTGTACCGGTGTTTCCGTCCCATTCGCCAACCATACGGGCAACAAAGCTGTTGGTCATCTTGCCGTTGGGTCCATAGATCAACCCCTCGGACAGGATTTCCCCGTTCAGGTTCTGTTTCATGTTAAAGGCAGGGCCTGTGCTTGCGTAGTCCGCAGGCACCTGCGAGCGAAAGCTCAGGAACCTCCGCTTTGCAATGATCACCAAAAGGATGGCGGCAAGAAGGATGGCAACAAGTGTCATTTGGAAGTGACCTCCGTTGGCAACGTCAGAACCATTCCGAACGCGCCGAGTTTCAGGATGCAGGGCAGCACTGCGTAAGCGAGGTTGAGCGTATTCAGAGCCTCGGCCGAGTTTGCTTGTCCCGGAGCGAATCCGCTGCGTTCGAGCAGCGGCAAAGTGAAGAAGGCGGCCAATGCAAGGCCCAGTTTGCCCGCAAATGACCAGATGCCAAACGCCGCGGATGCGTTCAGGCCAGCGCGCGTCAGTACGACCGAGAACATCGCTGGCAACACGACCATATCCGCGCCCAATGCGGCACCAGATGCAATACAGATCACTGCGAACCCAGTCAGGTTCCCCGCCGACAGAGTGGCGGCACCGATGAAGCCTGCGATCGAAAGGGGCATGGCGATTATCAGAGTCTGTTTCGGGCCAATTCGGTTGCTTAGGCGTGCCCAAAGCGGAACGCTTGCCCCGGCGCTGAGGAAAAACAGGATCAATAGTGGCCCGGCTTTTCCAGGCAATTGCAGGCGATCTTCAACGAAGAACAAAAACAAGGTTGACGTGATGGCCACAGGCAAACTGTTCACCAGCGCCAAAGCCAACAGACGCAGCGCACCTGCCTGACCCAGCCCTGCAAAAGATAACCCATCGCCGGTAATCGGCGTACGCAGCCAAATGGGGTACGTCACCGCGCATGTCAGCACCGCTAACAGGCCCAAGAATATGCCGAAAGCTGGATATCCCTGAGCGGCCGCTCCGAACGCCAGAAACAGAGCAGGGGCACTGGCTGCGACGACCACTCCTAACAATTGGCCGCCTTCGCGCCATGCGGCCAATGTCATCAGTTCTTTCGGATCTGTCTGTTTTGCAAGGGTGGCGCTGCGGCCATACAAAAGGATCGTGCCGAGGCTGTAGGCCGAAAACAGTAACACCAGAACAGAGACTAATGCTGTGATACTTGCGCCTTCGGGCAAGTTAAAGAGGACCGGAAAGCCAATGGCCAATCCCAGCGCAGCCATTGCTGCGAACACAAGTTGGGCCTTGGGCCAACGATCGATGGCCCAGCCGATCAAAGGATCCTGCACCAAATCGACCAACCGTATCACCAGCAGGACAGTACCGATTACGCCCAGTCCGATACCAAGATTGACGGCGGCGAAACGCGGCAGATGAATATAAAGCGGGATACCCGCTGCCGCGAGCATCAGCGCATAGAGGCTGACCCGCGGATACAGCATTATTGTCCCCGCAACTTCTGCGAGAAGGAGGCCGAGCGCGTGTTTTCACCCAAGAAAACAGACATGAAACTGCGCTTGATGCCCGGATAGGACATCGTGCAGGTCTTGGCTCCATTCAGCCAGAAAGACACGCGATCTGGTCCATCTGATACGGCCAGGTATCGGTCGCCTTTCTTCACGGCCTTGAAGCAGGTTTCAAGCTGATCGCGCACCGGGGCCGGGCTGCCGATGCGCTCCATCTCATCCAGTGTCGAATTGATCAGCGCCTTTTTCGTCACGTTGCGGCGGTATTGAAGTTCAAGGGCAAAGTCCTGCCCCCAATCAAACGACGCACCGCGCTGTGTAAACAGCTGTGCATTATACAGAGGCAGTCCCAAGTACCGGTAGGTTGCCGTGCCATGCAGTTGAGGGTTGTCCAGCGTGTTGAGGCCCGGTGAGGCTGCAAGTCCGCCAGGGACCAGCAGCAACACCGAAGTCAACGCCGCGCGGAAGCCACCCTTAGGCAGGGATGGCCGGGCCTTTTGCAAGAGTGTCATCTTCAGCTCCGAGGGTTTGCGGGGTGCCGTTCAGCTGCGCAACGACATGCATCGCGCTGGCAATCCCGTCTTCGTGAAAGCCGTGCCTGTTATAGGCGCCGGCAAACCAGGTTCGGTTCTGTCCCTGCATCTCGCGGATTTGCCCTTGTGCCTTCAGGGCTGCTTTGTCGAATACCGGGTGGGCAAATTCGACCTGATCATAGATTTTATCCGCAGAAATTTCTGATGAAGCATTCAGCGACACGAACAGGGGGTCACTGTCCGGAATATTCTGAAGCCGGTTCATCCAGTAGGTTACGCCAACATTTCCAGCCTGCGACCGATAGGTCCAACTGGACCAGCAGGCGCGTCGCCGTGGCATCTGGCGTTCGTCGCAATGCAGAATCGCTGTATTGGGCTGATACCGGATTGCGCCAAGTGCCGCGCGCTCGGCTTCAGTCGCGGCATCACCCAGAATGGCCAGCGATTGATCGGAGTGCGTGGCGAGGATAATCTCGTCAAACTGATCCGCGTGCCCTTGGCTGTGGACCGTAGCACCCACATCGTCGCGTTTCACGTGATCAACCGGAGAGGCCAATCGGATATCACATCCGCGCGCGCGCAGCGCGGCATCGATGCGGCGCACATATTCGATGCTACCGCCTTTGACGGTATACCACTGATGCTGCTTCGCGCGTCCACTGGCCAGCAGAGCGTGGTTCCGGAAGAATTGCACCAGCGAGCGGGCCGGGAACTGATCCACGAACTCAACTGGGGTCGACCAGATCGCGCCACACATGGGCATCAGATAGTTGTGGCGGAACCAATGGCCCAGGCGCAGCTGATCCACCAACTCTCCGATTGTGGTGTCATCGTCTTGGGCGGCCTCTGGGGCCTCTTTTCCGAACCGCAGGATGTCGGCGATCATTTTGTAATAGGCAGGGCGGGCCAAGTTGCGTTTCTGCGCCGTCAGGGTGCGCAGGTTGTTCAGCCCGTATTCGATGCGGCCATTGTCAATGGTGGCGCCAAAGCTCATTTCCGATTTGATGACCGGAACGTTCAATTCGTCAAATAACGCGGTCAGGTAGGGATAAGTCACATAGTTGAAGACGATGAACCCGGTATCCACCGGTTGGTCGCCGTTCTTTCCGGCCATAACCGTGCGCGCGTGGCCGCCCAGCCGGTGTTCGGCCTCAAAGACGGTTACGTCGTTGTTTTCTGACAGGTAGTAAGCTGCGGAGAGACCCGAGATGCCTGCGCCAATGACTGCGATTTTTTTCCGGCCGCCCCGGGATTCGTCGAACATTCAAGCCTCGTTATGTAACGTATTACAATAAGATACGCAGATTAGGCGGGGGTGGATCAATCGGATTAGGTGTTTTTCTTGAATGCACTATGTTGTGACCTCGGGTTACAGAAGACCTGTCGGATCTGCTTTTGATCCAGCGCCCCGTCGCGGTCGTAAAAGAAACACAACATATGAAACGGTCGCGGAATGAGCAGCTTTGACGGAAAAACCTATTGGATCATTGGTGCAAGCGAAGGTCTGGGGCGGGCTTTGGCCCAAGCTCTCAGCCGTCAGGGCGCGCATCTGATCTTATCCGCGCGCAATGCCGACCGTCTGGCCGAGATGTGTGAGACTTTGCCCAACGCTCGCGCAATACCCATGGATGTGACCGATTTGGATTCGGTTCGCGCCGCAGTGGCTGGGGCGGGCGCGGTGGATGGTCTGGTTTATAACGCCGGGGCCTATGATCCCATGCGCAGTGGCGATTGGGATACGGAAACCGCGCTGAGGATGGTCGATGTGAATTATCTGGGGGCCATGCGCGTGTTGGGGGAAACCGTGCCCGGTTTCGTCAAGGCCGGACAGGGTGAGATCACGCTTATCGGGTCTCTGGCCGGATACCATGGATTGCCTGCTGCAATTGGCTATGGGGCCAGCAAAGCCGCGCTGGTGTCTCTGGCAGAGACGATGCGGCATGATTTGGCTGGAACTGGTGTGACTGTGCGGATCGTCAATCCGGGCTTCATCAAGACCCGCCTGACCGAGAAGAACAGCTTCAAGATGCCCATGCTGATGACGCCCGAGGATGCAGCAAATCGCGTGGTCAAAGCGATGGGGCGTCGCCGGTTCCGCACCGATTTTCCCGCGCCGTTTTCCTGGGTGATCCGGCTGATTGACTACCTTCCGGATTGGTTAGTATATCGCGGAAAATAGACCCTAATTAGGCATTTATCCAAACTGACCGTGGCAAAACCAGCCCGCCGACATGGTGCCTCCGTGGCCGTAAAACAGCCACAGCCGTTCGCCCTGTTCGGTCACAACCACCCAGTAATCGCGCACACCGCTGCGCCAGTTGGGGTCATCCAGCCACCATTCGGGTGCGATCCGTTCCGGCCCCGTCGCCTGCGCCAACTGCCAGTCTCGCCCGCGCCAGCGGAAGGTGCTGGGCACGTCCGGGGTATCGGGGGCCGTTACCGGCTCGGGCTGCCACATCTGCAAGGGGCGCGGGCGCGGCGGCGCGGGCCAGTCGGACGCGGGCTCCGACCACGCAGCGGCCAGCACCTGTGCGGTTTTCTCGGGGATATGCGAGGCCGCCGGGTGCCGCCTTGTGATCGCCTCCAACCCGACCCGCGCGCCCAGCTTGGCCGTAAGGTCTTCGACGGCGGTGTTGCCGTCCAACCGGTTGCGGGCGACGCGGCGGGCCTCGGCATGGCCGGCCATGGTGCGGGCGTGTAGGGGTTCAGTCTGCACCGCCTCAAGCCGCAGCATGTCGATGCCATAGCCCGCGTCGATCTGGTCAATTTTCATCTCTAACAAAGGCCGAACACGGTGTTTGTCATAGGTTGGGCGGGCCAGTCCGACCTCGATAACCTCGGCGGCCTGATCGGCGCGATGAGCTTCCAGCCGTAGGGTGCGTACCCCGCGCGCTTTCTCCTCTAGCTTGGTGCAGAGCGTTGGCAGAACGCGGTCGATGGCGGCCATCACATCCTCGGTCAGGCCGATCGGGTTGGGTAGGGTCATCCGCACCGCAAAGTGATGCGGCGGGCGGGCGGGGGAGACCGGCTCGGGCGCGCTGCCCATCGCCTGATCCAGCCGTAGCACAAGCCCCCGCCCAAATCGCCGCGCCAGCGAGGCACGCGGCTGCCCCAACAGATCGCCGATCCGGCGCAGACCCAGACGGTTCAGTTGTGCGACCACCTGATCCTCAAGCCGCAGCGCCGCGATGGGCAGGGGGCTGAGCGCGCCATAGGATTGCCCCGGCGCTGCGATCCGCGCGCCACTGCCCACAGCCACCACTTGCGGTGCGGCCCCGCCCTTGGTCCAGTGCCGCCGCTTGGTGGCGCGGGCGCGGGTGGCGCGAGCCTCTTGGCTGATGGCGTCGCCATTGCGGTCGGAGGTGGCCTGTTGCCCCGCGTAGCGCGCCAGCGCCCAGGCCGCGCCCAGCGTGTCGGCGATGCCCATCTGTACGCTCAGCCCCATATCTGCGCAGTCGGTTTCGATCACGTTCAACAACGCTTCTTCCCCGCCGAACAGATGCGCGCAGCCTGACAGATCCACGATCAGGCCATCGGGGGCTTCTTCGGCAACCCATGGGCTGAACTTGCCCACCCACCGGCGCAGGGCGGTCAGAAACGCAGCCTCGGCCGGGGCGTTGCGGGGGCGTGTCACCAGATTGGCGCACATGGCATGGGCATCGCGCACTGGTTGGCCCACGCGCAACCCGGCGGTCTGCGCCGTGGCGTTCAGCGATGTGATCACCTGCATGTTCGACTGCTCGGTCACCACAGCCAAAGGCCCATCCTGCAGCCCCCGCGCAGCGCGGATCAGCCGTTCAGCCCCCAGACGAGGAAACCAGAGCGAGAGTATTCGGCGTTTTGGCATCGGCAGACATCAAAATGTTCCTATTTTGTTCTTACCGTAGAATCGTCTGCCGAGTCCACGCCTAGCCGCAGGTCAGGCGCTGAATGACCCCGGTCTCATCTACAAACACATTCAGCCGGTCGATCCGGTAATCTTGCGTAGCAATGCCGTCGGGCCCCAGAACGCGGGACCGTTCAGGCAATTGGGCCTGAATGGTCGAGACAGGTTGACCAATGGAATTGGCAAAGGGCTCACCCAGACAAAACGCCAGATCAACCGGCGCAGGTTCGGGCGACAGGGGCGCGTCCTCGGGCGCGGGTGTCTGGGTGCAGGCGACCAGCAGGGCCAGCGCGGGGATAAAACGGTACATTGGCGTTCCTCTTTCCGGCAATGTCGTTTCTGCAATATCAGATATTTAACAAACCTGTCACCAAAGCGCAGTTGAAAACCTCCTGCGATTGCCGCAGGGTCGGGGCAAAGAAGACAGGGAGACAAAGATATGCGTACCCGTGCCGCCGTCGCCGTTCAGGCGGGCAAACCTTTGGAAGTGATGGATGTGAACCTTGAAGGCCCCAAAGCGGGTGAGGTTCTGGTGGAAATCAAGGCCACCGGCATCTGCCACACCGATGAATTCACCCTGTCGGGTGCCGACCCTGAGGGGCTGTTCCCCGCGATTCTGGGCCATGAAGGCGCAGGCGTCGTGGTTGAGGTCGGCCCAGGCGTCACCAGCCTGAAGCCAGGCGACCACGTGATCCCGCTTTACACCCCCGAATGCCGCGAGTGTGAATACTGTCTGCATCCCAAGACCAACCTGTGTCAGGCGATCCGTGAAACGCAGGGACAGGGCCTGATGCCTGATGGGACCTCGCGCTTTTCGACTTTGGATGGTGATCCAATCCTGCACTACATGGGCTGCTCGACTTTCTCGAACCACACGGTTCTGCCGGAAATCGCGCTGGCCAAGGTGCGCCCGGACGCCCCGTTCGACAAAATCTGCTATATCGGTTGCGGCGTGACCACCGGTATCGGCGCTGTCATAAACACTGCCAAGGTGGAAATCGGCAGCCGTGCCATCGTTTTCGGTCTGGGCGGCATTGGTCTGAACGTGATTCAGGGCCTGCGTCTGGCTGGGGCCGATCAGATTGTTGGCGTTGACCTGAACCCGGCCAAGGTCGAGATGGCGACCAAGTTCGGTATGACCGATTTTGTGAATCCGGCCGAGGTTGAAGGTGATCTGGTTCCTTATCTGGTCAACCTGACCAAAGGCGGCGGCGATTACACCTTTGACGCCACCGGCAATGTGGGCGTAATGCGCGCTGCGCTGGAGTCGGCGCATAAGGGCTGGGGTGAGTCGATCATCATCGGCGTGGCACCTGCGGGGGCCGAGATCTCGACCCGTCCGTTCCAGCTGGTCACGGGCCGCTCGTGGCGCGGGACGGCCTTTGGTGGCGCGCGGGGCCGGACCGATGTGCCGAAAATTGTCGACTGGTACATGGAAGGCAAGATCGAGATCGACCCTATGATCACCCACACCATGGGTCTAGACGACATCAACCACGGTTTCGACCTGATGCATAAGGGCGAAAGCATCCGCTCGGTTGTGGTCTACTAAGGCCCTGAACCTGCGATTTCGAGGACGGCGCGCTGTGAATGGCGCGCCGTTTTTATTTGCCGGGACGGCTTGCGCCTGTGTCGGACCGGGGCGAGCGGACCCTCAGAACCGGGGTATTGACCGACGAGGTGTTCGCCCGGCTTTCGCGCCAGACCACATAGACGCCTGAGGCGATAATGATGCTGGCCCCAACGGCGACCCAGCCATCGGGCCGCTCGTTGAAAAAGACCATGCCGAACAATGTAGCCCAGATGATCTGACTGTATTGGCTGG
Source organism: Ruegeria sp. SATB045 (assembly GCF_059613525.1). Classification (NCBI taxonomy): domain Bacteria; kingdom Pseudomonadati; phylum Pseudomonadota; class Alphaproteobacteria; order Rhodobacterales; family Roseobacteraceae; genus Ruegeria; species Ruegeria sp. SATB045. Next base: position 147,660 of record NZ_JBXWSR010000036.1, on the reverse strand, counting down.
GGGCGACCACGCCTGCAGGCGCGGCGCGATAGGCAAGGATGATCAGGTGTTGGGCGATGACCGAAAACACGCCCACCAGCGCCATCATCGCCAGATGCAGCAGCGAGGGTGGTTGGTAAACAGCGGGCTGCATCAAGCTCATGACCACAATGGCCAGCAGCATCGGATAAAGGATCAGTACGGCCGAGCGTTCCTCATTCCCGATCTTGCGTACCAAAACAGACCCTAACGCGCTGGAAAACGCCGCAGTCAGGGCCGCGAGATGCCCCAGAGTGATATCCGTGGCACCGGGGCGCAGGACGATCAGAACTCCGATCAGGCCACAGCCGACGGCGGCCCAACGCTGTGCGCGCACGACTTCCCCCAGGATCGGGATCGACAGGACGGTGACGAACAGAGGGAAGGCGAATAACAGCGAGTAGACCTCGGCCAGCGGCAGCGCCGAGAAAGCGTAGAAGGCGCAGACCATGGATGTCACCATCAGGGCCGAGCGCAGCAGGACCAGCCACGGATGATGTGGTCGGAAATTGCCCGTTGTCCGGTCGGTCAGGATCGTCACCGCCATTGGCACAAAGGAAAACAGCGTTGCGAAAAAGATGATCTGCATCACCGAATAGGTGCTACCCAGCACTTTGATCAGCACATCGTGGCTCGCAAAAACGGCAAAGCCCGCAAACGCATAGCCAAGCCCCCGAAGGGTGGTGTTCTGAGTGCTCATGAGGCGGCCTCGGGTGATGTGTCGGTGTAGGGGCGCAGCGCATTGGGGCTGTCGTACCCCTGAGTAAACTCATTTGGCCGACCCGCATAGCCCCTATTTTACCGCTAACATGGCAAAACTGCCATGCCCTGGGATCAACGCAGGATGGGAGGTGCGTGTTTGGGTTGGCGTGCAGATTGCACACCGGCCTTCATCCCCACGCCGATTCTTCGGGCCAGCGCGACCCATGGTGTGGAGGTTTCCGGGGGTAAGGTCTGGGTGGCGACCTCTTCGAACAAATCCAGCCAATGGGCGAACATGTCGGGCTGCACGTCGGGCCGTTCAATATGGACCCGCTGCGGATTGCCGTCATAGCTGCGCTCATACAGGATGGCGTTGCGCCAGAAGGCGGCGATCTTTTCCTCATGCGTGGACCAGTCTTGGACATGTGTGTTGAAGACCGGTCCTAGCACCGCGTCCTCGCGCACGCGGGCGTAAAAGGCGGCGACCTGAGCATTGATCTGATCTGGGGTCGCGGGAAAGCGCGGCGGCAGCGTGGGGCGGGTCATGTTTGGTCCGTTTTCGACTCTGTTCTGGGCCGATACCCGGTTTGGGCGTCACGCAACAGGTGTGGTTTTGTCGCGCGGCTCGGGCGTCAGCAGATGCCGGATCAGGGCCACTGGATGCGCCTTGAGGCTGAGGCGGGTGGCCACGTAATCTTCGACTACCTGCTCGCCTAGCGTCATCTGTGGCAGATAGGCTGCGGGCTCGTCCAGCGCCTCGCCCTCCAGATCCTGCGAGAACAGCGGCAAGGGCTTCGCGGTGGCAATCGCTTTGGCCTGCCACAACGCCTCGCGCCTTGTCAGATCGCAGGCGGAGAAGGCATCGGCCTCAGCCAACCGTTCGATTACCGAGGGGCCAAGTCCGGCACGACGCCACACATCATCCACCTGATGGTAGCCATTACCGCGCGCGGCGGTCAGCCAGCTGGCATCTTCCTCGCTCAGGCCCTTGATCTGGCGGAACCCCAGCCGCAGAGCCAACCCGCCGTGACCGTCGGGTTCCATCACATTGTCCCAGAAACTGGCATTGATACAGACGGGGCGCACCTGAACCCCATGTTCACGCGCATCGCGCACGATCTGCGCTGGGGCATAGAACCCCATGGGCTGTGAATTCAGCAGCGCGCAGGCGAAAATCCCCGGATGGTGGCATTTGATCCAGGCCGAGGCATAGACTAGCAGCGCAAAGCTGGCCGCGTGACTTTCGGGGAAACCGTAAGAGCCGAAGCCTTCGATCTGCGAAAAACAGCGTTCGGCGAAATCCTGTTCATAGCCGTTCCGCTCCATCCCGCGCAGGAACAAGGACCGGAATTCGCTGACATTACCATGTTTCTTGAACGTCGCCAGCGACCGCCGCAGCCGGTCCGCCTGTTCGGGGGTGAAGCCCGCGCCGACGATGGCGATCTGCATCGCCTGTTCCTGAAACAGCGGCACGCCCAGCGTTTTGCCCAGCACCTCACCCAGCGCGTCCGAGGGGAAGCTGACCTCCTCTTCGCCATTCCGGCGGCGGATGTACGGGTGGACCATGTCGCCCTGAATGGGGCCGGGGCGGATGATGGCGACCTCGATCACCAGATCATAGAAATTGCGCGGACGCATTCGTGGCAGAAAGTTCATCTGCGCGCGCGATTCCACCTGAAACACCCCGACCGAGTCCGCCTTGCACAGCATGTCATACACTGCCGGATCCTCGGGCGGCAGGGTGGCAAGGGTATAGCCCGTCTGATGGTGCTGGGTGATCAAATCGAACGCCTTGCGGATACAAGTCAGCATCCCAAGGCTGAGGACATCGACCTTCAGAATACCAAGACTGTCGATATCGTCCTTGTCCCAGCAGATGACTGTGCGGTCCTCCATCGTGGCGTTTTCGATGGGGACGAGTTCGTCCAACCGCCCCTCGGTGATGATGAACCCGCCGACGTGTTGCGAGAGGTGACGGGGGAAGCCGTCGATCTCATAAACCAATGTTAGAGTCTGTTTTAAGCGACGATCTTCGGGATCAAGGCCGATTTCGCGCATCCGTTCCGCCTCGAGCCCCTTGGCCGAGAAGAACCCCCATAGCTGTGAGGACAGAGCCGAGATCGTGTCTTCGGTCAGGCCCATCGCCCGGCCCACTTCGCGGATGGCGCGCTTGCCGCGATAGTGGATCACAGTTGCGCAGAGGCCCGCGCGGTGGCGACCATAGCGGTCATAGATGTGCTGAATCACCTCTTCGCGGCGTTCATGTTCGAAATCGACGTCTATGTCGGGGGGTTCGTCCCGCGCCTCGGAGACGAAGCGTTCGAACACCATCGTGCCCAGCTCGGGGCTGACCTCGGTGATGCCGAGGCAGTAGCAGACGACGGAGTTGGCTGCTGAGCCGCGTCCCTGACACAGGATATCGCGGGATCGGGCGAAGGTGACGATGTCACGGACGGTCAGGAAATAGGGTTCATATTTCAGCTTGCCGATCAGGGTCAGTTCATGCGCCAGCATCTTTTTGGCTTTTTCCGAGGCTCCTGCCGGATACCGCCATTTCAGCCCCTCATGCGCCAAACGGTGCAGGCGTTGGGTCGGGGTTTCCTGGTCACTGCCCTCGCTGGGGTATTCGTAACGCAGCTCATCCAGCGAGAATTGCAACTGTTCGCTGAGCATATGGGCGCGGGTGACAGCGCCTTCATGACCTTTGAAAATGCGCAGCATCTCGGATTCCGAACGCAGGCGCTGCTCTCCATTGGCTAGCGCGTCGCGGCCCAGATCGTCGACCTTGCGGCGCAGTCGGATGGCGGTCAGCACATCGGCCAGTTTGCGACGGGTACCATGGTGCATCATCGGCGCAGCGCTGGCGAGGGTAGGGAGGTTGAGTTGCTTTGATTCAGTCTCTAATAAAATGAAATATTCACTGTCTGCGCCATCATACCGAGGATGCATCAACAGATGCATCCGCCCGGCAAAGCGGCGCGTCAGCTGTTGCGCCTGTGTCCGCCAAGCACTCGCGCCGCCCTGCGACCGGGTCGCTTGTGGCCAGAGCAGCAGGTGCAGACCGTCAGAGAATTCCAACAGGTCGGACAGGTGCAGGATGCAGTCGCCTTTTTCCGCACGCAGGCGGCCTTTCGACAGGATACGGCACAGGTTGCCCCAGCCCTGCCGGTTCAGGGGCAGGGCGGTGACGGTGGGCGCGTCGGTGAAGATCAATCGCGCAGCAGGGATCAGGCGTGGCACCGCGTGGATCGGGTAGGAGGGCGGTTTGGGAATGTGATCGGGGCAGGGCGGGCCGATGGGCGTGTTCTGCCCTTCCCATTCGATACGTTCGCGCACCTTTCGGGCAATCTCGCGCGCCTGGGTATGGGCACGCACGATCCCGGCGACCGAGTTGTCATCGGCAATCGCGATGGCGGGCAGACCAAGTGTGACGGCACGCTGCATATACTCCTCGGGGTGCGAGGCCCCGGTGAGAAAGGTGAAATTCGACGTGATCGACAATTCGGCATACATGGCGATTCCACATTATATTCACCTTTTGTTCTTTTTCGAGTCCTTTGCGCAGGAAACGGGTCGCTTGCAGTGTCCCCTCTGGGCAGGGTGGCAGAAAAAGGAGACCCGAGATGTTCAAGATCACAGCATTGCCCACCCGCCAAGTCCGCGCGCTTCAGGCCGGAGGGCCGGACGCATATGGCGCCTCGCCCGAGCGCGCCGTTTCCGAAGGTGCGGGCAATCCATGCCGCCATTGCCTGCAGAACATTCCGGAAGGAAAAGAGATGCTGATATTGGCGCATCGCCCTTTTTCTGAGACACAACCCTACGCGGAAACGGGTCCGATCTTTCTGTGTGCCGCCCCGTGTGAACAGTATGAAGGGGATGAGATGCCCGAGATTCTGACCACCTCTCCCGACTATCTGATCAAAGGGTACGGGTTGGATGATCGGATCGTCTATGGCACCGAAGAGATTACGCCCACAGATCGGATCGGCGCAAAGATCAGTGATATCTTTGCTCGTCCCGATGTGGCCTATATCCACATCCGGTCCGCGCGGAACAACTGTTATCAGGCGCGGATAGATCGAGTCTAACGGTCAAATTCTCATCCGCGTGCGGATGTCAGGGCGAGGAACACATCCTCGAGGTCTGCCTCTTCGGTGCGGACGTCGCGAATACGGATGCCTGCGGTGCGGACCGATTCCAGAACTTGTTCGGCGCTGGTCGCAGCGCTGCGATATTGCAGCACCAGGCTGCCATCGTCACGCAGAGTGGCCTCGACCCCTTGCGCTGTTGGCAGTTCGGTCACCGGGCTGTCCGGAGCAATGACCATTGTCCGGCTGTCCATGCGACTCAGTAGGTTGGCGGTGCTGTCCTGCGCGATCTTTTCGCCGTGGTTGATGATCGCGATCTCGTCACACATTTCTTGCGCTTCTTCCAGGTAATGCGTGGTCAGGATGATCGTCATGCCCTGTTCGTTCAGTTTGCGCACATTGGTCCAGAGCATCTGGCGCAGTTCGATGTCCACGCCCGCCGTGGGTTCATCCAGGACCAGAATGCGGGGATGGTGCACAAGAGCCTTCGCCAACAGCAGCCGCCTACGCATACCCCCAGACAGAGTGCGCGCATAGGCTTCGGCCTTGTCGCCAAGGCCGACCAGTTCCAGAATCTCGTCGCTGCGGCGCTGGGCCTTGGGGACGCCATAAAGACCGGCCTGAACCTCTAAGGCGCCACGCGGGGTGAAGAACGGATCGAGGTTCAGCTCTTGCGGCATTACGCCAATTGCTGCGCGGGACTGGCGCGGATTTTTATCCTGATCAAACCCGCCGATAGAGACCGTTCCGGCCGATTTAACCACTAGCCCGGCAAGAATGTTGATCAATGTCGATTTCCCGGCCCCGTTTGGCCCCAGCAATCCAAAGACCGACCCGCGCGGGACCGTCAGGTCAACGCCTTTTAGCGCGTGTTTCTCGGGCTGTGCCTTGCTGCCGCGATAGGTCTTGTGCAGACCTTCGATCCTGATTGCCGCATCGCTCATGTGGCTCTTGCCCCCGGTTTGCTCATCGCTCATAAACGCACCTAATACATGCCCGCGAGGCCGACAACCGAAGAAGGATCGCCAGCCGTGACCATCGAAGCGCCGGAAACCAAGATCGTGGAAACCACCCGTGTCGCCTGTGACGGTGGCGAAGGGGCACTGGGCCATCCACGTGTCTGGCTGCAAATCCCTGAAGATACTGGTTGGGTCGAATGCCTCTATTGCGATTGCAAATACATTCTCAAAGGGTCCGCAGCCGAAGAGGCGCAATCAATCTGACATAAAACTGTTACAAGGGCTGACGCCGGGCAGGATATGCTGTAGCGTGCTGCGTCAGAATTCTTGTGTCATTTCCACGCGGATCCGGAATGATCTTTCCAGTGCAACTGGTTCACCTGTCCGACAAAGATCTTGTTGCCACAGGTGGCCACAGAAACGTCTACGCCTACCCTGACCAATCCGATCTTCTGATCAAGGTGACGCGCCCGCGCACGCGGCCCAACCGATCTTTTGCCAAGCGCTTTGTGCGGTATTTGCTGCCGGACTCGGTCTATCGCAATGCATTGAAAGAGCTGGAGTGCGAGATGAAGGCGGCGTTGAAAAGCGGCCCGGATATCGCGAAAATGCCATTGGCCCGGTCTTTTGGCGTTGTGCAAACGGATGCCGGGCCGGGCATTGTGGTCGAGCGTATGGAATCTGAGGACGGCTCGCTGGCGCAGGATCTGATGTCGTTGTGCCAGCAGCGCCGGCTGCCCCCCGAGGTTCTGAACAAGCTGAATGATTTTGTTCACACGCTGTTCGACTTTCAGATCGTGGGTCGCGATATTCATGCGCAAAATATCGTTTACGGCACGCGCGACTCAGTGTCGATGTTCGTGCTGATCGACGGGTACGGGGAACGCAATCTGGTCCCATTGCGCAGCCTAAGCCGTCGACTGAATGACAGGTCGTTGAACAAGCAGATGCACGGAATCGCTGAAAAAACCGGATTGCGATGGGATGCGGCGACCAGAGCGTTCAGCGCCCCATAGCTTTGGTTTGCTGCTTGCCTGACGGCGGATCGCTGAATCGAAGAGATATGGTCATACAGGCACAGTTGCGGTGCGTTTTCCGCAAGCAATAATGTTCTCCCAAATGCTACCGTGGTTTTATGCTATGGCCGATTTGCAGATATTGGGATGAGTTCGATGACGGATGTTGCATCTACTGACACTGCTAGTCCGGTTTTCGGCTGGATCGGGTTTGGTATTGGTGCCCTTGCGCTGTTTGCCGCGTTGTTCGTGTTTTGGGCAGGGCCGTTTGCGCCGCAGCAATCGACGGGCGTTTCACTGGGCAAATTGGCCGCCGAGATCGGCAAGTCCACCTGGCGCTCGGCCGCGGGGCTGGAACAGCCCGAGCCGGTCGCGCGCAGCCGTGATCTGGATGACTTTCTACAGATCGGCGTGGCCATGCTTGGGGCCTTGGCAATCGTTGTATCTGTGATTGGGCTGCTGCGTCACGAAAGAAGGCGCCCTGCAATTGCCGGCACCGTGATTGGCGTAGGTGCGATTCTGTTTCAGTTTTTTGCCATGGCCTTCTTCGCCTTTTTGGGCGTGCTGGTTATCATGGCGCTGCTCAACAGTTTTTCTGACGTGTTCAGCGGCTGACGCGCGTTCTTGACTGGCCACCTGAGCGGCCCTGTGGCACAACGTCCACTGACCGACAGGGAGAGCGCGCATGAGCAATTTCGGAAAAGGATGTCACCTGCATCTGATCGACGGATCGGCCTTTATTTTCAGGGCCTATCACGCGCTGCCTCCGCTGACACGTAAGTCGGATGGTTTGCCAATTGGCGCGGTGTCAGGTTTCTGCAACATGCTGCAGAAATATGTCGAAGGGAACGCGGGGCCGGATGCGCCGACCCATGTGGCGGTGATCTTCGACAAGGGGTCACACACGTTCCGCAACGATCTCTATGACCTATACAAGGCCAACCGCGAGGCCATGCCCGAAGATCTACGCCCGCAGATGCCCCTGACCCGCGAGGCGACCCGCGCCTTCAACATCGCCTGCAAAGAGTTGGAAGGCTATGAGGCCGATGACATCATCGCCACGCTGGCCGTGCAGGCGCGCGAGGCTGGGGGGCGGGTGACTATTGTCAGCTCGGACAAAGACCTGATGCAGCTTGTGGGCGGCGGCGTTGAGATGCTGGACGCGATGAAGAACAAACGTATCGACAAGGATGGCGTGTTCGAGAAGTTCGGTGTGGGTCCCGAACGCGTGGTTGATGTGCAGGCGCTGGCAGGCGACAGCGTAGATAACGTGCCCGGCGCGCCGGGGATCGGGGTCAAGACCGCCGCCTTGCTGATCAATGAATATGGCGATCTGGAGACCCTGCTGGATCGCGCTGAAGAGATCAAGCAGCCCAAACGCCGCCAGACCCTGATCGAAAAGCGCGACCAGATCGAGCTGTCGAAGAAACTGGTGCAGTTGGACGAAAACACGCCGCTGGATTTCACGCTGGACGATTTGGAGGTGCAGGACCCTGATCCCGAAACCCTGCTGGGGTTCCTTGCGGATATGGAGTTCCGCACCCTCACCAAACGCATTGCCGACAAGCTGGGGGCCGAGGCCCCGGTGATCGCTGATGCGCCTTCGCCCGAAGTGGTTACCGAGGCTGAGGATATCTCCTTTGACGCCTCGAAATACGAATGCGTGCGCGATGCGGCGGCGCTGCAGGCTTGGATCGACCGGGCCTATGAAACCGGCTGGGTGGCTGTCGATACTGAGACCACCGGATTGAACGAAATGATCGCCGATCTGGTGGGCATTTCCCTGTGTGTCACGGCAGGTGAGGCCTGCTACATCCCGCTGACCCACCGCGATGGGGCCGCTGATGATCTTTTCGGGTCGGATGCACTGGCCGAGGGGCAGATGCCGTTGGATGAGGCTCTAACTTTGCTCAAACCGCTGCTTCAGGACGTCTCGATCCTGAAGATCGGGCAGAACATGAAATACGACGCCAAGATTTTCGCGCGTTATGGCGTAGAAATGGCGCCGATCGACGACACGATGCTGATGTCTTATGCGATGCATGGCGGTGAGCACGGGCATGGGATGGATACGCTGTCCGAGCGTTACCTGAATCACACGCCGATTCCGATCAAACCGCTGCTGGGGTCCGGCAAATCAGCCATCGCTTTCGACAAGGTGCCGATTGACGAGGCGACGGCTTACGCCGCCGAGGATGCGGATATCACCCTGCGCCTGTGGAAGCTGTTCAAACCGCAACTGCATCAGGTGCAGGTGACGACGGTTTATGAGACGCTCGAACGCCCGCTGGTGCCGGTTCTCAAAGAGATGGAGATGCATGGCATCAAGGTGGACCGCGATGTCCTGAGTCGCATGTCCAACGCTTTTGCGCAGAAAATGGCCGGGCTAGAGGCTGAAATTCATGAACTGGCTGGTGAGAACTTCAATGTCGGTTCGCCCGCGCAACTGGGTGAGATCCTGTTCGACAAGATGGGGCTTGAGGGCGGTAAGAAAGGCAAGACCGGGAAGTATTCGACCGGGGCGGACATTCTGGAAGACCTCGCCACCGAACACGAGTTGCCCCGCCGGGTGTTGGATTGGCGGCAGCTTTCCAAGCTGAAATCGACCTATACCGACGCGCTGCAGACCCATATCAACCCGGATACAGGCCGGGTGCATACATCTTATTCGATCACGGGGGCGAATACGGGGCGTCTGGCCTCGACCGATCCGAACCTGCAGAACATCCCGGTGCGCACCGAAGAAGGCCGCCGCATCCGCGAGGCCTTTATCGCCGAGCCAGGTAATGTGATGGTCAGCCTCGACTACAGCCAGATCGAGCTGCGCATTCTGGCTCATATCGCTGAGATACCGGCGTTGAAACAGGCCTTTGCCGATGGTCTGGACATTCACGCCATGACCGCCTCCGAGATGTTTGACGTGCCGCTTGATGAGATGACGCCTGATATCCGCCGCCAGGCTAAGGCGATAAACTTTGGCGTGATTTACGGGATTTCAGGCTTTGGTTTGGCGCGCAACCTGCGCATTCCACGCGCCGAGGCGCAGGGTTTCATCGATCGGTATTTCGAGCGGTTCCCGGGTATCAGAGCCTATATGGACGACACCGTCGCGTTCGCCAAAGAACATGGGTATGTGCAGACGCTGTTTGGCCGTAAAATCCACACGCCCGAGATCAATGCCAAGGGGCCGCATGCCGGGTTCTCGCGTCGAGCGGCGATCAACGCACCGATTCAGGGGACAGCGGCAGATGTGATCCGGCGGGCGATGGTGCGGATGCCGGACGCCATCAATGGGCTGCCTGCCAAGATGCTGCTACAGGTGCATGACGAATTGCTGTTCGAAGTGGCCGAGGATGCGGTGGATCAGGTGATCGGTGTGGCGCGCGACGTGATGGAGGGAGCATCGGATCCCGCCGTTAAACTGGATGTCAAGTTGAGTGTCGATGCCGGGCAGGGCGCCAACTGGGCCGAAGCGCATTAAGTGCGCGCTGCTCATCAGGCCCGGCGGGCCCTCTTTGCAGCGGGTCAATCCTGCGTCTTGACCCAACCTTCGACCATACGTTTGACGAAAGGTCCAAGGCTTAGAATAACAAGAAATGCGATGGGCCAACAAAAGGCCCAGGACCCGAACCAGTCACCCAGGGTGGTGGGACCAAAACCAACTGCCTTGACGGTTGCGATACCTGTAACGATACAGGACATCAGTCCTGACATGATCAGACCGAAAAGGGCGTGGGCGAAACGGGCTGGTATCATTGAAGGCGCTTTCGAAGTCGAGACGTTCTTCATTTGCTGGATTTTTTGTCAAGAATCCAGAGTTACGGGGTCATCCAACCAAGACTGTCTGCGGAATTTTGCGTGGACGGGGTGTATTCGGCACTGACCCAACCTGTGTACCCATGTTGGTCCATTGCCGCGAACAGGGCCACGAAGTCCGTTGGGCCTTTGCCCGGTTCAGCCCGGTTCGGCGCGGCACCGATCTGAGCATGAACAACATGTGGGCGATAGCGGTTCCAGATTTCCAGCGCGTCGCCATGGATCATATGCGCGTGAAAGCTGTCATATTGCAGGCCTATATTCGGGCGATCCACCTGGGTCAGAACCTCGGCGGCAAGCGCGTAGTCGTTCAGGAAGTAATCCGGTTGCGAGACAGGGTTCAGCGGCTCGATCGTGAACTGCTGCTGTGGCGCGGCATCGGCGGCCCATTGCAGGTTACGCACAAACGTTTCAAGCGCAAAAGGGCCCGAAGAATAGCCCGACATGATGTGGATCAGCCCCGGTTTCAGCACTTCCGCATAGCGTATCACCCGGCGGATATCGGACTGAAATCGCCCTTCGCCGCCTGGTACGGCCGCATAGCCCGGCTGCCCGCCGGTATAGTTGGGAGGTGGTGCGTTGATCAGCACAAGTTCAAGCCCATTGGCCAGTAGGGCGCGGCGGGTTTCCTTGGCGGCCAAATCATAGGGAAACAGGATTTCGACCGCTTTGAACCCGGCCTCGGCTGCGGCTTGGAACCGGTCAAGATAAGGCAGTTCAGCGAACAGCAGAGAGATATTTGCAGCGAATTTCGGCATGAGCGGGTCCGGTGTGGTGTTGGCCGGACCTTAGCGGGCGGGGTTTGGCGGTGAAAGGGCCTGAAAACGACAGATTGTCGAAAATCGGCCAGATCGCCCCGCGCCGATCAGAGACATTCGGGACAATGCGGCGAATCATTTTCGGTCGCCGGTCCAACAGAAGGTCTGACACCATGGCGATGAGCCCTGACCCCGTGCGCGGGAACGCCCTCTCTGTGTCTGGCGGGCGCAGTTCTGCCCTGTCCGGCAATGGCTTTGCGGTGGCCAGCATGCTGACATGGGCTGCGGGGTTTCCGGCGGCCGAAGTGCTGTTGCAGAGCTGGCCTCCGGTTGCGTTGCTGGTGGCGCGGCTGGCGCTGGCGGTGCTGGTGATGGTGCCGATCTGGGTGCTGTTTGACGGGCCGACGCGCGTGTTGCGGGCGCGTTGGGGTCATGCGATGCGGGTCGGTGCCGCGTTGGGTGTGGCGATGTTTCTGATCATTCTGGCGCAAAAGCTGACCGATCCGGTGACCGTGGCGATCATCGCCTCCTGCGCGCCTTTGTTTGCGACCGTTTTGGAGCTGGCGACGGGTGCGCGGCGGCTGCGGTGGAATTTTGCGCTGGGCGTGGGGGTGTCGATTATTGGCGGGCTGATCGCCACCAGCGCGGTGGCGCCGGCGCAGCTGGGGCTGGGCGCGGTCTGTGCGATTGTGTCGACGGGCCTGTTCTGCTGGTCCAGCATGGCGATTGCGCGGGATTTCCCCGATCTCAGTCAGACGGGGCGCAGCACCATCACTTTTGTCGGAGGTTTGGCGGCGGCGGCCGTTTTGTTCGCCGGTGCCGCGCAGATGGGGATGGAGGTGATGCCCGCCACCCAGATCGACATGCAGCAGGCGGGGATGCTGGTGATCTATGCGCTGATCTCGATGGGGCTGAGTCAGGTGTTCTTTATCGCTTCGGTCGGCAAGATCGGCGTGGCGCTGGCCTCGTTTCACATCAACATTGCGCCGTTTTACGTGATGCTGATCATGCTGGTGCTGGGCGAGGACTGGAACTGGACCCGCGCGCTGGGCGCGGGGATCGTGGCAGTGGCCGTGATACTGGCGCAAGAGCGTCGAGCGCAGGTGGTTTAATCCAGTAGATCATCCGAGCGGATCAGAGGGAAAAACTGCCCGCCGGACCAGACGCCGAACCACTCACCACTATGCTCGGCGATGTCGACCAGCCGGTAAAAACTTTTGCGGTCGATCCGCGCCTCTAGGTTTGCGCGTACCAATATATAGGGGGCAGGCTCCTCTGTTTCGGTATCAATGACAATCCGGAGCGGATGGTCCGCACCTGCGACTGCCGTGTCGCCCACATGTGTGGTGAATGTCAGCTTTTGCGTCTCGCCGCTGCCTTCGACCTCGAAATCGACGGCTACGAAAGGCACGTCCTCGACAGTGATTCCCACCTTCTCGACCGGGGTGACGAGGTAATATTTCCCGTCTTCTTTCTTAAGAATTGACGAAAACAGCTTCACAAGCTCGAACCTGTTGATCGGCGACCCTAGATTAGACCACGAGCCATCTTTGGCGACATGAATGTCCAGATCGCCACAGAACGGAGGATTCCAAAGGTGAACCGGCGGCAAACCCCGCGTTTTGGCAGCTTTGACTGATGCTTCAATGCCATCTGGTGACGGGGTCACAGGTTTTTGTCCGCTCATTGCTTTTGCCATTTCCTCTCAGCGCGATACACTCTGCTTATAATAGTCCACGGAAGGGAAAGTCATGACCGAACCTGCCGACCTCGTGTCCGAGATCGAAGCGCTGGAATCGAAACTGCAAGAGGCGAAGGCCTCGATCACCCGTCGCTTTATCGGACAGGAGAGGGTCGTGGACCTGACCCTGACCGCGCTGCTGTGCGGCGGGCATGCGTTGCTGATCGGTCTGCCCGGTCTGGGTAAGACGCGACTGGTTGAAACGCTGTCGACCGTGATGGGCCTGCATGGCAACCGCATCCAGTTCACACCGGACCTGATGCCTGCCGACATTTTGGGGTCCGAGGTTTTGGATACCGCCGAAGATGGCAGCCGCCATTTCCGGTTCATTTCTGGTCCGATCTTTTGCCAACTGCTGATGGCGGATGAGATCAACCGCGCCAGCCCCCGAACGCAATCGGCACTGCTGCAAGCGATGCAGGAGCGTACGGTGACAGTGGCGGGCGAGGATCGCTCGCTGGGTACGCCCTTTCACGTGTTGGCGACGCAGAACCCGATTGAGCAGGAAGGCACCTATCCGTTGCCCGAGGCGCAGTTGGACCGGTTCCTTGTGCAGATCGACGTGGAATACCCCGATCGCCAGACCGAACGTGACATTCTGCTGGCCACCACGGGCGTCGAAGAAGATGACGCGCATGAGATTTTCACCAAACAGGAATTGCTAGCCGCTCAGGTTCTGTTGCGGCGCATGCCCGTCGGAGATTCGGTGGTTGAGCTGATCCTCGATCTGGTGCGCGCCTTCCGCCCGGATGAGGCTGGCGTGTCCGAACGTGTGGCGGAAACGGTCGCTTGGGGGCCGGGTCCACGTGCGGCGCAGGCGCTGATGATGACAGTGCGCGCGCGCGCAATGCTGCAAGGGCGGTTGGCCCCGAATGCCGAGGACGTCTTGGATATGGCGCGCCCTGTGCTCAGCCACCGGATGGCGCTGAACTTTGCCGCCCGGGCGCGCGGGGACAGCCTTGCTGATCTGATCGAAAGCACCGCTGCCGGCTTGATCCGCACCGAGGCTGCGGCGTGAATGCTGCGCTGACCCTTCGTGAAAGATCCGAGGCCGAGGCGTCCCGGCTGCCGCCCCTGTTGGCGCGGGCTGAGCATCTGGCCGGAACCGTTCTGCTGGGCGATCACGGGCGTAGGCGCTCGGGGCTGGGTGATGATTTTTGGCAGTACCGCCCGGCCCAGATCGGGGACAGTCGCCGGATGATCGACCATCGCCGCTCGGCGCGGGGTGATCAGCAATTTGTACGCGAACGCGAATGGCAGATTGCGCAATCGGTGATGCTGTGGGTCGATCAGGGGGCCTCGATGCGATTTGCGTCTGACAATAACCACCCTACCAAGGCCGACCGTGCGCGTCTGCTGGGGCTGGCCACGGCCATCCTACTGGTGCGAGGCGGAGAACGCGTGGGCCTGACCGGCACCACCCTACCGCCACGACGCGGCAACGCACAGATCGTGCGGCTGGCGCAGGCCTGGTCCGAAGATGCCGAGGCCGATTATGCGCCGCCCGAACACCGCGCCATGATCCCACATGCGCGGGCTGTGTTCATTTCCGATTTTCTCGGACCGATGGATGAGGTCGAACTGGCCCTGACCAAGGCTGCCGACCGGGGCGTGCGCGGTGTTCTGTTGCAGGTTCTGGACCCAAACGAGGAAAGTTTTCCCTATCGCGGTCGGACCATATTCGAAAGCGTCGGCGGCACGACCCGCCACGAGACATTGAAAGCTGGAGAGCTGCGCGACCGCTATCTGGATCGGCTTGCCAGACGCAAGGACGCGCTGACGCAGTTGTGTCGCGCGACTGGCTGGCAGCTTGGGTTGCACCACACGGGTGACAGCGCGCAGGCGGCTCTGCTGTGGCTCTATCGTGCGTTGGATCGGGGGTCTGTATGACGGTTTTGGCGGGTATTGGCTTTACTGCGCCTTGGGTGCTGCTGGGTTTGCTGACCTTGCCGATCCTGTGGCTGATCCTGCGTGCTGTGCCACCTGCGCCGATCCGTCGGTTGTTCCCGGCGGTGACGTTGCTGCTGGGCTTGAAAGATGAAGAAAGCGTCTCGGATCGGACACCCTGGTGGCTATTGCTGTTGCGAATGCTGGCAGCTGCGGCGATCATCATCGGGCTTGCAGGTCCGGTTCTGAACCCCTCGCGTGATCAAGGCGGGTCAGGACCGTTGATGTTGGTGCTGGATGCCAGTTGGGCCGGGGCCACGCAGTGGTCGTCGACGCTGGACCAGATCGATGCGCAACTGGCTGAGGCTGGGCGCGCTGGGCGGACCGTTGCAATCCTGAGCCTGACCCAACCTGAGATGCCGGTGTTCCAGTCTGCCGAAGACTGGCGCGGCAGGTTGCCCGGTCTGGCGCCCGCCCCGTGGCAGCCAACCGAGATCCAGATAGAACAAAGCGCTGCTGCGTTGAACCAGCTAGATGGCGGGTTCGATACGCATTGGTTCAGCGACCGATTGGACTATGACGGGTATGACGCGATCCTTGCAGAGTTGCAGCGGCGGGGCGAAGTGACGGTGTATCAGTCTGCCTCGCCTGTATTTGCGATCCTGCCGGCGTCTTATCAGGACGGGCTTATACAACTGACCGCGCAACGGTCTGAGGCCGGACCGGCTGAGGAAATCTCTGTTCTAGCACAGGGCCGCGATCCAGCCGGTGCGATGCGTGTTCTGCAGTCGGTGGATATGACGTTCGACAGCGGTGAAACACAGGCCCAGGTCGATCTTTCCTTACCGTCCGAGTTGCGCGCCCGCATCACGCGGTTCGAAATCCAGGGCCAACGCTCGGCCGGCGCTTTGACACTGACCGATGACAGCCTGCGGCGACGCGAAGTTGCCCTGATCGCCGGCACCTTGAACCGCGAAGGGCTCGAGCTGTTGTCACCGCTGCACTACCTGACGCAGGTGCTGATCCCAACGGCAGATTTCGTCGAGGGTGGTTTGCTGGACGTTTTGCCCGCCAACCCGGACGTGATCGTTCTGGCTGATGTGGCGAAACTGTCCGCGGGTGAGCAAGAGGCCGTGGTCGAATGGGTTGAACAGGGCGGGTTGCTGTTGCGCTTTGCCGGGCCACGTATGGCCGCCAGCGATCTGGGTCGCGACGCCGAGGATGCTTTGCTGCCGGTGCGCCTGCGCAGCGGGGGCCGCTCGGTAGGAGGTGCGATGAGCTGGGGCGAGGCCAAGGGGCTGGCTCCGTTCCCGGAAGAATCGCCCTTTTACGGGCTCGAGGTGCCGTCGGACGTTTCGGTGACCACGCAAGTAATGGCCCAACCCGACCCTAATCTGGCGGATCGGGTGATTGCCTCGCTTTCGGATGGCACACCGCTGGTGACACGCAAGGCTTTGGGTCTGGGGCAGGTGGTGCTGTTTCATGTGACTGCAGATGCGGAATGGTCCAGCCTGCCGCTGTCGGGTCTGTTCGTCGAAATGCTGGACCGTCTGGCGGTCGCGTCGGCGGCCAAGTCACGGCAAGAGTCACAGTTGCAGGGCACCACGTGGGAGCCGATTCAGGTAATGGACGGCTTTGGTACCCTAACGGATGCAGGCAACCTGTCCGGTGTGGACGGTGTCGATCTTGTCTCGGGCCAGATCGGCCCGGATCTGCGTCCGGGGCTGTATGAAAGTGGTAAACAAAAGCTGGCGCTTAACGTTCTGACCGAGGATGCGGCTCTGACCCCTATTTCCTGGCCAGCCGATGTGCCGATCAAGGGGCAAGAGATCAGTAGCGAGACCCCGATCGGCGGTATCCTCCTGAGCCTCGCGCTTTTGCTGCTGACGTTGGATGTTATAGCTTCACTTGCGCTATCAGGACGTCTGGGATTGGCCCGCGCTGCGGCTGTGGCGCTGGGCGCTGTGCTGATTGCCCCCGACGCGCAGGCGCAGACGCCCGAAGATACCGAGTTTGCCTTGAATGCCACGACCGAGCTGGTGCTGGCGCATGTGTTGACGGGCAACGCAGAGGTTGACGATATCGCAGGCGCGGGCATGCGCGGGCTGGCGCAGACGCTGTTCTACCGCACATCGGTCGAACCGGCCGACCCAATCGGAGTGGATCTGGAACGTGATGAGCTAGCCTTTTTCCCGTTGCTCTACTGGCCGATCACTCCGGATCAACCGCAACCCTCGGCCGAGGCATATTCCAAGCTGAACGCCTATTTGCGGTCGGGCGGGATGATCCTGTTTGACACGCGCGATTCAGATGTGGCGCGGTTCGGCGCCGCCAGTCCCAATGGCCGCAAGTTGCAGCAACTGGCAGGACCGCTGAACATCCCATCGCTCGAACCTATTCCCCGTGACCATGTGCTGACGAGGACCTTCTATCTGCTGCAGGATTTTCCCGGTCGGTATGCAAGCACGGATGTTTGGGTCGAGTCTGCACCGCTGGATGCTGAGCAGATCGACGGGATGCCGTTCAGGAACCTCAACGACAATGTGACGCCTGTGGTGATCGGCGGCAATGACTGGGCCGGGGCATGGGCCGTGGATCGAAATGGTCAGGCGCTTTTGCCCGTTGGGCGCGGCTATGCCGGGGAACGTCAGCGTGAGCTGGCCAACCGCTTCGGGGTCAATCTGGTGATGCATGTGCTGACCGGAAACTACAAATCGGATCAGGTACATGTACCTGCGCTGTTGGACAGGTTGGGACAATGACCGGAACCGTACTTTTTGACCCGTTGATCCCGTGGACGGTTTTGGCTGTTGTGGCTGCCATTGCCGTGGCGGGTGTGGCGTTGGCCCTATGGCGTGGGCTGTCGGGCTGGGCGTTGCGTGGTTTGGCGGCGCTGGTGGTGGTCGCGGCATTGACTGGGCCCGTTTATCAGGTCGAAGATCGCGCTCCGCTGACCGACATCGTATTGATGATCGAAGACGAAAGCGCCAGCCAGACTTTGTCGGACCGGGCTGAACAAACGGTCCAAACCGCCGATAATCTGGCCGCCGAGATCGAGTCTCGCGACAACACCGAACTGCGTCGTATCAAAGTTGGCGACGGTGAGGGCGACGAGGGTACTCAGGTCATGGCTGCGCTGAACGAAGCGCTGGCCGAAGAGCCCCGCGCCAGAATTGCGGGCATTCTGGTCGTCTCGGACGGTATCATCCACGACGCAGAGCAGGCGCCGGACCTTCCTGCGCCAATGCACCTTTTACAGACGGGACGCGCCGATGATTGGGATCGTCGTCTGATCGTTCGTAACGCTCCAGCCTTTGCCATAATCGGCGAGCCCGTCACCCTGACATTGCGGGTCGAAGACAGCGGTGCCGCTCCGGTGGGTGCGGCAACCGCCCCGCTAGAAATCTCGGTCGATGGCGCCGAGGCAGAGCAATTTACCATTCCAATCGGTGTTGATGTCGAGTTGCCCATCACGCTTCCCCATGGCGGGCGCAACGTTCTGCAGTTCACGGTACCACAGGCCGAGGGCGAGCTGACAGACCGCAACAATACAGCGCTGATCCAAATGAACGGTGTGCGCGACCGGTTGCGGGTGCTGCTGGTCTCAGGCGAGCCGCACCCCGGCGGGCGGACTTGGCGGAACCTGCTGAAATCCGACAGCTCGGTCGATCTGGTGCATTTCACCATTCTGCGTCCACCCGAGAAACAGGACGGTGTACCGGTTGACGAACTTTCGCTGATCGCTTTTCCAACGCGCGAGCTGTTTCTCGAGAAGATCAACGATTTCGACCTGATCATCTTTGACCGCTACAAGCGTCGCGGCATTCTTCCGGCGATCTATCTGGACAATGTCAGCAACTATATCAACGAAGGTGGCGCTGTGCTGATCGCCGCGGGGCCGGATTTTGCCAGCGCCGACAGTATCTTTCGATCTCCGCTTGCGCCCATACTTCCCGCACAGCCGACCGCGCGTGTGATCGAGGAGCGGTTTGTTCCGATGGTAAGTGATCTGGGTCGCAGGCATCCGGTGACGACCGATTTGGGCGACTCGGATCAATGGGGGGCGTGGTTACGCCAGATCGACGTCAAGCAACGCAAGGGTGACGTGCTGATGACCGGAGTGGAAGACCGGCCATTGTTGGTGCTGGACCGGGTGGGCGAGGGTCGCGTGGCCATGCTGGCCTCGGATCACGCCTGGCTGTGGAGTCGCGGTTTTGAAGGCGGCGGGCCGCAGTTAGAACTGTTGCGCCGTCTGGCGCATTGGATGATGAAAGAGCCCGAGCTGGAAGAAGAGGCCCTGTGGGCCGAAGCCAACGGCCAAGTCATGCGCATTATTCGCCAGACTTTGGAAGATGAAGTTGGCCCGGTCACTGTCACGCAACCCAATGGCGAAACGCTTGAGGTGACATTGGACGAGGTCTCACCCGGTCGGTTCGAAGCGCAATATTACGGGCCCGAGATTGGCCTTTACCGTTTGCAGGAGGGTGAGCACTCGGCGGTGATCGGCCTTGGCCCGGCCGCGCCAAAAGAGTTCGAGCGCACGATTGCCACCTCGGAGGTGCTGGACCCTATTCTGGCGGAGCTGCGCGGAGGCACCATCCGGATCGAGGATGGTATGCCGTCAATCCGCAATGTGCGGGCCGGTCGACCGGCCTCGGGTCGCGGTTGGATCGGCCTGACGCCGCGCAACGCTTATGAAACACGGGATGTGACTCAGGCCGGATTGTTGCCGCCATGGTTGGTTTTGCTGTTGGCTGGCGGTTTCCTGATTGGTGGATGGATGCGCGAAGGGCGGCGTTGATCCCGAAGTCTCTGACGACAAGGCCCCGTTTAGTCAGAGCACCGAGCGTCGTTCCGCCCGCTGGCAACAGGGTGGTCAGAGTATTTGGCATGCAAGCTTGGGCAAACCGATCTGGCCGTCTGTTACGCATTCTGACAGCGTCGAGCGACAGGGCCGATGGCTGACAATTTTCTGTGCGCGGCATGAAGCTCCTTAGGTTTCATCCAATCCCTGATCCACGATCAGCTGCTCAGGTGACGGCTTAAACACTTCTTCACGCTCTGCCGCGATGCTGGGTTGGAAATGCTTTGGGATCGTCACGGATGAGTCTTGCAACAAAACTGGCACAGGAAAGACGCGCGCGGCTGGCTGCCGAACGGTTGCTTGAGATGAAACAGGCCGAGCTGTCGGCGGCCAATCGCAAACTTGGCTTGCACGCGATGGCCCTGACCAAACGTATTGGCGAAACGCAGGCCGAGGTTGAGACCGTTCGCGATGAGAACGAAAAGGTCAAATCTGATCTGACGCTGGCCAATGCCAAGATCGAAGTGGCCGAGCGTCGGCTGTGGCATTCGATACAGACATTCCATGACGGGTTTGCGTTTTTCGATGGCGACAATCGCCTGATCGGAGCGAACACGGCCTACCTGAGTGTGTTCGAAGGTATTGACGAGGTTGCGCCCGGTATCGCCTATCCCCGTATTCTGGAAATTCTCACGACCGAGGGATTGATTGATCTTGGCGATGAAGCTGCGTGCGATTGGATACGGCGAATGCAGGCCAGGTGGGCGAAAACGAACCCCGAGCCTGAAATTATTCGCCTTTGGAACGGCCACTACTTCAAACTGATTGACCAGCGCGGCAACGGGGGGGACGTGGTCAGCCTGGCGCTGAACATTTCTGCGTCGGTCCGACACGAGGCCGAGCTGAAAGCCGCACGTGAAAGGGCTGAAGCCGCAAACCGCGCAAAGTCTGCGTTTTTGGCAAATATGAGCCACGAAATCAGAACCCCGATGAATGGTATCGTGGGCATGACCGAACTGATTTCGGAAACGCCACTGGATGAAGAACAAAGGCTCTATCTCAATACTATCCGCAATTCGGGCGAGGCATTGTTGGTCATCATCAATGATGTTTTGGACTATTCGAAGATCGAAGCTGACAAGCTGATCCTGCATCCCGAACAATTCGATTTTGAGCGATGCATACTGGAAGTATCTATGCTGCTGCAGCCCAGTGTTCGGGACAAGGGGCTGACATTGCTGGTCGACTACGACCTGTTCCTGCCAACTCTTTTCATGGGTGATCCGGGGCGCGTGCGTCAGGTTTTGACCAATCTGGTTGGCAACGCAGTCAAGTTCACGTCACACGGTCATGTGCTCATTCGGGTAACAGGAGTACCCAATACGGATCTGCGCACCTGCGATATCCATGTGGCAATCGAGGACACCGGGATAGGCATCGATGCCGAGAAAATTGACCATATTTTTGGTGAATTCAACCAGGTCGAGGATGAACGCAACCGGCAGTTTGAAGGAACAGGGTTGGGTCTGGCCATCACTAAACGGTTGATCGCTTTGATGGGTGGCACGATCTGGGTTGAAAGTGAACCACGCGAGGGCTCGTGCTTCGGGTTCCGAATTTCTCTGCCGACAATTGAAGGCCCCCAGCCCGAACCGCCCGATCTGGCGGAGGGGCTGAGGCACGTCATCGTGGTCGAAGATATGGCTGTAAACCGTGCCATCCTGGCCAAACAGTTCAGTCGTCTGGGGGCTCGGGTAACGGTTTGTAGCTCTGGCAGCGAAGCGTTGTCGAAGATTGACGACAGCGTGGGACTAATTCTGTGCGATCACGATCTGCCTGACATGGATGGATTAGAGCTTGCCACCACACTCAAGGACCGGGGATGGGACGACCTGCCCATTGTCCTGATGTCGGCCAACCCAGCTATGATCCACGCCAATCCGGCCCGCCATCTTATTGAAGGTGTTCTGCAGAAACCCATACCCAGAGCCGAACTCTATTCGCGACTGACCGCTTTGGGTCGCGCAGCGCAAACGGATGACGTGCCGCCTGCTACAACCAGAGCGGCTTCCTTGTCCAACGGATCGCAAAAACGGCTCATGCGGGTTCTGGCTGCCGAGGATAACAGGACCAACCAGTTGATCCTGCAAAAAATGGTTAAAGATCTGAACATCGATCTGCGCTTTGCAGCAAATGGAACTGAGGCTGTTGAGGCTTATCAGGACTTCGACCCCGATCTTGTTTTCATGGACATATCTATGCCAGGCATGGACGGCAAACAGGCGACGGCAGAAATCCGTCGACGAGAGATTGAGACGGGCCGCCACGTTCCCATCATCGCCCTGACGGCGCATGCAATGGCAGGAGATGATCAGGGTATCCTGTCGGCGGGGTTGGACCATTATCTGACCAAGCCGCTGCAAAAGCGGAAAATTCATCTGATGATCCAAAACCACCAACCTGATGGGACACACCCGTAGATTGCCGATGCGCATGTGCCGGGCTAGGCTTTCACAATGACTGAACTCAGCGGCTTTCACCCTCGCGCCTTGGGCGAGATCGCCATCCGCTGCGCTGATATGGCGGCGATGGTGGCGTTTTACGAAGACGTCATCGGCCTGCAGCGCCTGAGCGGCGACTACAACAGCGCCATCACCTTTTTCCGCATTGCCGAAGGCTTTTCAGGTCATACGCAGGTGCTGGCCCTGTTCCATCATGCTGCCGCCCCACGACCGGGGCTGCACCCCAGCGGTGCCGACCGACCTGCCACAGGGGCCGGATCATCGCTGCACCACATCGCGCTGTCGCTACCGTTCGAAGAGCAAGAGGCCGTGATGCGCTGGTATGACAAAATGGGCCAACCCTACCGGGTTGAGCAGTTCGGCTGGATCGGGTGGCGAGGGATTTTCACCGAAGACCCCGAGGGCAACACTGTGGAGTTGGTAGCCTATGATCCTTCAATGCTGAATCAGGACGAATAGGGGCGCACAAAGACCGGTTTATCGTCAGACGAAAGGTCGGGACGATAGGCATATCCGCCAGTGTTGAAATCCAACAGACCAGCCGGATCGGTTAGGCGGTGCTGAATGATATAGCGAGCCATGGCCCCGCGCGCTTTCTTGGCGAAAAAGCTGACGATCTTGGGGGTGCCCGCCTTGTCCTCCATGAACACAGGAGTGATCACCCGCAGTTTCAGCGCTTGTGGATCAACCGCGCCGAAATATTCCTGACTGGCGCAGTTCACCAGCACGTCCGACCCGATCTGCGCGCCCTGCGCGTTCAAAGCCTTGCTCAGCTGATCGCGCCAGTATTCATACAGGTTCTTGCCGCGCCGGGTTTTCAGCTTGCTGCCCATCTCAAGCCGATAGGCCTGAATGGCGTCCAGCGGACGCAGCACGCCGTAAAGCCCCGACAGAATGCGCAGGTGATCCTGTGCCCATGCCATTTCGTCGGCATCCAAAGATGCGGCTTCAAGCCCCTGATAGGTGTCACCGGCAAAGGCCAGCGCTGCGGGGCGGGTCAGATCGGCCTCGGGCGCATCAGAAAAGGCGCGATAGCGGTCGCGGTTCAGGCGTGCCAGATCATCACTGAGGTCCATCAGCTTTTTCAGATCGCCCAGCGTCAGGTTGCGGGCGGTTTTCGACAGCCGGATCGCGTCGTCCTGAAAATCGGGTTGAGTGACCGTCACATCGCGCTCGGCCCAGTCCAGCCGCTTGGCCGGGGAAATCACTACCAGCATATCCGCCCTTACTCCTTGCCTGATAGGGCGTATTTAGCCCGCCTGTTCCAGCACGTCCAGAAAGGCGGCGCCAAACCTTTCGTGACGACGGTCGCCCAGCACCTGTTCCAGCCCGCGCTGATCGCCGGGCCGCAGTTGGGCCACCTTGGCCAGTTGCGAGGCCGAACACGTCAGCGGTTTGTCGATCCCATCCGGCCCGCGGTTCAGGTCATTCTGTGCGGCCAGAAGCTGGTCGTAGATCTCGCCCTGATCGCGCC
This sequence comes from Ruegeria sp. SATB045, assembly GCF_059613525.1. Taxonomy (NCBI): domain Bacteria; kingdom Pseudomonadati; phylum Pseudomonadota; class Alphaproteobacteria; order Rhodobacterales; family Roseobacteraceae; genus Ruegeria; species Ruegeria sp. SATB045. Next base: position 123,875 of record NZ_JBXWSR010000036.1, on the reverse strand, counting down.
CGGCCAGTTTGCGGCGGGCCGGGTGCAGGGCGGCGGCCTCACCCGCGATCACCTCAAGGAAAGTATCGCCATAGCGTTCCAGCTTTTTCGCGCCAATACCCACGATCCGGGCCATATCGTCCAGCGTCATCGGGCGGGTTTCCGCCATTTCGATGAGGGTGCGGTCGGGAAAGATGACATAGGCCGGAACCCGTTGGGATTCTGCCAGCGCGCGGCGTTTGGCCTTGAGCGCCGACAGCAGCGGCGCGTCTTCTTCGGCCACCATAGCCTTGACGGCGGGGCGCCGGGTGGCTTTGCGGATCGTGTCCTTGCGCAGGTTGATCTGCGCCTCGCCCTTCAGGATCGGCTTGGCGGCCTTGGTCATGCGCAGCGCGCCGTGGCGGTCGGGATCGGGACGGACCAGATCATGTCCCATCATCTGCCGGAAAATTGCCTGCCATTGCGGGCGGGACCAGTCCTTGCCAATGCCCCATGTGGACAGGGCGTCATGCCGCCGCGCGCGGACCTTGTCGGTTTCATTGGCCAGCAGGATGTCGATCAGATGGCCCGATCCAAACCATTCCTCGGTGCGCAGGATCGCGGATAGGGCCATGCGGACGGGGGTGGTGCCGTCGAACACTTCGGGCGGGGTGTCGCAGAGATCGCATTTGCCGCAGGGCTCGGCCTTTTCGCCGAAATAGCCCAGCAGGGATTGACGGCGACAGACCAGCGCCTCGGCCAACCCAAGCAGAGCATTCAGACGGGCATGGTCGGCCATACGCCGTTCAGCCGGGGCCAGCCCTTCGTCGATTTGCGAGCGGCGCAGGCGGATGTCATCGGGTCCAAACAGGGTCAGAGTCTCGGCCGGGCCGCCGTCGCGGCCCGCGCGGCCGATCTCCTGATAGTATGCCTCGATGGATTTGGGCAGGTCCGCATGGGCGACCCAGCGGATGTCGGGTTTGTCGATGCCCATACCAAAGGCGACGGTCGCGACCACGATCAGTCCATCTTCGCGCGCAAAGCGGGTTTCGACAATGCGGCGATCTTCGGGGTCCATACCGCCGTGATAGTGACAGGCCGAGTGTCCCTCGGCGCGCAGGGCCTGCGCCAGCACTTCGGTCTTGTTGCGGGTGCCGCAATAGACGATGCCGGATTGCCCTTTGCGCGCGGCGGCGAAATCCAGCACCTGTTTGCGTGGCCCGTCTTTGGCAGCAAAGGCCAGATGGATGTTGGGTCGGTCAAACCCGCGCAGAAATTTGCGGGGCGCGGTGCCGTCGAACAGTTTCTCGACAATCTCATCCTGCGTTTCGGCATCCGCTGTGGCGGTGAAGGCTGCCAAGGGGACGTTCAGCGCGCGCCGCAGCTCTCCGATCCGCAGGTAATCGGGGCGGAAGTCATGGCCCCATTGGCTGACGCAATGCGCCTCGTCCACCGCAATAAGGCTGACATTGATCCGGCGCATCATTCCCAAAGCCGACCCGGCGGCCAGACGTTCGGGGGCCATGTATAGGAGTTTCAGCCGCCCGGCCTCCAATGCCTCCCAGACCGCATCGGTTTCTTCGGGAGTGTTGCCCGAGGTCAGCGCGCCAGCCTCAACCCCGGCCTCTTGCAACCCGCGCACCTGATCGCGCATCAGGGCGATCAGGGGGGAAATCACCACCGTCACGCCGTCGCGCAGCAGGGCAGGCAGTTGGAAACAAAGGGATTTACCGCCACCCGTGGGCATGATGGCCAGAACGTTCTCGCCTGCCGTCACGGCGTCGACGATCTCTTCCTGACCGGGTCGGAAATCGTCGAATCCAAAGACATCTCGCAGCAAAGGCGCGGAGTCGAACATCTGCGGGGTTGCCCTGTTTTAAGGTTTATCTGCTCTTAAGACAGGACAATCACACACTAAGATTCGGTGAACAAGAGGTCAGACGAAATAGACCATATTGTTGATCAGAATGATCCGCGCCGCATAGACGCCGACCAGCACGACCAGAGGCGTCAGGTCCAGCCCGCCCATCGCGGGTAGGATACGGCGGATCGGGCCGTATATCGGCTCGAGTATGCGGTTCAGGCCGTACCAGATTTGCGCCACCAGCTGTTGATGCAGGTTGAGCACCTGAAAATTGATCAGCCAGCTCATGATCACATGGGCCAGAATGATGAACCAGACAATGTCCAGGATCAGCAGAAGGATTTGGATCAGCGACAGCATGGGGCCTCCGGGGTATTGCTTTGTCGAGACGTAAGCGCCCCGGCGTCAAAGAGCAAGCCCGCGCCAACACAACCCTTGCGAATTGGGGTAAAGCCTCGTCTTATAAAGACAACGATAACAGGGGCAGTCATGGCAGAGATTTCCAAGCGCAAGCGCATCTGGGGCTGGTGGTTTTTTGACTGGGCCAGTCAGCCCTATCACACGTTGTTGGTCACCTTTGTCTTTGGCCCCTATTTTGCGGGTGTTGCGTCGGGGTACTTCAGCGGCACCGGGCTGGATGCACAGGCCGCCGCCGCGCGGGCGCAAACGGTTTGGGCCAATTGCCTGACGATCACCGGGTTGATCATCGCTTTTGGTGCCCCCTTGCTGGGCGCTATGGCGGATGTATCAGGGCGGCGCATCCCGTGGATATTTGCGTTCTCGGTGATGTATGCGGTGGGCTCGGCTGCGCTGTGGTACACGCTGCCTGATGGGTCGAACATGTGGCTAATGCTATCGGCCTTTGGTCTGGGCTTTGTGGGGGCGGAATACGCGCTGATCTTCATCAATTCGCAATTGCCTGATCTAGGCGATGACAGCGAAGTGGGTGAGATTTCGGGATCGGGCTTTGCCTTCGGTTATTTCGGCGGGCTGATTTCGCTGGCGATTATGTTGCTGCTGTTTGTGGAGCAGCCCAATGGCAAGACACTGATCGGCCTGGACCCGGCCTTTGGACTAGACGCCGCCGCGCAGGAGGGGACGCGCTTTGTCGGCCCCTTCACCGCGTTGTGGTTCGTGCTGTTTATGGCGCCTTATTTCTTGTGGGTTCGCGACGATCCGCAGACCGAGAAAACGGGTAGCCTGGCTGAGGCGCTGCGGTTGCTGGGCAAATCCATCTCGGATCTGCGGCACCGGGTTAGTCTGGCGACCTATCTGGGGTCATCCATGTTCTACCGCGATGCGCTGAACGGGCTTTACAGCTTTGGTGGCGTTTACGCGCGGTTGGTGCTGGAATGGGATCTGATCAAGATCGGCGTTTTTGGGATTGTCAGCGTTCTGGCCTCGGCCATCTTTGCGTGGATCGGGGGCAAGGCGGACAAGAAATACGGCCCTAAACCAGTGATTTTGATCGCGATCTGGGTGCTGATCTTTGTCTGTATCACAGTGGTGTCGATGGACCGGACACAGATTTACGGCATTGCTTTGCCCGAGGGGTCGGGCCTGCCGGATATGGTGTTCTTTGGTTGTGGCGTCCTGATCGGCGGTATGGGGGGCATCCTGCAATCGACCAGCCGGTCGTTAATGGTGCGCCACACGGACCCAAAAGCCCCGGTCGAGAGCTTTGGCCTGTATGGCCTGTCGGGCCGGGCCACCGCATTTGCCGCGCCTTTGTTGGTGGGGATTGTCACGGCGGCCACAGGAAGTGCGCGTCTGGGGGTGTCACCGATCATTGCTTTGTTTATTCTGGGCTTGTTCCTAATGCGCTGGGTTAAACCGGAAGGGGATCAGAGCAGATGATTTTATTACGTTTTTTGACCGTATTGGCGGCCATTGCATGGGCGGGCGCAGTGGGCGCACAGCCGCTGGCCAAACAGCTTTTCGGGGCGCAAAAGCAAAGTTCGCAGCAAAAACCAGCCGCGTTCGGCAGTTATTCGCGCGGATGTGCCGCCGGTTCGGTGCAGCTGCCCGAAACTGGACCTACCTGGCAGGCCATGCGCCTGTCGCGCAACCGCAACTGGGGGCACCCGGTGGCGATCGACTATGTGCAGGATCTCAGCCGGTTTGCTGCGAAACAGCCAGGCTGGAATGGGCTTTATATCGGGGATATCAGCCAGCCGAGGGGCGGGCCGATGACATCCGGTCACCGCTCGCACCAGTTGGGCCTTGATATCGACATCTGGATGCTGCCCGGCGACAACATGCGACTGGGGCGCAAAGCGCGCGAGAACATCTCGTCAATTTCCCTGCGCCGGTCCGCAGGGGCCTTTGTGAATGACAACTGGACCCGACAACACCACGAGATCCTGAAAGCCGCCGCCAAGGACAAGCGCGTGGCGCGGATTTTTGTCTTTCCTGGTGCCAAGGTGCAAATGTGCAAGGATGAAAAGGGCAACCGCTCCTATTTGCGAAAAATCCGGCCATGGTGGGGGCATGACTATCATTTCCATGTTCGACTGGCCTGTCCGCGTGGTTCGAAAGGGTGCGTCAATCAGGACCCGCCGCCCAAGGGCGATGGCTGTGATCAAGCGCAGCAATGGGTGAACAACATTCTCAACCCGCCTCCGCCCGATCCCAATGCGCCTGCACCGAAGCCCCGGCGTGAATATCGTTTGGCCGATCTGCCTCAGCAATGCGCCGCCGTTCTGCAATCCAACTGATCTGCGCGCTGCCCTTTGCGGGGGCAGCAACAGCGGTCGAGGTCAAGTCCGCGACCCATCTGCAAAGCCATGTGTGGCGTCACACCGCTGATTGGTTCGGCGGGTTTTCGGCCCTGCAGATGTCAGAGGGTGGCCGCAAGATGGTCGTGCTTAGCGATCGGGCGACGTTGGTGAGCGCGACCATTGCGCGGGATAAGAACGGTATCCGAGATATCCAAATCACAGGCCACTGGCCGGTTCTGTCCAGCAAGGGGCGACCTTTGACAGGAAGGGTTGGCGATTCCGAGGGTATCGCCTTTGCGTCCGATGGCAGCTTTTACATCTCATTCGAGGCCCTGCACCGCGTGGCGCATTATCGCGCCCCAAGTGCCAAAGCCAGTGTGCTACCCCGGCCGCAAGCATTCCAAACCCTTGACCTGAACGGGTCTTTCGAAGCTTTGGCAATTGACGCTGCAGGTCAGCTTTACACCATGCCCGAGAAAAGCCGGACTCCGCATGGCGACATCCCCGTCTATCGCTGGGATGGGCAAGCGTGGTCGACACCGTTTGTGCTGCCGCAGAGCGGAAAATTCCTGCCTGTATCGGCCGATTTCGACCCCGACGGCAGGCTTTACGTGTTGGAACGGGCGCTGGGGTGGACGGGGTTTAAATCCCGGTTGCGGCGCTGGCAGATTGACGCAGACGGGCCTCAGACCGAAGAAACCCTGTTCCAGACCGGCACCGGCGCGCATGACAACCTGGAAGGTCTGTCCATCTGGCGCGACGATCAGGGGCGGCTGCGGGCAACGATGATCTCGGATGACAACTTCCTGGCCTTACAACGCACCGAGCTGGTGGAATACCTGCTGCCCGATTGACTTAGGTCCCCCAAGCGTCTAAATGCACGGCTTGCCTTGGGATACCCCCCTGGCCAAGTCGCCGCTACCTTGACAAAACGGGCATCAAAATATGCAACGCGCTTACATTCCCGGCATTCTTGCCATGGCCGCCATCGTCGTGGCCTCGAACATTCTGGTCCAGTTCCTGATCTTTGACGGGCTGTTGACCTGGGGTGCTTTCACCTATCCGCTGGCCTTTCTGGTCACAGACATCATGAACCGCGTCTACGGCGTGGCCACGGCCCGCAAGGTTGTGTTCGCAGGTTTCATCACCGGTATCATCTGCTCGCTGATCGGCAGCCAGATCATGCTGCAGGGCGACGGGTTCACCTATGCCGCCGTGCCGCTGCGCATCGCCGTGGCCTCGGGCACCGCGTTCCTGATCGCGCAGCTGACCGACGTCACCGTGTTCAATGCAATGCGCGGAGGCCGCTGGTGGCGCGCGCCGCTGGTCTCGACCCTGGTCGGATCGGCGCTGGATACGGCGCTGTTCTTTACTATCGCCTTCTCGGCCTCGGTTACCGTGTTTGGCGCCAATGCCGACGCCGCGATCAACTGGGCGTGGGAGCCGGTACCCTTCATGCTGACCGGTCCAATGGCCCCCCTGTGGGTGACGTTGGCTTTCGCGGATTGGCTGGTGAAACTGTCGCTGGCCATGATCGCGCTAATCCCCTTCAAAGTGATCGTCTCGCGCCTGACCGCACAGCCTGCGTAAAAAAACGTTTGGAGATTGGCGCATCTTGTGTCACCATCCTTATCAACCGCAACAGATAGATAAGGAGGTGATCCAGTGTCGAGAAAGAGATTGGAGAGAGGTGTCGGAACAACCGGGGGGATCGCCTGTTAGGGCAGCCCTTGGCGGAGCGCTCGCTCCGGCTGGTCGATTGATCTAACCGACCCAACCTCCTGAACTTTCGAAGGGCTGTCCCGCCGGGGCGGCCCTTTTTGTTTTGTGCTCGGGCAGTTAAGGTCGCGCCTATGTTGCGCATCACCGACGATATCATTCTGCAAGACTGGGAAATGACCGAAAGCTTTGTGCGGTCCTCCGGTCCCGGCGGGCAGAACGTGAACAAGGTCTCAACTGCCGTTGAGCTGCGGTTCGAAGCTGCGCGGTCTCCGTCGCTGCCTGATCCGGTGAAAAACCGGCTGAAAAAGCTGGCCGGGCGACGCTGGACTAAAGAGGGCGCGATCATCATCCAGTGCGAGGAAACCCGCAGCCAGGCCCGCAACCGCGAGTTGGCCCGTGCCCGTCTGGCCGAGCTGATCGCCCGCGCACTGATCAAGCCCAAACGACGGGTTGCGACCAAGCCCACCTATGGCTCGGTCAAACGGCGGCTGGCGGCGAAAAAAGCGCGCGGAGACGTCAAGGCGCTGCGTGGGCGGGTCAGCGAAGATTGAACTGGCAGTTTCACCACGCCTTGCTAGTCTGACCTCCAAACGGGAGGGCAAGACCATGAGGCTTAAGGGCAAAACCGCAATCGTAACCGGCGGCGCGTCGGGTTTTGGTGCCGGTATCGTCGAGCGGTTCCTGGCAGAAGGCGCACGGGTCATGATCGCCGATATCAATGGCGATGCGGCACAAGCATTGGCGAAACAGCACGAAAACGCCACCGCCCAAACGGTCGATGTGGCCAACTCCGCCTCGGTTCAGGCCATGGCAGATGCGGCCAGCGATGCTTTCGGCCCCGTCGATATTCTTGTCAATAATGCGGGCGTCACCCATCTGCCAACCCCGCTCGAGGACGTGTCCGAAGATGATTTCGATCGTGTCTTCAACGTGAATATGAAATCCGTCTACCTGACAGCGCGCGCTTTTGTTCCGCAGATGAAGGCGCGCGGAGCGGGTGCAATCCTGAACGTGGCCTCGACGGCGGGCCTGTCACCGCGCCCGAACCTGAACTGGTACAACGCTTCGAAAGGTTGGATGATCACCGCCACCAAAACCATGGCCGTCGAACTTGCCCCATCAGGCGTCCGCGTCAACGCCATCTGTCCCGTGGCGGGCGAAACTCCGCTGCTGAAATCCTTCATGGGCGAGGACACCCCCGAAATCCGCGCCAAATTTCTGTCCACCATCCCGCTGGGCCGCTTCTCAACCCCGCATGATATGGCGAACGCCGCCCTGTTCTTGTGCTCGGACGAGGCCAGCATGATCACCGGCACAGCTTTGGAGGTCGACGGTGGCCGCTGTATCTGATCCGCTCTTCATCTGGCCAAAAATACCTCCGCCGGAGGCAGCGCGCTTGCGCGCTTCCCCTCCCCACAGGATCACCTAGAAATGACACCCGGACCGAAAAACCTGATCACCGATATCCCCGGCCTGCGCGTCGGCAACGCGCAAGACGGCGCGTTGAAATCCGGCACAACAGTGCTGACGGCGGACGCGCCCTTTACCGCCTCGGTACATGTGATGGGCGGTGCGCCTGGGACACGGGAAACCGACCTGCTGGCCCCGGACAAATCGGTGCAGCGGGTGGATGCGATTACCCTCTCTGGCGGTTCGGCCTTTGGGTTGGACGCTTGTTCAGGCGTCTCGGACGCCTTGCGCGCGGAAGGCAGGGGCTTTGCCGTCGGCCCCGCCATCGTCCCCATCGTTCCCGGAGCCATCTTGTTCGATCTGCTGAACGGGGGTGATAAGACATGGACCGAGAACCCTTATCGCGCATTGGGCCGCACCGCGTTCGAGAACGCAGCCTCTGATTTCGCTCTGGGCACAGCGGGCGCAGGCACAGGAGCTTTGGCCGCCCGACATAAAGGCGGGCTGGGTTCTGCCTCGGTGGTGCTGGAAAACGGTGTCACTGTCGGCGCATTGGTTGCCGCCAACCCGCTTGGCAGTGTCACCACAGCCAGCGACCGTCATTTCTGGGCCGCCCCGTTCGAACTGGGCGGCGAATTCGGCGGTTTAGGGCCTGATCCGACCGCGGGGCTTGGACAGCCCGCGCCCAGCCTCAAGGCGCAGGTCATGCACCCGGCAGCACCTGACAAGGGCAATACAACCATCGCCATTGTCGCCACGGATGCAACCCTATCGAAGCCGCAATGTCAGCGGTTGGCGGTTGCGGCTCATGACGGCATCGCCCGTGCGATCCTGCCCGCCCACACGCCCGGAGATGGCGATCTGGTCTTTGGAGTCAGCACCGGTGCGCGACCCCTGACGTCGGATGCGGATCTGGCGCTGATCGGCCACACGGCCTCGATCTGCCTTGCACGGGCCATTGCCCGCGCCGTCTATCTGGCCACACCCGAGGTGGGCGATCTGCTGCCATGTTGGTCACAGACGCACGACTTTGGTTAAGGACGACTAAAGTCGGGTTGTGACACTGTGTCGTTGCGCGGCAATCTGCGCGTTGACTCTTTTCTGTGCCGGCGTTCCATTCGGTGCAGCCAATATGTATCGGAGCAAAAGCCATGAATCGCATTCTCGCGACTGCAATTGTCGGCCTTCTGGCCCTTCCTGCCTATGCTGAAGGTGACGCAGAAGCTGGCAAGAAAGCCTTCAACAAGTGCAAATCCTGCCACATGATCGCTGATCCGGATGGCGAAGTGATCGTCAAAGGTGGCAAGACCGGCCCGAACCTGTACGGTATCGCGGGCCGCACTGCTGGCACGGTTGAAGACTTCAAATACGGTGACAGCATCGTGGCCGCAGGTGAAAACGGTCTGGTCTGGGATGAGACAACCTTTGTCGAGTACTCTCAGGACCCCAAAGCCTTCCTGAAAACCTATCTGGATGACACAGCGGCCAAGTCGAAAATGACCTTCCGGCTGAAATCCGGCGGTGAAGACGTCTATGCCTATATCGTCAGCGTTTCGGGCGAATAATATCTGACACCGATCTACTGAGATTCATCGAAAGGCCGCAGTCCCCCTGCGGCCTTTCGTGCGATTGATAAGAGTGCTCAACATCGCCACCTTGGAAGTACGCAGCCGAACGAGTCCGACCTGTCCGTCGGGTAGGCAGCAGGAGTTGAAAGATGGGAATCATGATCCCGGCCTGGGTCGATGGCGAGTTGACCCCCGTGGACAAGCTTGAAGCGCATGAAAAGGGTTTGCGGCACAAGGCGGTGTCGGTCTTTGTCGTGCGCGGGACCGAGATTTTGCTGCAACGTCGGGCGATGGGCAAATACCACACGCCGGGCCTGTGGGCGAATACCTGCTGCACCCATCCTGACTGGGGTGAGACGCCCTCGGAATGCGCGGTGCGCCGCCTGCGCGAAGAGTTGGGGATTACCGGGCTTTATCCAGAATATCGCCACCGGCTGGAATACCACGCTGATGTGGGCAATTCGATGATCGAGCATGAGGTGGTGGACGTGTTCCTCGCCCATGTACGTGGGCCATTGCAGATCGAACCGAACCCAGATGAGGTGATGGATATCCGCTGGATCGACTATCACGACCTTCTGGCCGAGGTGCAGCGCCACCCCGCGCGATTCACGCCCTGGCTCAAGATTTATCTGCACAACCACGCCGACACGATTTTCGGCCCCGACCTGATCATCTCGGCCAAGACCTGAGGGCTTGCAAGGCCGCCCCAAGCCGCCTAAATCAACGCGTCATGGCCAAGCAAAAGCAGAAGACCGACCCGAATTACAAAGTCATCGCCGAAAACCGGCGGGCCCGCTTCGATTACGCGATCGAAGAGGATATAGAGTGCGGCATCATGCTGGAAGGCTCCGAGGTCAAATCCCTGCGCGCAGGTGGCTCGAACATTGCCGAAAGCTATGCCTCGGTCGACGACGGTGAGCTGTGGCTGATCAACAGCTATATCGCCCCGTATGAGCAGGCGAAAGTCTTCAAACACGAAGAACGCCGCCGTCGCAAGTTGTTGGTTTCGCGGAAAGAATTGTCGAGTCTGTGGAACGCTACTCAGCGCAAGGGCATGACGCTGGTGCCGCTGGTTTTGTATTTCAACCACAAGGGCCGGGCCAAGCTGAAGATTGGAATCGCCAAGGGTAAGAAACTGCACGACAAGCGTGAGACGCAAGCCAAACGCGACTGGTCACGTCAGAAACAGCGGCTGATGAAGGATCACAGCTGATCCTTCACCGGATTCAGAACGCCATCGCGGCCGACACGGCCCGTTTCCAACGGTCATAGGCGGCGTCGCGGTCCTCTTGCGACATCTCTGGTTTAAACCGGCGATCCAGCGCCCATGTTTCCGAAAACCCTTGCTGATCGGGATAGACCCCCGCGCGCATTCCGGCCAGCCACGCCGCACCCAGAGCAGTTGTTTCCTGCATCACCGGACGGTCAACTTCGGCCCCCAGATAGTCCGACAAACCCTGCATCGCCCAATCCGAGGCGCTGGCGCCACCGTCGACGCGCAGCGTCACATCGGTATCCGCGCCCCAGTCGCCCTGCATGGCGTGCCACAGATCGCGGGTCTGGTAGGCGATGCTTTCCAAGGTGGCTTTGGCGAACTCGGCCCGACCTGAGTTGCGGGTCAGACCAAACACTGCGCCCCGGCAGTCAGGTTTCCAGTAAGGCGCGCCCAGCCCGGTAAAAGCGGGCACCAGCACGACATGCTGATTAGGGTCTGCTTGTTGCGCCAATTCTCCGCTTTCGGGGGCCGTTTCGATGATCTGCAACGCATCACGCAGCCATTGCACCGCGGCCCCGGCGACAAAGATCGAGCCCTCCAACGCATAGGTCCGTTTGCCGTCCAGCTGGTAGGCGATGGTAGTCAGCAGGCGGTTTTTCGACTCAACCGGTTTGTCGCCCGTGTTCAGCAGCGCGAAACAGCCCGTGCCATAGGTGGATTTCATCATCCCCGGCTGAAAACACGCCTGCCCAATGGTGGCAGCCTGTTGGTCGCCCGCCACGCCCAAAATGGGGATATTCCCCCCTAATAGAGTCGTTTCCCCGAAGTCCGAGGCACAATCATGGACCTGCGGCAGCATATTCATCGGCACGTCCAGCAGATCACAGATCTCCGTGCTCCATTCGCCTTTGTGGATGTCGAACAACAGGGTGCGGGCGGCGTTTGTGGCGTCTGTGGCGTGGCTGCGGCCTTCGGTTAGACGCCAGATCAGGAAGCTGTCGATGGTGCCGAACAGCAGCTCTCCGGCTTCGGCCTTTTCGCGCGCGCCGGGGACGGTATCCAGCAGCCATTTCACCTTGGTGCCCGAGAAATATGGGTCCAGCAGCAAACCGGTCTGGGCCGTCACGTCGTCCTCACACCCTGCTTGTTTATAGCGGGCGCAAATATCGGCGGTGCGGCGGTCCTGCCAGACGATGGCGTTGTGGATCGGTTTCCCGGTGGCGCGATCCCAGACCACGGTGGTTTCACGCTGGTTGGTGATGCCGATACCGGCGATTTGGTCGGGGGTGACGCCATTGGTTTCCATCGCCTCACGGCAGACCCGCAAAACGCTGTCCCAGATTTCCTCGGGGTCGTGTTCGACCCAGCCTTCCTGCGGGAAATGCTGGGTGAATTCGTGCTGTGCGGTGCCCGCACGCTGCATTTCAGCGTCAAACAGAATGGCCCGCGATGATGTGGTGCCCTGATCAATAGCGAGAATATAGGTCATGCCCCGCGCCCCCCCTCCGGTATTGGTTTTGCAGGACTTTAGCGCAAACAATAGCGCGGGTGCCAGAGCGTTCAGACCGGAATATTGTCGATCAGTCGCACGCCATCTGCCCAAGCGGCCACAAACAGCCGGGCGGGGCGGTCGGCATGAGTCAGCGACTCTAAGCTGTCAGCGCAGCGCAGTTGGATATATTCGACCTGCGTGAACCCTGCGGCCAGCAGACCGGTCTGCGCTTGCGCAGCCAGAACGTCAAAGGCAGTGCCATCTTTCAAAGCGGAGGCCAGTTCGGTCATGATCCGGTGTTTGTGGGCAGCAACCTCCAACCCCTCGGGCGACAGACGCAGGTTGCGCGAGGACATCGCCAGCCCCGAGCGTTCGCGGACGGTGGGGCAGCCGATCACCTCGATCGGGATATCCAGATCGCGGGCCATACGGCGCACGACCATCAGCTGTTGATAGTCTTTTTCCCCGAAATAGGCTCTGTCTGCCTGTGTCTGCAGGAACAGTTTCGCAACCACGGTGGCAACGCCGTCAAAATGTCCGGGGCGGAATTCACCCTCCATCACGTTGGTTAGGCCGGTGACGGAAACGGTGGTGGCAAAGCCCTGCGGGTAGATCTCATCCGGATCGGGCACATAGATCGCATCCACGTCAAAGGGGGCCAGCTTCTGCGCATCGTCATGTTCCGTGCGCGGATAATTGGCCAAATCCTCAGGGTTGTTGAACTGCTTGGGGTTCACAAAGATCGTGACAATGACGCGGTCGGCCCCCACCTTGGCGGCCTGAACCAGCGATAGGTGCCCTTGATGCAACGCGCCCATGGTGGGAACCACGCCGATGACCTCACCCTTGCGGTGCCATTCGGTTGTCAGCGCGCGCAGGTCGGCAAGGCGGCGCAGGATGGGGGCTGTCATGTCTTTGGCCCTTTGGACGGGGCCTGATCGGCAAAGACATGTTCGTCCGCCGGAAAGCTGCGGGCGCGCACTTCGGCGGCGTATTCGGCGATGGCGGCCTCGGCCAAGGGGCCAAGTTCCGCATAGCGTTTGACGAATTTCGGTTTGAAGGCGGTGAAAAAGCCCACCATGTCGTCGACCACAAGAATCTGCCCGTCACAGCCCGCGGACGCGCCAATGCCGATGGTCGGGATCGCAACCTCGGCGGTGATGCGGTCGGCCAGACCCTGCGGAACCTTCTCTAACACGATCGAAAACGCGCCTGCCCCTGCGACGGCGTGGGCGTCGGCCATAACCGCCTCGGCCTGATCATCGCGGCCCTGTACCTTGTATCCGCCCAACGTGTTGATCGATTGCGGGGTCAGGCCGATATGGGCCATCACCGGGATGCCGCGCTTGACCAGAAAGCGGATGGTTTCGGCCATTTCGACCCCGCCCTCCAGCTTGACGGCCCCCGCGCTGGTTTCAGCCATCAGCCGCGCTGCGTTGCGGAACGCGTCGGCAGGCGAGTGTTCATAGCTGCCAAAGGGCATGTCGATGACCATCATCGCATTGCTCAGCCCGCGGGCGACGGCTTGACCGTGCATAACCATCATCTCCATCGTCACGCCCAACGTCGATTCCAGTCCGTGCAGGACCATGCCGACGCTGTCGCCGACAAGAACGAAGTCGCAATGGTCGTCCATCAATCGGGCCATCGGCGTCGTGTAGGCGGTCAGCGAGACCAGAGGCTGGCCCCCTTTGCGCGCCCGAATATCTTCGGCGTTGGGGGCTTTTTTGCGGGCGGTGGCGCTCATGATCGCTCCTCCGGGGTTTATGTTGCAGCGCGGCATAGCAGATTGCGGCACCGCATAGAAACCCCGGTTGCGCGAACATTTCCTTGATTGACTGTAGGTTTATGGGAAGATTGGTCTGACAATAGCCCGAAAAAAAACGCGGCTGCATATTTCAGTGGGGAGTGATTTTCATGACAAAGCAGAGATTTCGGTCCTTTGCGTCCGCTTTGGCCGTCGGTGCCAGCTTGTTCGCAGGCGAGGCATTGGCCAAATCAGATATTACCATCGCGATGCAGCTTGAGCCGCCGCATCTGGACCCGACAAGTGCCGCCGCGCAAGCCATCGATTCGGTGGTCTATACCAATATCTTCGAAGGGCTGACCCGTTTCATGGGGGACGGCTCGGTCGTGCCCGGTCTTGCGGAAAGCTGGGAGATCTCGGATGACGGGACGGTTTATACGTTCAAGCTGCGCGAAGGTGTGACGTTCCACGATGGATCGACCATGGATGCCGAGGACGTCAAGTTCAGCCTTGACCGCGCTCGCGCCGAAGACAGCGCGAATGCGCAGAAAGCTCTGTTCGCCGGGATCGACAGCGTCGAGGTGGTCGATCCGCTGACCGTCAAGGTCACTTTGTCCGCGCCGAATGGGAATTTCCTGTTCAATATGGCTTGGGGCGACGCAGTGATTGTCGCGCCCGAGAGTATCGACGACATCAAGACCAATCCCGTGGGAACAGGGGCCTATACCTTTGGCAACTGGGTGCAGGGCGACAGCATCACGGTGAATCGCAACCCGAACTATTGGGGCGATCAGCCCAGCCTTGAGACAGCAACGTTCAAGTTCATCTCGGACCCCACCGCAGCCTTTGCCGCGATGATGGCCGAGGATGTGGACGTGTTCGACAACTTCCCGGCGCCCGAGAACCTGCCGCAATTCGAGGCCGACCCCCGTTTTCAAGTGTTGGTCGGTTCGACCGAGGGCGAAACGATCCTGTCCACCAACAATAAGAAAGCACCATTCGACGACACAAGGGTGCGGCAGGCTATGGCCCATGCGATCGACCGTCAGGCAATTATCGACGGCGCGATGTTTGGCTATGGAACCCCCATCGGCACCCATTTCGCGCCGCACAATCCAGCCTATGTCGATCTGACCGGCAATTCGGCCTATAACCCCGAGAAAGCTGCGCAGCTTCTGGCTGATGCTGGCTATGCCGACGGGTTCGAGACCACGCTGCATCTACCGCCCCCCTCTTATGCCCGTCGCGGCGGTGAGATCATCGCCGCGCAGCTGGCGGAGGTTGGGATCAAAGCCGAGATCATCAATGTTGAATGGGCGCAATGGTTGGAATCGGTGTTCAAGGGCAAGGATTTCGGCCTGACTATCGTCAGCCACACCGAGCCGATGGATATCGGCATCTATGCGCGGCCCGACTATTACTTCCAATATGACAGCAGCGATTTTCAAGCGTTGATGGAACTTCTGAACGAGACCACCGACCCTGATGAGCGCAAGAACCTGTTGGGCGATGCGCAACGCCTGATAGCCACCGATTTCGTCAATGGCTACCTGTTCCAGCTGGCCAAGCTGGGTGTTGCCAAAGCCGGTGTGCAGGGCCTGTGGGAGAACGCGCCCACGGCTGCCATCGATCTGACGCAGATCAGTTGGTCTGAATGACCGGAACTGGGGTCGCATTGTGCGGCCGCAGTTTTTCAAGGGTCGGGGTGAACGGTATCATGACGTCTTTTCGTGTTCTTTTGCTATGCGTGTTAACGCTGTGCGGGCTGGCCTCGATGGCCGGTGCGCAGAATGCGCTGAGCACCCGGTTGGACGCACTGGCTGGCACCCCTGAAAATCCGCTGAATGTGGGCGTCGGGATCAGGATCGACCAGATCACCGGCGTTGATCAAAAAGCGGAAAACTATGGGGCGGTGGCGGTTTTGCGGTTCGAATGGACGGACCCTCTGCTGGCGTTTGACGCAGAGCAGACGGGGCGGGACATTCGGGTCTTCAACCCGTCTGACTTGGCGGACCACGCGGCCGAGATTGGCGCCGTCATGCCCGCTTTCGTGATCCACAATCAGCAATCCAACAAATGGATACACGAGGCCGCCGCCTCGGTGCGCAGTGACGGGCGAGTGGTTTACGTCGAGAAATCCTCGCTCACCTTGCAGGCACCTCACTTCGATTTCCGTAAGTACCCGTTCGACACGCAGGATTTCTATTTCGAGGTCGTTTCAGTCTTTCCCGCGGATTACGTGACGTATTACCCGCTGGAAGACTACTCGGGTCTGGGCGATCTGCTGGGCGAGGAAGAATGGGTTCTGGGCAATGCGCGAATGGTGAAAACCCAGGTTCAGGGTCTGTCGGGGAAAGATAGCGATCAGTTGGCGCTGGCCTTTCAGGGCAGCAGGCATCAAACCTACTACATGATCCGGGTGTTCATGCCCATGCTGGTACTCGTTGCTGTTGGCTGGGCGCTGTTCTTTCTCGACGAATACCGCAAACGGATCGAGATTGCGGGCGGCAACCTGCTGGTCTTCGTTGCTTTCAACTGGGCGATTTCTGCTGATCTGCCCAAGCTGGGCTATCTGACCTTTCTGGATTTCGTTCTGCAATGGATGTTCCTGATGACCGGGGCGCTGATTGTGTTCAATGTCGCCTTGCGCAGACTCAAGGTCGCCGGGCGCGAAGACACGGCGCGCAAGCTGGACAATTACGCGGTTAAGTGGATCTATCCTCTGGGCTATGCCGCGATCGTCGGCTACGCGGTTTCTGCTTATTTGCTGATACCTTAGACGCTGGACCAACGGCACCTGTGACCCTAACGTGCGATCTATGCTGCGCTACGCTTTCAAACGCCTGATATCGCTGATGATCAGCTTGGCCGTTGCCTCGGTCGTGATCTTCGCGGTGATCGAGGTCGCGCCGGGCGATCCAGCGTCTTTCATGCTGGGCGTAAACGCGCAAGAGGACACACTGGCCGCGTTGCGGGCCGAGCTGGGCTTGGATGGCTCAAAGCTCGAGCGCTACTTCAACTGGGTCGGCGGAATGCTGGTGGGTGATTTCGGTACTTCTTATACCTATCGCACGCCGGTCTCCCAAATGATCGCCGACCGTATGTGGGTGTCCCTGCCGCTGGCGCTATACGCGCTGACCCTGTCGACGCTGATCGCGTTTCCCGCCGGGATTTATGCTGCTGCGCGTCGGGGCAAGCCTGGCGATCTGACCGTAATGGGGGCGACGCAGCTGGGCATCGCGGTACCTAATTTCTGGTTTGCTATGATGCTGGTGCTGATCTTTGCCATCAACCTGCGCTGGTTCAACGCCGGAGGGTTCGCTGGCTGGGATCAGGGGCTTTGGACCGGGCTGCATTCGTTGACTCTGCCCGCCATCGCGCTGGCCTTGCCGCAAGCCGCGATCCTTGCACGGGTCATGCGGTCTTCTCTGCTGGATATTCTGGGCGAGGATTTCATGCGTACCGCCCGCGCCAAGGGTCTGTCGCGCCGTCAGGCCCTGTGGCGGCACGGCGTTCGCAACGCGCTGATTCCGGTGCTGACCATCATTGGGCTGCAGTTTTCATTCCTGCTGGCCGGATCGATCATCATCGAACAGGTCTTTTACCTGCCCGGCCTTGGGCGCTTGGTGTTTCAGGCGATCTCGGCCCGTGATCTGATTGTGGTGGAATCGGTTGTCATGTTGCTGGTCTTTGCCGTCATCACCGTGAATTTCCTGGTCGATCTGGCCTATGCCGCCGTCGATCCCCGCCTCAGGAGCCGGACATGAGCCGCAACCTGATCCTTGGCGCCCTGCTGTCCTCGCTGGTTCTGCTGGCGGCTTTGGTGTCCTTTGTCTGGACACCTTACGACCACGCCGCGTTGGATATTCCCGGCAAGCTAAAGACGCCAAGCGTACAGAACTGGTTCGGGACGGATCATTTCGGCCGCGACATGTTTTCGATGATTATGGTCGGTGCGCGCACGTCGATTGCGGTTGCTCTGGTTGCCGTGGGGATCGGTATGGCGCTGGGCGTGCCCCTTGGCCTGACAGCGGCGGCGCGCAAGGGATCTTGGCTGGATGAGGTGATCATGCGCGGCAATGATCTGGTCTTTGCCTTCCCATCGCTGGTCATTGCGATCCTGATCACAGCCGTATTCGGTGCCGGGGCCATAAACGCCATCATCGCCATCGGCATCTTCAACATCCCTGTCTTCGCCCGCATCACCCGTGGCGCGGCGCTTTCCCTGTGGGAGCGTGAGTTCATCCTCGCCGCCCGTGTCTCGGGCAAGGGTGCTGCGCGCATATCAGCGGAACATATCCTGCCCAATGTCGCCAATCTGTTGATCGTGCAGGGGACCATTCAGTTCAGTCTTGGGATTTTAGCCGAGGCGGGCCTGTCTTACGTAGGACTTGGTGCGCAACCGCCCACGCCCAGCTGGGGCCGAATGCTGGCCGATGCGCAGACAATGGTCAGTTTTGCCCCGCATTTGGCTCTAATTCCAGGGCTGGCGATCATTGTCACGGTGCTGGGTCTGAACCTGCTGGGCGATGGGCTGCGTGATTGGCTGGACCCTCGGATCAGGGTGGCGCGCGCATGAGTTTGCTTGAGGTCGAAAACCTGTCGCTGTCCATCCACGGGGCGCCGATCCTGAAACAGGTCAACCTGTCCATTGATCCCGGACAGATCGTCGCTGTGACAGGTGAAAGCGGCTCGGGCAAGTCGATGACCGCTTTGGCCGTGATGCAACTGTTGCCCAACGGGGCGCAGACGCAGGGCGAGATCCGGCTGGAAGGGCGCGACGTGCTGACCACTCCCGAAGCCGAGATGTGTGCCCTGCGCGGGGCCGCAATCGGGATGGTGTTTCAGGAGCCGATGACAGCCCTGAACCCGGTGAAGACCATCGGCGATCAGGTCATGGAAACGATCCTGATCCATAAGGCCATGCCTGCGACGCAGGCTCTGGACCGCGCGAAAGAAGTAATGCGCCGCGTGGGCCTTCCCCCGGACCGCTTTCCCCTGTCTCGCTATCCGCATGAGCTGTCAGGCGGTCAACGCCAGCGAGTTGTCATTGCCATGGCTATTGCCTTGCGGCCCAAGCTGCTGATCGCGGATGAGCCGACAACGGCGCTGGACGTGACCACGCAGGCACAAATCCTCGATCTGCTGAAAGGGTTGGTTCGCGAATATGGCATGGGTCTGCTGATGATCACCCATGATCTGGCCGTGGTCGCTGACATGGCAGACCAGATCGTCGTGATGCGGCACGGTGAGGTCGTGGAAGCCGGCCCCACCGACGATCTGCTGCGCAGCATGCAGCACCCTTATACCCGTATGCTGTTTGAGGCCTCGGATCATCAGGTGGCCTTGCCCGACACAGCGGGGGATCGCCCGTTGTTAGAGGTCACTCAGGTCGTCCGCGACTATCGCTTGCCGCGCAAGGGTCTGTTCGACAAGCCGGGCCACCACCGCGCGGTGAACCAGGTCAGCTTTACGCTCAATCGAGGTGAACGGCTGGGTTTGGTAGGTGAGTCTGGATGTGGAAAATCGACCCTAACGCGGGCTATTCTGGGCTTGGAAGAGGTACAAGCGGGGGAAATCCGTCTGGATGGTGCACTCGTTTTCACCGGTCATAAACCAAACCCTGCGGTGCGCCGTAAAATGCAGGTGGTGTTTCAGGACCCCTATGGCAGCTTCAACCCCCGCCACAAAGTCGCGCGTTTGATCACCGAACCGTTTCATTTGCTGGACACGCCGCCCACAGGGACCGAGCGGCAGGACCGGATCGCAGAAATGCTGACCGCCGTGGGCCTCAACCCCGATGACGCTGGGAAATACATCCACGAGTTCTCGGGCGGGCAGCGTCAGCGTATCGCCATTGCCCGCGCCTTGATCATTCGCCCCGAATTGATCCTGTTTGATGAGGCGGTCTCGGCCCTTGATGTCTCGGTCCGCGCGCAAATCCTCGATCTGCTGGCCGAGCTGTGCGCGACCTATGACCTGACCTATCTGTTCATCAGTCATGACCTAAGCGTGGTGCGCACTATCACTGATCGGGTGATGGTCATGCAGGCGGGCAAGATCGTGGAACAAGGCGAGACCGAGCAGGTCTTTGCCAATCCGCAGCACGACTATACCCGCACCCTGATCGACGCCGCGCCGGTGCTGCCTGATATCGGGGCGCTTGTTGGCTGAAATGTATGATTAGAGCTTGAATGGAGAGAAACATGCCCAATCCTCTTTGGTTCAACCCCGCACTTTGTTTGATCGGTGGAGAGTGGATCGCGCCCTCTGCTGGCGTCGACCTGCCTTTGATCAACCCCTCGGATGGCACTGAAATCTGTCACATCGCGCGGGGGGACACGTCCGATATCGACGCGGCGGTCGCAGCCGCGCAGGCGGCACTGGATGGGGATTGGGGCCATAAAACCGCCCTGGAACGCGGGCGCATCCTGAGTCGTTTAGGTCAGTTGGTACTCGAACGCGTGGACGATCTGGCCGCGTTAGAGGCGATGGATGTGGGCAAACCGCTGACCCAAGCGCGCGCAGATGCGGTGGCCTTGGCGCGGTATTGCGAATTCTACGGCGGTGCGGCGGATAAAGTGATGGGTGAGACGATTCCCTATCTGGACGGCTACACCGTTTATACCCTGCGCGAACCCCATGGGGTAACGGGCCATATTGTGCCGTGGAACTACCCGATGCAGATCATCGGGCGTTCGGTCGGGGCGGCACTGGCGATGGGCAATGCCTGCGTCCTGAAACCGGCGGAAGAGGCTTGCCTGACCGCGCTGGCCTTAGCTCATCTGGCCCAACAAGCGGGTTTGCCAGCTGGTGCGTTAAACGTGGTGCCAGGTTTAGGGGCCGAAGCCGGAGCGGCACTGTCGGCGCATCCGGGCGTCCACCATATCTCGTTTACAGGGTCGGTCGCGACAGGGGCCTTGGTGCAGCAGGCGGCGGGGCGTAATGTTGTACCAGTAACGTTGGAATTGGGCGGAAAATCCCCGCAACTGGTGTTTGATGATGCCGATCTGGACGCGGCCCTTCCGTTTCTGGTGAATGCGGGTATTCAGAACGCGGGGCAAACCTGTTCGGCCTCGTCCCGTATTCTAGTGCAGCGTGGGGTTTACGAGCAGGTCAAGGCGCGCATGGTTGCGGCCTATGCTGATCTGACCGTTGGACCTGCGGCGCAGGATTTGCGGGTGGGGCCGTTGATCTCGGCCCGTCAAAAAGAGATTGTCGAAGGGTTTCTGGCCAAAGGCAAAGATCTGACCATCGCCGGCCAAGGACAGATCGTTGAGGATGCTCCGGCTCAAGGTGCTTATGTGCGGCCAACCCTGTTCGCCGATGTGACGCCTGATCACATGTTGGCGCGGGAAGAGATTTTCGGCCCGGTGCAGGTGCTGATCCCTTTCGACACCGAGGACGAAGCCGCAGAGATCGCCAACAGCACCGACTATGGGCTTGTCGCCAGCATCTGGACCCGCGACGGCGCACGGCAGATGCGGCTGGCGAAACGGCTGAATGCGGGGCAAGTCTTCGTCAATAACTACGGGGCAGGCGGCGGGGTCGAGCTGCCCTTTGGCGGCGTCGGCAAATCCGGTCATGGCCGAGAAAAGGGTTTCGAGGCGCTATACGGCTTTTCACAACTTAAAACCGTGGCAAATTACCATGGTTAGGGTCTAGACGATCACCTCAATCGCTTTTTGCGCGCCAACGCCGAAGACGCGTTTGTAACGTTCGATCTCGTCTGCCGGTCCCATCGCCTTTTCAGGGTTGTCCGACAATTTCACCGTCGGACGGCCATTGGCCGAGACCGCTTTGCACACCAGCGAAAACGGTGCCAGTGCGTCATGCGAGACCAGCCCGCGGAAATCGTTGGTCAGCAATGTACCCCAGCCAAAGGACACTTTTGTCCGTCCGGCGAATTGGCCATGCAGCTCTCGGATCTTGTCCACATCCAGCCCATCCGAGAAGATGACGCGTTTTTCACGCGGGTCCTCGCCGCGTGATTTCCACCAGTTGATCGCGGTTTCCGCCCCCGTTGCTGGGTCGCCACTATCGACACGGATGCCAGTCCAGCCTGCAAGCCAGTCGGGCGCACTGTCCAGAAAGCCCTGTGTTCCATAGGTGTCCGGCAAGATGATGCGCAAGTTGCCGTCATGTTCTTCATGCCAGTCGCTGAGAACATCATACGGAGCTTGCGCCAGTTCCGCGTCCGTATCGGCCAGCGCGGAATAGACCATGGGCAGTTCATGCGCGTTGGTGCCGATGGCTTCAACCTCGCGCCGCATGGCGATCAGGCAGTTCGAGGTGCCGGAAAATGCAGACCCTAATCCTTCGATCATGGCTTGTACGCACCAGTCCTGCCACAGGAACGAATGACGCCGCCGGGTGCCGAAATCCGCAATGCCCAGTCCATCAATGTCGCGCAATTGTTCAATCTTTTCCCAAACGCGGGTCATTGCGCGGGCATAGAGCACCTGCAGCTCGAACCGGCGCATGTCGTTCAGCACGGCGCGCGAGCGTAGCTCCATCAGTACGGCAAGCGCGGGAATTTCCCACAGCATGACCTCGTGCCATTTGCCCTCGAACGTCAGCTCGTACTGATCGCCCTTGCGTTCCAGATGATAGGGGGGCAGGCGCAGATTCTCGAACCACTCCATGAAATCGGACCGGAACATCTGTCGTTTGCCGTAGAACATATTGCCCCGCAGCCACGTGCTTTCGCCACGGCTGAGGCTGAGTGAGCGGATATGATCCAGCTGTTCGCGCAGTTCACCCTCGTCGATGAGCTTGGCCAAAGGGATGTGATTCGACCGATTAATCAGCGAAAACACAACATCCGTTTGGGGCCGATTTCGAAACACTGACTGGCACATCAGCAGTTTGTAGAAATCTGTGTCGATTAAAGACCGTACAATCGGGTCAATCTGCCATTTATGATTGTACACACGTGCCGCAATATCGACCATGAGGAACTCCTGCGATTTCCGTTGTTAGATCAATCGGTGCGTGGAATGGCAAGAGTCGCTGGTTTGGTGACAATGACAATGTCAGGTCACAAAGCGAGCATATTGTGTGTTCTTTTCACCGGTTAGTGAGAAGAGAGGTCGAAGGACGAGGTTAAGTTGGTGAATGGTTCTCGAGTACGATTTTGACATTGTTGTCGTCGATCCGGGGGAAGGGGATTCAGATTCGGGCCCGGATGGTTTTTCGAAGAAACCAGTGCTGCGTGCGATGTTTCGCAGTGTGAAGACTGCGGATGCTCTGAGGGCGGCCTCTCCAAAAATTCGCAAGATTTTTCAGGATGCAGGCTTTGGTCTGGACGCAACCGGCAGCGATCTTGTGCACGGCCTATACCGGCCAAGGGATGAGGCTGAACGGGAGCGGATCCTGCGCGCTCTGTTTGCCAATATTCGCAAGATGGGCGTTCAGGGCGAATATTGCGGCGAGTTCGATTTCCGAAAGTTCCTTCGGGACATTAAAAACGCCCGTCCGCGCAATGGTCAGCGCCGTACAGTTGCGGACTGGACGCCAAACCCTCGGTACAAATCCCCAGCATCGCCCGAACGCCGTACCTTGCCGGGACGGATCGGCGTGGCACTGGGGCTGGCCGTAATTCTGTTTGTTATTGTCAAATACCTGGCCGAGCGTGGCGCGACCCCTTAGGACAGCGTTACACCGGCGTCACGCATCGCGGCTTCAGCCGTCGCCAGTGAACCATCCAGATCAATAGCGCGGCAAACGTCCAACCGAACTGTGACCTCGAATCCCAGCCGGGCTGCGTCCACGGCCGAGAAGTGTACACAGAAGTCTGTTGCCAACCCTACAATCGTCAGTTTTCGTATGCCGCGCGTGTTCATGTATCCTTCCAACCCTGTTGGGGTGGTCTTGTCGTTTTCGAAAAAGGCAGAATAGCTATCGATGGTTGGGCGGAACCCCTTGCGGATGATCAGGTCCGCATCTGTGCGCAGATTGGGGTGAAACATGGCACCGTGCGTATCTTGCACGCAATGATCGGGCCATAGGACCTGCGGGCCATAGGGCATTTCGGTCGTGTCATAGGGGTTTTTCCCCGCATGAGAGCTGGCGAAAGACGAATGCCCGGCCGGGTGCCAGTCCTGCGTCAGGATCACGGCGTCGAAGTCGTCCATCATCGCGTTGATAGGGGCCACGATCTGGTCGCCTTCGGGCACCGCCAGCGCGCCGCCGGGGCAGAAATCGTTTTGGACGTCGATTACGATCAGGGCATGGGTCATCGTGATCTCCTTTTTGCTATCGGTAAGGGTGCGGGCAGGGGGCGTCAATCCGGTCCCTTGCGACTCTGTGCGTGTGGGTTTAGACCGCGCGCATGTATACCATCGCTGCCCTTTATCACTTCACCCGTTTCGCTGATCACGCCGCCCTGCGCGCGCCCCTGTTGGAGCTTTGCCGCGCGCAAGCGGTCAAAGGTACGCTGCTGCTGGCGCAAGAGGGGATCAACGGCACCATCGCGGGCCCCCGCGCCGGGATCGACGCGGTGCTGGCCCATATCAAAGCGCTGCCGGGTTGTGCCGATCTGGAGTGGAAAGAGGCCACCGCCGACCACCCGCCCTTTGGCAAGATGAAGGTGCGCCGGAAGAAAGAGATCGTGACCATGGGCCAGCCGGATGTCGATCCGCTTGCCCGCGTCGGCAATTATGTCGAGCCTGAGGAGTGGAACGACCTGATCCGCTCGGACGATGTGGTGGTGATCGACACGCGCAACGATTACGAGGTGGCGATTGGTACGTTTGAGGGCGCAATAGACCCTGAAACAGCCAGTTTCCGCGAATTCCCGGCGTGGTGGGAAGAAAACAAGGAGCGCTTCCACAACAAGCGCGTCGCCATGTTCTGCACCGGCGGTATCCGCTGTGAGAAATCAACCAACTTCCTGCTGGGGCAGGGGGTCGAGGATGTCTATCACCTCAAGGGTGGTATCCTGCGTTACCTTGAGGAAATGCCCGCCGAGGACAGCACCTGGCAAGGTGAGTGCTTTGTGTTCGACAACCGCGTTTCTGTGGGGCATGGGCTGGTCGAGGGGCCTCATAACCTGTGCCACGGCTGCCGCCGCCCGATCCGGCCCGAGGATATGAAACGGCCCGAATATGAGCACGGCGTTGCGTGCCACCAATGCGTAGATGAGACCTCGGAAGCGGACAAAATGCGCTTCCGCGAGCGGCAAAAGCAGATAGGTCTAGCACGTTCGCGCGGACAGGAACATCTGGGAGCAGATTAAGCCAATTCCGGTTGCAGGCCCCGGTGCAAACCGGGATGATCACACGCAGACCCTGTGACCGGAGGCCCAATGTCGCGCAAACCCACCACTCTGGAGGAATGGAAATCGACCCTGCTGGCGGCGGGTGGCATGGTTGTGGCCAGTTTCGTGGCGTGGTTCGGCCTATCACGCCTGAGCGAGGCCACCGCAGGCGATACGATCGGTACCCTCGCCTCGGTCGGTTTGCTGTTGTGGATCGTGTCGCAGTCCTGGTTCTACATGACCCAAGTGAAATCGCCGCGTCGTGTGCTGTTCTTGATGGGCGTTTCCTTTATTCAGGTCGTCCCCTTCCTGTTCGCCGCCGTCTACGGTGCGTTCGGCTATAAAGACAACTGCGTGGTCGGTGCCAGCGGACCGGGGGACATCCTGTATTTCTCATACGTCACCTTCACCACCGTTGGATATGGTGACATGGCCCCGACCGGCCTGTGCCGCGCGTTGGCCGTGTCCGAAGCGGTGACAGGCTACATCCTGCTGGGCCTCTTCGTCGCCGCTGCCGTGGCACTTTATGCCCGAAACCACTCGGATTAGAGCCTATTTGTTGGTGTCAATCCACCGGGACATCATGTGCTTGTCGCGGAAACACTCAGACGGTATCGGCCTGCGTTTGGAACGCGAGATCCGTTCAGCAAAAGCGACCTGTTTGCCGGTCGGGTAATTGGCAAATGGTGACGGGTCATCCTGTTTATGCGCCGAAATCCACTGGGACATGGCCCTGCGGTCGCGTTGTGCCTCGACCGGGATTTCAAGCGCCGATTGCTGGGCAATCGCGCGCGCATAGCGCATCTGCCGGTCCGTGACGGGCAGCATGTGATAGTCGTTGCTGGGTGCGTCGTACCAGCTTTGACGGGCAGCGTTGGCCATAGCTCGAATACCTCCGTTCCACCTCAGACGTTCACGTGGAACAAATATAGAACATTTTAGGAACTTTTCAAGATTTCCGCTGATCCACGCGGTCTTCACCGTGTTTCAAACCAGCCTGTCCCGTCGCGTTTCGACCTATTCGGCACGTATTTTCGTGCTTCCTAATTTAATCAAAGAATCAGTGCGTCTCATTTCAAGACACAAACGCTCACGACATCGCGCGTTTGGTGTCACCGGGCGATGATCCGCCGACGCGGCGTTTGTTTCCGGCGCTTTGATCGTCATTACCGACATTTTGCGTCGGGAACAGAGCATCAGTAGCCCCTGACCTGTGGCTGACTTTCGTGCAAGCTCTGTAGGAGGTGCGCCAATGAAAACCCATGCTCAGGCCGTTGTCATCGGAGGGGGGCTGGTCGGCTGCTCGATCCTGTATCACCTGGCCAAGCTGGGCTGGACTGATGTTGTCTTGCTGGAACGCGATGAGCTGACCAGCGGATCCACGTGGCACGCGGCGGCCAATATCCACGGGCTGCACGACAACAACAACATCACCCGTATCCAGCACTATACGATGAACCTGTATAAGCAGCTGGAGGCTGAAACCGGGCAGGGCTGTGGCGTGTTTCAATCCGGCTCGCTCTATTTGGCGCAGACTGAGGATCGCGAACACCAACTGCGCCTGCAAGAAGCCAAGGCGCGTTTCTACGGTCTTAACTTCCACGAGATCAGCCGCGAACAGGCCATGGAACTGCACCCTCTGGCGCAATTCGATGATATCCGCTGTATCATGTTCGAACCCGATGGCGGCAATGTTGACCCCTCGGGCGTGACCCATGCCTATGCGGCCGGAGCACGCGCGATGGGTGCCAGCATTGAGCGATTTTGCCCTGTGTTAGGCACTGAACAGCAACCAGATGGATCGTGGATCGTACGCACCGCAAAGGGCGATATCCACACGCAATGGGTGGTGAATGCCGGCGGCCTGTGGGGGCGTGAGGTGGCCGCATTGGCGGGTATTGAACTGCCCCTGCAACCGACTGAACATCAGTATTTCGTCACCGAAGCGATTGATGAAGTCGCCGCGTTGGGCCGCCGCTTGCCGTCCATCGCCGACCGGGATGGCGAGTACTACTTCCGGCAAGAAGGCAACGGTTTGCTGATCGGTGCCTATGAAAAAGACATGCGGTTTTGGGCTGAAAACGGCACGCCGCTTGATTTCGCCCATGATCTGTTCCCCGACGATTTGGATCGCATCATGGAGAACGTCATCCGCGCAACCGACCGTGTACCAGTGGCCGCGACCGCCGGTGTGAAGCGGGTGATCAATGGCCCGATGATCTGGTCGCCGGATTCGAACGCGATCTGGGGGCCTGTGCCCGAGCTGCAGAACTATTTCTGTTGCACCGGCATCATCCCCGGATTTTCGCAATCGGGCGGGCTTGGCCTGTTGTCGGCGCAATGGATGATCGAGGGCGAGCCGCAATACGACATGTTTGCCTGGGATCTGGCGCGGTTTGGCGACTGGGCCGACAAGGCCTTCACAAAAGCGCGGGTGCAGGACGTTTACACGCACCGCTTCGCCATTCACTTCCCGAACGAAGAACGCAGCGCGGGCCGCCCCGCCCGTGTGCGCCCTGCCTATCAGATGCAAAAGAACATGGGCTGTGTCTTTGGCCTGAACTGCGGGTGGGAGCACCCCCTCTGGTTCGCCGATCAGCCTGGTGTGGTCGAGACTGCCGGCTTCACCCGCCAGAATTGGTGGGAACCGGTTGGCTGTGAAGTCCAGATGCTGAGGGACAATGTGGGTGTGATCGACATCTCGAACTTCGCCAACTACGTGATCAAGGGGTTGGGGGCGCACGATTGGTTGGATCGTCTTGTTGCCAACCGGGTACCAACCGAGGTTGGACGGTCCTGCCTGACGCCTCTGATCTCGGTGCGTGGTGGCGTGGCGGGCGACTTTACCATCAC
This sequence comes from Ruegeria sp. SATB045, assembly GCF_059613525.1. Lineage (NCBI taxonomy): Bacteria > Pseudomonadati > Pseudomonadota > Alphaproteobacteria > Rhodobacterales > Roseobacteraceae > Ruegeria > Ruegeria sp. SATB045. The sequence continues at coordinate 96,062 of NZ_JBXWSR010000036.1, read as the reverse complement.
TAAAGTCGCAGGTGACGAATACATGATGATCGGTTCAGGTATGGCCGAGCGGTACCACCAGCGGTTCTTCAACATGGTTGATCTGCCAGAAGGCACCAGTTTCGAGGTTGCCACAAACCGCATCGCTGGCTTCAACGTTGCCGGCCCCAGATCGCGCGATCTGTTGCAACGGCTGACGAATGCAGACCTGTCTAACGAGGGGTTCCGTTTCATGCGGTCTCGTCAAATCGAGGTGGCGGGCGTTCAGTGTTTAGCCATCCGTGTCAGCTTTACCGGGGATTTGGGGTGGGAGTTGCACTGTGCCGAAGAGGATCAAGTTAGGCTCTATACTGCGCTTTTAGACGCTGCAAACGATCTTGGCGGAGGCCCTGTTGGTGGTCGCGCGCTGGGGTCTTTGCGCATCGAAAAGGGGTATGGGTCGTGGGGTCGCGAATATTCACAGGAATATTGGCCGCACGAGGTCGGCCTGTCAGGATTGATCAAACTGGATAAGGACTTCCTGAACAAAAACGCCTATCTGGCAATCAAGGACACTCCGCCCCGAGAAGTACTGTCGATCTTTGAGATTGATGCCAAGATAGCCGATGCGTCGGGGGGAGAGCCCATTTTCACGCCTGACGGACGCCCGGTCGGGCGCGTCACATCGGGTGCTTATGGGTATTCCGTCGGCAAGTCGCTCGCCATTGGATATGTGAACCCCGACGCTGCGCAACCCGGCGACAAGGTCGAGGTATTCATTCTGGGCACTCCACACAGCGCAACTGTCTTGGCAGAGCCTCCGTTCGATCCGTCCGGGCTTCGCTTGCGCGGCCTCCATCAACCCGCAGCAGAGCCCGCCGAATGACCAATGCTTTCACCCGTGTTGCTGAGTTTACCTTGGACCGGCCAGCGGCGGATATGCCAGAGTCCGCCAAGGAAGCGGCTGCGCTGATGATGCTGGATACGATGGGTATCCTGATCGCGTCCGCCCAGATGGAGGCTGGTGTGATCGCGCGGGATACCGCAGCGCTGCTCTATGCCAGTTCCGATCCTGGTTTCAGCGCGCACATGATGTTTGACGGGCGGACCGTAAGCCTGGCCGGCGCGGCCTATGCTGCGGCAACGCAGATTGACAATCTGGACGGCCATGACGGCTACAACCCTACCAAAGGGCATATCGGCGTGGTGGTTTTACCGGCTCTGGTCGCTCTGGCTGAACATTGCCCGGACCTGACCGGCCCCGAAGCACTGGCAGCCGTCGTCACCGGGTACGAGGTTGCCGGGCGTGCCGGTATGTCACTGCACGCATCTGCCAGTGATTATCACACATCGGGCGCCTGGAATGCGTTGGGCGTTGTCGCCATGGCATCCCGGATGCGCCGCCATTCTCGCGAACAGATGCGACATGCCATGGGCATTGCCGAATATCACGGCCCGCGCAGTCAAATGATGCGCGAGATTGCGAACCCTACCATGTTGCATGATGGATCGGGCTGGGGGGCATTGGTCGGGCTCTCTGCCGCCGTTCTGGCCGAACGCGGGTTTACGGGCGCTCCAGCGATCACGGTCGAGGCCGAGTCGGCCGCGCAGTACTGGGCTGACCTGGGCCAGTTCTGGCAAGTCGAGCATCAATACGTGAAGCCTTACCCTATCTGCAGATGGGCCCACGCTGCCATTGACGGGGTGCGAATGCTGATGCTGAACAATGCACTATCGGCGGATCAGATCAAAACGGTGCAAATCAACAGCTTTCATGAAGCCGCCCGTTTATTCGCAGGAATGCCCGATACGACGTCTCAAGCACAATACTCGCTGCCTTTTGCGGTTGCCGTTCAGGCGATTTACGGGCGGATCGGGGTCGAACATATTTCTGGCGCGGGTCTGTGCGATCCAAAAGTCGCCGCCTTCATCACCCGTATTCAGGTATCCGAGGATCAACGTCATTCCCTACGGTTTCCCGAAGGACGTTGGGCGGATGTGCGTATTACTACAACTGACGGCCGTGTCTTTGCGTCGGGCGACGTTCACGCGCGAGGCGGGCCCGAAGATCCGTTCAGCCGCGCAGATGTGATCGCAAAGTTCAAAGACTTTGCCATGCCTGCGATCGGTGCCGAGCGCGCAGAAGCCATCGCCGCGGCTATTTTGGGCTGGACAGGTGTGTCTTCACGATTTTCCGATCTAAGCCCGCAGCTTTTTGCACCTGCTTATAGAAAAGCACAGTAAATTTCAGAGACTCAAAAAGTTAGTCTTTCAACGTTTCAAGAAGCGTCGAGATATTTTCCCGTGTATCCGCACTGTCCTGCAAAAGGCCCTCTGCATCTGCCAAGGGTTTTCCGGGGTGTCGTTCAGGCGAACTGGTGAGAGTCTGCGTCAAGTCGTTGACCGTTCCATATTTGGCTTCAAGCTCTTTGGTGATTGCGTCGGATTGACCAGCGAGCCAGAATAACCTGTTGGCTTCATCATGGTCGTTAGCATCGCCCAAAAGTTGTCCCGCTTGTACAAAATCCCCGATGTCCTGCGAGGCCCGCGTCTTAAGAGCCAACGCGTCTTGGGATATGTCTCCCTCCAACTCCAGCAAAGCTTGATGTGGACGTCCCCGCAGTATTGATGAATGCGCCCTAAGCCTTGCTCTTTTGGACCTAAAAGACGTGTCCTGAGGCCGGTTCGCTAGCGCAAATGCCCGGCTGGCGAACCCAAGTTCTACCAAACGTTCTGCGACAGAGACAGCGGTTTCAGTGGTCAAAACCTTCGAGACATTGCCGGATAAGCCGATTGTATGGCGCAGAAATGTTATGTCCTCGGACCGCTCAACCAGAATTTGCACAACGCGGTTAACGGCTCCCTCGCGGTCTTGCCCATCGGGTATTTGCAGTGCGGTATTCATCGCCTGATCGAAATCATTGCTTAGGCTTAGTGCAACCGCATGCGCACGCTGTAACATTGGATGCATCTCGGACTCGCGATATTCTATCTCAAAGGCCGCAGCCAAACCCAATTCCTTGGGTGAAACCGCACCGCGTTCAGACCAACGTTTTTCAATAAGGCGCGCCAAAGAAAGGGGCGCTTCGGAACCCGCATCTTCCGCTTCGATTGCTTCTTTCAGACGGAGCTCTGTTTCTTGGCCGTCGCCTTCCGCCTTAGCTATCGCTGCTTTGGCTTTGGACGTATCGGCGCTGCTGGTGTTCTCAACCCGATCAACGGATCGAAGCACCCGTCTTGCGGCTTCCAATTGGCTGCCTTCCACCATAATTTCCGACAGTCTGGGGCCAATTTGCTTGCGCAAATGATCAGGTAGACGAGCAAATGCATGTTCGATTGACGTCAGTTGCGCATCTTTTGCTAGTACGCCTTCCGACAATACAGACCAAAAGGTTGCGTCACTGTCGCATCGCTGTTGCCTCTGAAACGGGTTCGGCTCATCCACCGAGCGTTCGTCGAGAATCTGGGCGATTGTTACAATCATATGCCGCTCGCTTTCGTCAGGCTTCGCAAGGTCCAACATGGCGAGCGCTTCAACGCCAAACCCGTGATAGGCATAGAGCCTCGCAAGCCCTAACGCGCGTGCGCGATCGACGCGGTCAAATTCATGAAACAGAGCGGCGCGGGCGCTTGCCACTTGTTTCGAGAACGGTCGCAGGTCAGACCAGGTGTCAAACCCAATCTCGGCGTTGGTAATGCAGGACGGCTGACGTTCAAGTTCAATGAGATTTGGGCCAAGCAGATCATTCAATTCGTCAAGAATTGAGGTGACGTTGATATTCGCCTCCAGATCTGAAGGCAGAAGAGGCGCGTTTTGGAATCCGGTTGATCGGGCCAGCAGGAGTAAGGTTCAGATCGACGATAGAACGGTCTGCACCTTGCAGCAGTTTTGTGGATAGCTGATTTTCAAATTGCCGCGCGTTCAAATTAAGCAAGGGAAGCGCCACCACCTCGGTTTTCCGGACTGTCTCAAGCGGGTTTTCCTGCACAGCCGCTTTGGGGAGCAAAGGCGGTGGGATATCTTCGCTGAGCGGTGGAAGGGAGGCAGCGGGCGCAATATCCACCACGATCATCGTGTCTTTGTAAAGAAATGAGGACGCCACACAGTCGCAACCAAATTGCAACTCTAGCGCATCCCCCGGTTTCTTTTGTGATAATGTCGACAGGCGGTTTTGCGTTAAACGGCGGAACACAGATCCAGTTTCGAAAGTCACGTCATCGAGTGCCACGTCGAGGCGGGCACCATTTTTCGTTTGAGCCAGAATCCAGCCGGTATCAGGCGGGATCTGTACAACCAATCGGGTATAACCATCATGTTCACCCGTCCGGACGGTCAATTCCTCGGCGAAAACGGCTTGAGCCGCCCCAAGCAAAATGGCCGCTATGCCCCAGGACTTTTTCATGCGGCTGCCTGCTTAAGCTCTTTCAGCGCCTCTTCAAGTTCCGAGAAGCCGGGGCGGTTATGCGTCGGTGTATTCTGTCGGCCAACCTCGATACACATCGCGGCATTATGGTTGTGTAAATTGGCGACCAGTACTTCCTTGATCAACTGGTAGAAATGGTTGTCCTCTTCAACCACGGCCTTCAGCTTGCCAGCGAAGGGTCCGACCAGACCATAAGCCAGAAAAACCCCTAGAAACGTACCGACTAGAGCACCACCGATCAACTTACCCAATACCTCGGGTGGTTGGTCAATCGAGCCCATTGTCTTGATAACCCCCAGAACGGCAGCAACGATACCCAACGCGGGCAGGCCATCGGCCACCGTTTGCAAAGCATGGCTGGAATGCATGGCGTGATGGAAATTCGCCTCCATCCGCTTTTCCAGAACTTCCTCGACCTGATGCGGATCGTCGTAATTCATCGACGCGGATCGCATTGTGTCACAAATCAGGTCAACGGCTTCCTTATCCGATTGGATCTTGGGATAGGCGGAAAAAAGAGACGAGTTTTGAGGGTCTTCAATGTGCTGTTCGACCTCGACCGGGTTCGCCTTGGCAATACGGATCATCGAAAACAGAAGACAAAGCAGATCGCGATAGTCTTCGGGTTTCCACTTTGGACCTTTGAAAACCTTGCCCATATCCTTGATGGTGTGTTTCACGGCGCTCATGTCGTTGCTGATCAAAAAGGCGCCCACGGCCGCGCCTCCGATCATCATCATCTCGAATGGCAATGACTTAAGGATGATCGTCATTTTGCCGCCCGCAGCCAAATAGCCGCCGAACACCATGGCGAAAATGACGACGATTCCGATTATTCCGATCATGTGGGCTCTCCGACGAAGTCAAATGCGGGATTAAAGGACATAGAGTTTATTCCTGAGGGGCGGCGGCATTTCGCCCCGCCATGATGACGCTGATCGTATAGGCCGCCTCGGGGCTGAGCCCGGCAAGGACGCCGGCAGCTGCGTCCGGCGGCATGCGCGACAAAAAACCTGCTGCGAAACCCGGATCCATTGTCTCAAACAAGGCTGCGGCGTCTATCGGTTTCATGCTTTGGTACACATCGGTCAGCCGCGTCAAATCGGTCTCTGCTGCTTTTTGGGCATAGGACAACGTTTCCCGAAGGCTCGTTTCGGCGTCCTGTAATGCAACAAGGCGTGTCTCGATCGCCTGATCAGCGATATCGAGGGCTCTTTCCTTTTCCAAAATCGCCGCCTCACGCTCTTTCAATGCTTGTTCGCGGCGCAACAAAGCAGTTAGCAATTCTCGGGTTCTGGGATGGTCGTCCATTATCGGCTTCGCGGCAGTGACCGACGGCTCAGCGGCCTTAGCCAAAGCAGGTCCGGCTTCAAGCCCAACGCGGATTGCTGCAGACCCGACCATCAACAACGAGATCACTGTAAGAACGCCACCTTTGGGCCGGTTGGAAGCCTTGCGAGTCATGCCGTTCCCTCACCGATTTTGCGCGTATGTCGCATAAACATGAGACCCATCGCGCGTTTGGGCTCGGGCTTTTCTGTCAGCTCGGTCGTGGATTCGGGTTCTGTCGAAACCTCGTCCTTCGGTAAAAAAGCGGTTTCGGTCGCCCCTGCTGTGTCTGTTTCTTCAACCTCGTCTTTTTCTGGAATGACGTCGTGCATCGACGCCATCATCAACTCTAGCTGCTGGGCCACAGATTCCGCTCTGAGAGTTAGTGACTTGAGTTCATCACTGGCCTGATCTGACGTCGCACGAGCCGAATCCAGTGATTTCTTAAGTTCGTCCGCCTGCGAAGACAAAACGGCCACCGCTCCGCCAACGCCTTTTTCAAGATCCGTGAAACGCCTGAGGCGGCGCGATAGAACAAAACAATACAGGCCTGCACCAAGAGCGCCGGCAACCAGAAAAATATCTGCGATCAATTCCAATTTCGCCTCCTAGTTCAGTACGAATTCCATCACGAGAACATCGCGCACGCGGTCTTCTCCGACGACGATCCCGATTCGACGCAGCAGATGGCCGCGTATGCGCATCAGCGCCAGGGAATCTTCCAGATCCCCAACTTGAACGGCACGCAAATATCCATTCAGGACGTCCATGATTCGCGGCTTCATTTTTTCAACGTCGCTCAGGTGTTCTGGATTCACCTCAAGCTGCGCATGAAACTTCAGGTGCCGCGAATCGCCCGACTTGATCGAAACGATGACCGGCGGCAGATCGACAAAAACCACGTCGGGCAGGGCCTTGAGAGGTTTTTCCGTACCTTCTTTCATAGGTGCGTCAGCGGTTGGTTTCGGGCCAAAGGGCAACATTCCCGACGTGGTCAGGTAGTATCCGCCAGCTGCCCCGGCCACGGCTAGAATCGCACCGATAATCAACCCACTTTTCCCTGATTTTTCAGCCTCTTCTGTCTGTTCTGCAGTCGCGTCGGTCATGACGTCCTCATTCATCCGTTCCGCAACTGTCATAACCCGGCAGGGACTAACCGATTGTTAAGGGCAATCGTTCAAACAAGGGATGTGCCGGGCAGAATGCCGGCGAGTCGGAGGTGAGCGTGCAGCAGATCGGGACTGTCTGGGCAAGTTTGGACAGGCGTAAACAAATCATCGTTGCCGGTGCAGTCGTGCTGGTGTTTCTTGGGGTTCTAACGATGTCGCGACTGGTAAGCGCGCCGTCGATGACCTTGCTTTATGCGGGGCTGGAAAGTGGCGCAGCTGGCGATATCGTGCGGTCGCTGGACCAGCGTGGTGTGCCGTATGAGATTCGCGGCGGCTCGATCTATGTACCGGGTTGGCAGCGTGATGAACTGCGCATGACCCTGGCCAGTGATGGACTGCCTGCGAACGGAAATAGGGGATATGAGCTGCTGGATTCGCTGAGCGGCTTTGGCACGACGTCCCAGATGTTCGACGCTGCGTACTGGCGCGCGAAAGAGGGGGAACTGGCACGTACCATTGTCGGTGGTCCGCACATCAGTCAGGCACGGGTTCATATCGCGAACGGATCCTCGAATCCGTTCCAACGCATCGTTGCTCCGACGGCATCGGTCTATCTGGTATCCTCAGGGGCCGACATTACTTCGGATCAGGCCAAGGCAATCCGCTTTCTTGTGTCGTCCGCTGTCAGTGGCTTGGCGCCGGAAAACGTCGCTGTGATCGACTCGAATGGTGCGGTCATTGGTGCGCAAGACAATCCTGTGGCGGGCGATACGGCCGACGACAAAGCCCAACAGCTGCGCGAGCGTGTTCTGCGCCTGGTTGAAGCCCGCGTGGGGACCGGCAACGCAGTGGTCGAAGTCAGCGTGGACACCGTCACCAAAACCGAATCGATCCGTGAGCGTCGATTTGACCCTAATGGGCGTGTCGCAATCAGTACCGATGTCGAAGAAAGATCGGATAGTGCCCGTAACCAATCTGCTGATGTGACCGTTGCATCGAACTTGCCGGATGGGGACGGGGCCGGTGGCGATGAATCGAATTCGAACGCAACCCAAACGCGCGAGCGGGTGAATTATGAGGTTTCGGAAACCGAGCTGGAGGTCCACAACGCGCCAGGAGCCATCAAACGTTTGACGGTTGCTGTTCTGGTAAACGGTACGACATCGTCAGACGCAAGTGGCGTCGAGAGCTTTGTGCCGATGCCGGAAGTCGAGATGGAAGCACTGAAAGAGCTTGTCGCTTCAGCTGTTGGCTTCGATGCCGAGCGTGGTGATGTTATAACACTGAAGTCCATGAATTTGCCCGTGGTTGAACCGCAGGGAACCGTGGCTTCTTCCTCGATTTGGGGGAGTATCCATCTTGATGCGATGTCGTTGATCCAGATGACCATTCTGGCAGCGGTTTCGCTGATCCTTGCCCTGTTTGTCATTCGACCCATTCTGATGAAACCGGCCGCCGTGCCTGCCTTGTTGCCGGCAGGTTCCGCGACAGAACCCGAAGCATACCTGACCGGAGAGATCGCGACCGATGAAGTTGGCCAATACCAGTCGCTGCCTGGACAAGCTTCGGCAGGTGATGTTCCGACTCTCGCCAACGCGCCCGGCACCGACCCTGTGGACCGGTTGCGAACGATGATCGGCGACAAGCAGGAAGAGACCGTGGAAATCCTGCGCAGCTGGCTTGAAGAAGGTGAGGAGCGTGCTTGATGTCGATAGCCCATCTTCTTGAAGATTTCACTCTGCAAACCGGTGGAGGAAAGCTCCACCTGTTGGATGAAGACGCGCTTGAAGAACAGCGGTTGGCCTCATTCGAACAAGGCTACAGCGCAGGTTGGGAAGACGCTCTGCAAGCGCAAGAGCAAAGCCGTAAGCAAGTCTCAGCCGAGCTGGCCAAGTCGTTGGAGGACATGTCCTTCACCTACCATGAAGCCGTGACGCGTATGACTTTGTCGCTGGAGCCCATGTTCAACAGCCTTGTGAACGCGGTTCTGCCCGACACGCTAGATCGCGGGTTCGCCGCGCGGTTGGTTGAACAGCTCAGCGAGATGGCACAGGAACAGATCGGACAACCGATGCAAGTGTTTGTTCCCAAGGGGCGCGCGGTTGAGGTTCAGAAGTTGATCCCACCCAGCCTGTCAACGGCGGTGAAGGTGATCGAAGATCCCTCGCTCGAAGCCGGACAGGCAAGGCTGCAGGTCGGCGTGGCTCAGCGTGAAGTTGATACTGATGGGCTGCTGGCATCGGTCGCCGGGGCGTTCGACGCGTATGTATTTGAGGCAAAAGAGGCAATGAGCAATGAGTGATCCCCATACCCCAAAACCAGAGAAAGCCAATCCGTTCGAGTCTGTTCCGATCGAAGTCACCGTATCCGTGGGGCGCGCCCGACCTTTGATCCGCGACCTGTTGAACATGGGTGAGAATGCGGTGCTCACGTTGGATAAACGTATCGAGGACCCGGTCGACCTCTATGTCGGCGACCAGCTTGTTGCACGGGGTCTTCTGGAAGAGTTGGAAGGGGATCAGCCGGGCCAACTGGCTGTACGCCTGACCGAGATTGCTGACCTGCAGAACGGGATCGGCTGATGCGCGTATTGCCGTGGCTTATCGTTGCGCTGATAGGGATGACTCCGTCCTTTGCCATGGCGCAGGAGCTATCTTTGTCGCTGGAGGATGGGGGCTCGATCTCGGCTCGGACGGTCCAGTTGATCCTGTTGATCACCGTTCTCAGCCTGGCACCCGGATTGGCGATCATGATCACCTGCTTCCCGTTTCTGATCACGGTACTGGCAATTCTGCGGCAAGGGATCGGGTTGCAACAATCGCCCCCCAACATGCTGATCGTCAGCCTGGCTTTGTTTCTGACCTATTTCATAATGGAGCCCGTCTTTACCGAAGCCTGGACCACTGGCATCCGTCCCATGGTCAATGAAACGATGGAGGTTGAGCCTGCTTTGGAACGGGCGTTGCAGCCATTTCGCGCCTTCATGGCCGCAAGGCTGGACCCCGATACATTTCACGCAATGGCTGCGCTTCGACCAGAAGGCAATACAGTCGATGTGTCACTGGATGCTCCGCTGTCGATCCTGATGCCATCTTTCATGCTGTCCGAGATCGCGCGCGCTTTTCAGATCGGCTTTCTCATCTTTCTGCCGTTCCTGATCATCGACCTTGTCGTTGCGGCGGTGCTGATGTCGATGGGTATGATGATGGTACCGCCGGCCACGGTCTCACTTCCGTTCAAGCTGGCGTTTTTTGTAATTGCGGACGGATGGTCGTTGATCGCAAGCGCCTTGGTCCGAAGTTACATGGCCTGACAGATCAGTGCCGTGTAATCGTCAATCGGGCGCGCAACCCCTGATCTCCGGCCTCGAACCGCAGCGCGCCGCCGTGCTGTTCCGCGACCGTCGCGGCAATGGTCAGACCCAGGCCGAACCCGTCTGACGACCCTGTATTGGTTCCACGCTGGAAAGGGGCCATCAGAGCTTCGATATCCTGAACCGACAGATCAGTGCCCTTGTCCTCGACCGTGATCGTGGCAGAATGCGCGTCGGTTTCAAGCTGGACCTCGGCATGGCGGCCGTATTTCAGCGCGTTGTCGATTAGGTTGGTCAAGGCGCGTTTCAGCGAAATCGGTCTGGCGGTGACCAGCATGCGCCGCGCTTCCTGCAAGGTGCCGTGCCCGCGCCGGGACATGAAAACGGATGGCGCACCTTCAACCGCAACAGGATCAATGTTCTGCAAGGTCACGGGGCGATCCATATCCTGATAGTCGTCGACAACCGACTCGACCAGGGATGTCAGTGAAATCTGACGAGGCTCTTCGACACTCAGTTCGGAGCGCGTGTATGTCAGGACACTTTCGATCATGCCTGTCATCTGATCCACATCCGCTTCGAGCTTTTCACGCAGTTCGTCATCCGCGATGAGCGCAGCGCGCAATCGGACTCGGGTTGCAGGGGTTCCCAGATCATGGCTGACGCCCGAAAGGACAGTGGCACGTTGTTCCAACTGAGCGCGCTCGGCATCGAGATGGGCGTTTACGGCAGACACGATGTCCCGCAGCTCGGTCGGGCCATCTGCGTCGTAACTATCGGGTCCTCCGCGCCTCCGACGGTCGCGCAGGGCATGGGCAAACCGGGTGAACGTGTCAGACACATTACCGACCGAGGTCAGGATCACCGCCAGCGCTACGATTCCCAGCAATATCGCAGGCAGGCGTAGATCGGTCGGGGCCGCGCCGCACCCCCAGATACCGGTTCCGTCCACGCGGTACCATGGCCCACGTCCAAACTGCGCGATCAGGATCGGCTCGCTGCAATAGGTGGCCAGCAATCGTGTCAGGTTACCCATCTTCTCGGGCCCTGTCTGATCGCTACGCGAGACGATATCTGACACCGGATAGACTAGACGATCGGACAGGATCGCCAGCGTCAATTCACGCCCGTTGAGCGGCGCTGAACTGTCGGTCAGGATCGAAAGGTTGGTCAGGAACCGACGGCCCGAAGACCCAGGCAATTGCTGGAACTCTCCCTTATCGGCCAGGACGGCATCCGCCGGTGACAAGGGCGTAATGGACAGCGGGGCTGCTGGGGCCATTCCGGTGCGCAGGTCTTCGTAAACCGTAAACCCCGCGACGAAGGATTGCGTCAGGAACTGATTCCAGGCGCGGGCCGAAGCAAACCACAGGCTGGCCGATACCAGCCCTGTTGCGAAGGCTGAGATCACCCAAAACCAGCCTAAATTGCGTAGGCGCAGCGTCATTCCTCTTGCACCGACACGTCGGCGGCAAAAACATAGCCGACGCCGCGTTCGGTGCGCAGCATCTGCGGGTCCTTCGGGTTGACTTCGATCTTTGACCGCAACCGCCCGACCAGCATGTCGATGGCGCGGCCCTGCGCCTCGGGTTTGTCGGTGCCGCCGGTGACATCCAGCGCGGCGACGATCTCATCCCTGGTCAGGGGGATATGCGGATTGGCCAGCAAAACCTTGAGCAACGCCGTCTCACGTTGTGACAGCGCCACCAAATAGCCCTCGGGCGAATGCACCTCATCGCGTTTGCCATCATAGAGCCAGCCGTCAAAGCGGAAGCTGTGGATGCGGCGGCGGTAGGCCAGTGACGATGACCGCCGCGCCCGTTGCATCACCGCCCGCACGCGGGCCAGCAGAAGCTGAGGGTTGAAGGGTTTGGCGATATAGTCATCGGCCCCGACTTCATACCCCGCCATGCGCTGATGGTCGGCTGAGAGGGCCGAGACCAGAATGATCGGCACATCCTGTTCGGCGCGCAGGCGGGCGCAGATCTCGACGCCGTTTTCATCGCCCAGCATCACGTCCAGCAGGATCAGGTCGATGCGGCCGGTGTTCAGGTGGCTGCGGATTTCATTTTCAGAACTGGCGGGCAGGGCGATGAACCCGTTCTGTTGCAGGAACTGGGTCATCATCGCCCGCATCTCGGGGTCGTCATCCACCACCAAAAGTCGCGGGATACTCACGCGGTTTGTCCTCCCAGTCACTGTTCCTCCGATATCGTCAATTGTAACGAACGGAAACAGATTCAATGTCAACGTAACACGCGGTAACAGAAGCGGTGAAAAATTGGGCTGATGCACGGGTTTGGCGCGGATTCCAAGTTGCCAGACGGCCTGTGCGCCCCAGTATGGCCGACATCGCTGCTGCGGCAGTCACTTCGTTCTCTAGGGAGGAGACAAGAAATGAAACGTTTTGCATTTGCCACCGTATCGACGCTGGCTGTTGTGGCCGGATCGTCGGTGTTGGCGGGCCCCCAGGCAGAAGTTCTGCATTGGTGGACATCGGGGGGCGAGGCCAAGTCGGTTGCCGTCCTGCAAGAGGAATTCGCGGCCAATGGTGGCAGCTGGACCGATATGCCCGTGGCCGGTGGTGGCGGTGATGCCGCGATGACCGCGTTGCGCGCTCGCGTTCTGTCGGGCAACGCGCCGACGGCGGTTCAGCTAAAAGGCCCCGCCATTCAGGAATGGTATGAAGAAGGCGTGCTGGCCGATATCTCATCTGTGGCCGAGGCCGAAGGCTGGGCAGACGTTCTGCCCGCCTCAATTGCGGGCCATATGAAATGCGAGGGCACGTGGTGCGCCGCGCCTGTGAACGTACACCGCGTTGACTGGATCTGGGCCAACGCCGACGTTCTGGCCGCAAATGGCATCGAGATGCCGACCACGTGGGACGAATTCAACGCTGCCGCGGATAAGCTGCAAGCCGCAGGTGTGATCCCGCTGGCCCATGGTGGTCAGGCATGGCAGGACGCGACCGTTTTTGAAACCGTGGTACTGGGCATTGGCGGTCCCGAGTTCTTCCAGAAAGCGCTGGTTGATCTGGACCCCGAGGCGCTGACCTCGGATACGATGGTGCAGGTGTTTGACCAGATGCGCACAATGCGCGGCTATGTGGACGAGAACTTCTCGGGCCGCGACTGGAACCTGGCCACTGCGATGGTCATGAACGGTGAGGCGGCGTTCCAGATCATGGGTGATTGGGCCAAGGGCGAGTTCCTGGCGGCGGGCAAAAAACCCGGCGAGGATTTCCTGTGCGCCTCGACCCCCGGTGACGGCTATCTGTACAATGTCGACAGCTTTGCCATGTTCGATGTGGACGGAGATGACAAGAAAGCCGGTCAGGACCTGCTGGCCAAGCTGATCGTCGCACCGAACTTCCAGAAAGTGTTCAACCTGAACAAAGGCTCGATCCCGGCACGGACCGACGTGGCACTGGATGACTTTGACATCTGTGCCAACTTGTCGGCCGAAGATATGGGTTCGACCTCTGCTGCAGGCTCGCTGCTGCCGTCTTATGCCCACGGCATGGCGCTGCGCGGGTCGCAGTCTGGTGCGATCACGGATGTTGTGACCGCGCATTTCAACTCGGATATGTCGTCGGCTGACGCGGTTCAGCAATTGGCGGCGGCAGTGGCTAACAGCTACTGATCCAAATCGCTCTGCCCCTTATACTGACGGGGCAGAGCATCTTTCCCCGGAGGAAATCATGTCCGAATGGCTGGAAAACCACCTTCCTAAGGTGGTGCTGGCACCGTCGTTCATTGCCGTATTGATCTTTGTCTACGGCTTTATCGGATGGACGGCCTGGGTGTCACTGACCCGATCGAAACTGTTGCCGAAATACGAGATCAAGGGATTCATCCAGTATGAACGCCTGTTCGACTCGCCCCGCTGGGATACGGCAATCAACAACCTGTATATCTTTGGCGCGCTGTTCATCGTGATTGCGATGGTGTTGGGCCTGTTGCTGGCGATCCTGTTGGATCAGAAAATCCGTGTCGAAGGGGCCATCCGGACGATCTATCTGTACCCGATGGCGCTGTCGATGATCGTGACTGGCACCGCGTGGAAGTGGATTTTGAACCCGGGCCTAGGCATCGAATCCATGGTGCAGGGTTGGGGTTTCACGAATTTCGAGTTCGACTGGCTGGTGAACCCGGACTATGCCATCTACACCATCGTGATGGCCGCGATCTGGCAAAGCTCGGGCTTCGTCATGGCGCTGTTTCTCGCTGGCCTGCGTTCGGTCGATGGTGAGATTATCAAGGCAGCCCAAGTCGATGGTATCCCAACATGGCGCATCTATACGGCGATTATCATCCCGTCGATGGCTCCGATCTTCCTGTCGGCCTTCATCGTGCTGGCCCACCTCGCGATCAAGAGCTTTGACCTTGTCATCGCCCTCACGGGTGGTGGCCCCGGTTACGCAACCGATCTGCCAGCCACCTACATGTACGCCATGGCGTTCTCGCGCGGCGATATTGGTCAGGCGGCATCATCCGCGATGATCATGATGCTGGTCGTCTTTGCCATCGTCGTTCCCTATCTTTACTCAGAGCTGAGGGCGAAAAATGACTGATCTGTCGATGCCCCAATCCCAAACCGAACCTCGTAGCCAAAGTGCCGCTGGCAAGATTGCCCTGCGTTGGTTGCTGTACGTCCTGCTGGGCCTCTTTGCGCTGTATTACCTGATGCCGCTGTTCGTGATGTTGACCACATCGCTGAAAAGCCTTGAGGAAATCCGTACCGGATCCCTGATATCCTTACCGCGTGAGGTCAGCTTTGATGCCTGGAAAACCGCATGGTCCGGTGCCTGTACCGGTATTCAGTGCGAAGGCCTGCGGCCATATTTCTGGAACTCGGTTCTGATCGCGGTGCCTGCGGTGGCGATCTCGACCCTGCTCGGCGCGTTGAACGGCTATGTCGTGGCGCAATGGCGGTTCAAAGGCGCGAACATCATCTTTTCGCTGATGCTGTTTGGCTGCTTTATTCCGTTTCAGGTGGTTTTGCTGCCGATGGCGCGCCTGTTGGGCATGATGGGGATCGCCGGCACCATCCCGGGCCTGATCTTTGTCCATGTGATCTACGGGCTGGGTTTCACCACGCTGTTTTTCCGCAACTACTATGTCACCATCCCGTCCGAGCTGACCAAGGCCGCGCGCGTCGATGGTGCTGGGTTCCTGCGGATTTTCTGGTCGATCTTCCTGCCGCTGTCGCTGCCGATCATCGTTGTGACCGTGATCTGGCAGTTCACGCAGATCTGGAACGATTTCCTGTTTGGCGTGTCGTTCAGCCAGGCGGGCACGCAACCCGTGACCGTGGCACTGAATAACATCGTAAACTCCACCACCGGCGTCAAAGAATACAACGTCGACATGGCCGCCGCGATCATCGCGGGCCTACCGACGCTGCTCGTCTATGTCGTTGCCGGTAAGTATTTCATCCGCGGCCTGACCGCCGGTTCTGTGAAGGGATAAGACCCATGGCACCCATCCTTGATATCAACAAACTCTACAAGAATTACGGTGCGACCGAGATTCTGAAGGACATCAACATCTCGATCGAGCCGGGCGATTTCCTGGTGCTGGTTGGCCCCTCGGGCTGCGGCAAGTCCACCCTGCTGAACTGCATTGCGGGGTTGGAGGAGATCACTGGCGGCACCCTGTCCATTGGTGGCAATGACATGACCCATGTCAGCCCCAAGGACCGCGACATCGCGATGGTGTTCCAGTCCTACGCTTTGTATCCGACCATGACCGTGGCCAAGAACATCACCTTTGGCATGAAAGTGCGCGGGGTCGATCAGGCAACGCAGGATGCCAAGCTGAAAGAGGTCGCACAGCTGTTGCAGATCGAACCACTGCTGAACCGCCGCCCAAGCCAGTTGTCAGGTGGGCAGCGTCAGCGTGTGGCCATGGGTCGGGCGCTGGTGCGCGATCCGAAGCTGTTCTTGTTCGACGAACCGCTATCCAACCTCGACGCCAAGCTGCGGGTCGAGATGCGCACCGAGATCAAGAAACTGCACCAGACGCTGGATGCGTCGATCGTTTATGTCACCCACGACCAGATTGAGGCGATGACGCTGGCGACCAAGATCGTCGTGTTGAAAGGTGGGGTGGTGCAGCAGATCGGCACCCCGGCCGAGATCTACAACAACCCGGCCAATCTGTTTGTGGCGGATTTCATGGGCTCACCCGCGATGAACCTGATCCCGGCACAGGCGCGCAAGAATGGTTCGGGCACCCAGATCGCCATCGCGCGTGAGGGTGGCGACCTGCTGTTGACGGAGTCGCGTGATCTGGCCCTTCCGCAGGACGTGATCCTGGGCCTGCGTCCCGAAGACATCGCCGAAGCCGGGTTCCGCGCAGGCGACGGTGTGCAAGAGGCTGAATGTCTCGTCGATATGGTCGAACCTGCAGGGGCCGACACCTATGTGGTCTCGGAGCTGGGCGGCAAGCAGGTCACGGCGCGTCTGCACGCGGAAACCAGCGCGCAGGCGGGGAAACCTCTGAACCTCGCCTTCGACATGAGCAAAGTGTCGTACTTCGCCAAAGAAACCGGCGAGCGCTTGAACTAAGGGTGTTCAAGCGCCAACAAAAAAAGCGCCGCGCGATGGGGGTCGCGCGGCGCTTTTGTCATGTGAACCCGATCAGCTCAGCTTGTTCTGCTTCATGTCCTTGATCAGACGGTTCAGATCGCCTCCGCGCGCGTCCAGCAGCGCGCCAACTTCGGTGCGCTCGGTCAGCAGCATGTTCACCCCTTCGATGAACATGTTGAAAAACCGGTCACGGCCCGATTTGTCCGACACCAGGAACGTCACCTCGAACGGGGACGAGCCCTGAAGTTTAACCGAGGTGCGCACCTCATACCCTGCTTTGATCTTGCGGGCGTTGCGCACGGTGACCTGACCGCCGATGAATTCACGGAAGCGGCGGCCATATTTGTTCGAGATATAGCCCTGAAAGGCGTCGGTGAATTGTCGCAGCTGCGCCGGGCTGGCAGATCGGCCATCGGCCCCCAACACGTAACGTGCCATAATTGGTACGTCGGCATATTGCGCAAAAATCTTCTCGAAATCGCGGATCATCGACTTTTCGGACTTGCCCGAGGCGATCACGCGGTTGATATCGTCCACCACACTGACCACCAGCGCCTTGGCGCTGGCTTCGGTCTGGGCGTAGGCGGGCAGGGCGGCCATCAAAACACCGGCCAGGCCAGTGGCGACAAATCCGCGTCGATTTAGATGGTTATTCAGCATAGGGGTCCTCGTAGGGGTCTAGGTAGGGGTCCCTGACAGGGTCGGTTCCGATGTCTGCGTAGGGGTCGTCATATAGGCCCAGATAGGCGTCTTCATCGTCTCGCGCCAGTTCAAACCGGCGGTTTTGCAGGTAGATGGTCTGTGACTGCGCATAACTGTCGGCGCTTTCATACAGGATCGAGTCGACCGTATCCGAGAACCGACCCCGATCCCCGGCGCGCCGCACAACCTCGGCATAGACGCCGATATTGTCGATCGGGCGCACAGGCGAAAAGTTGATCGGGTTCGAGAAAAGATTGACCACAACACCAATTGCGTCGCGCTGGGTCGATGGGCCGTATAGTGGCAGTTCCACATAAGCGCCTTCTCCGACACCCCAGACATGCAGTGTCTCGCCAAAGTCGGTGTCAACCGGCGGCAGGTTCAACTCGTCCGCAGGTTTGGATAAGCCTGCCCCGCCAACGGTAGTATTGATTGCAAAGCGTAGCAGGGCATTGCCTGACTGTTTCAGATTTCCCTGCAACAGATAGTCCAGCGCCTGCCCCGGCATGGTCAGGTTTTCCGCGAAATTGCTGAAACTGGTCACAACCGGATCGGGGAAGATCTTCACATAGCCTTTCGAGGCGGGACGGAACAGAAACCGGTCAACGCCCAGATTGAACTTATGGATACCCCGATTGTTTCTTTCGTAAGGGTCAAACACCTCACCCGGAGGGGTGCCTTCCGGCGGGCGTGTAGCGCAGGCGCCGAGAGTAGCCACTAGGGACAGGAGGATAAGGGGCCTCAAGCGGATTTTGCTTAGCACGGTCTTTGCCACTCCAACACGTCAGGAACGAATGCGCCTGAACGTTCAATCAATACTGCCTTTGGCCGTTTCTAACGGCGCAATTCAATGTCACATAGGTGTTTCACAAATCTATTGAAACAGCCAGCGTGTAACCCGGTTAAGAGGTCAAGGTAAAGTGACACGAGTTCAACACTAAAGAATAAGAGAAGTCATGCTTACAGCACCATTGACGCTTAATTCGGCGGTTTGGTGCTTTTCGAACCGGTCTTTCCCGGTTAGCGTCCGACCGACTCGAATTAAGGTGAGGACCATCACATGAGCATTGCAGCAAAACTGGACAGCATGGGCGTTACACTGCCCGACGCGCCGGCACCGGCGGCCAACTATGTGCCTTTCGTGCGCGTTGGTAACATCGTCTATGTTTCGGGGCAGATTTCGAACGATGGTTCGATGATCATCGGCAAGCTGGGCGATGACATGGAGGTCGAAGCTGGTGCAGCAGCCGCCAAAGTGTGTGCGATCAACCTGCTGGCGCAAGTCAAAGCGGCATGTGGCGGTGATATCGACAAGCTGGTGCGGGTGATCAAACTGACAGGGTTCGTGAACTCGACCCCTGATTTCACAGCACAGCCACAGGTCATCAACGGCGCGTCGGACTTTCTGGTCGAAGCGCTGGGTGAGGCTGGTCGCCATTCGCGCTCGGCTGTCAGTGCTGCGGCGCTGCCTTTGGGCGTGGCTGTTGAGATCGAAGGTATTTTCGAGGTCGCATGACACCCGCCTTGCCTGACGTGTTCCTGCAGGCTCCGATCGCGCATCGGGCATTGCACGACCTCTCGGACAACCGCCCGGAAAACAGCCGGGCGGCCATTCGCGCGGCTGTCGAGGCCGGATATGGTATCGAGATTGACCTGCAACGCACCAGCGACAACCGGGCGATGGTGTTTCACGACTATGACATGACCCGTCTGACGGGCCGTTCTGGCCCGATTCAGCAAATCTCGGCGGCCGAGGCGCAGACGACGCAGCTTTTGCATGCCGCAGACGGTATTCCGACGCTGGACGAGGTGCTTGAGATCGTGGCCGGGCAAGTGCCTCTGCTGATCGAATTGAAAGATCAGGATGGCGCGATGGGCACTGATGTTGGCCCTCTGGAGCAAGACACCGTGCGTGCTTTGCAGGGCTATGACGGGGCCGTGGCGCTGATGTCATTCAACCCTAATTCCGTCGCCGAACTGGCACGAATTGCCCCCCATCTGCCGCGCGGCATCACAACCTGTTCGTATCAGCCCAAGGTCGAACATCTGCCGCAAGCAGTCTGCGACCATTTGCGTAGCATTCCCGATTTCGAACGGGTCAGCGCCAGTTTCATAAGTCATGAGGCTGCAGACCTGGCGCGTCCCCGTGTGGCCGAGTTGAAGGCGCAGGGTGTGCCGATCCTTTGTTGGACCATCCGCTCGCCCGAACAAGAGGCAGAGGCCCGCAAGGTTGCCGATAATGTGACCTTCGAGGGGTATTTGGCCGCCCACCCGGGTTGAACCCCACCCCATCTGTCACAGATAAAGACAAGACGCGGAGGGCACATGGATCAGGCGCAAATCGAGGTTCGGGTACTGGGGTCGCTGTCGCAAATCCCTGCTGCAGAGTGGGACAGTTGCGCCTGCCCCGAGGCTGCCGATGGCGGTCGCCCACTTGATCCGTTTACCACGCATCGGTTTTTGTTGGCGCTGGAAAACAGCGGCTCGGTCGGGCGCGGCTCAGGCTGGCAACCGCAATATCTGACCGCGTATCTGGATGGAATGCTGATCGGCGCGGCTCCGATGTATGCCAAGTCGCACTCGCAGGGTGAGTACATCTTTGACCACAACTGGGCGCACGCTTATGAGAATGCGGGCGGGCGCTATTACCCCAAGCTTCAAATCGCGGTGCCCTTCACACCCGCCACGGGGCGACGGTTTCTGGTGCGGCCGGGGTATGAGGGCGTCGGCCTGTCGGCCCTCGTACAAGGTGCGGTGCAACTGGCGGCGGATAATCAGGTCTCATCCATCCACGCGACCTTTTGCACCGAGGCCGAGGCCGAAGCGGGCGAAGAAATGGGCCTGATGGTGCGTCATTCGCAACAGTTTCACTGGCTCAATCATGACTATGCGGATTTCGACGGGTTTCTGGCGGCGCTCTCGTCGCGCAAACGTAAGAATATCCGTAAGGAACGTGCGCAGGCCTGTGGATTTGGCGGCCAGATTCGCACTTACACGGGCGATGACCTACGGCCAAAGCACTGGGATGCGTTCTGGCGGTTTTATCAGGACACTGGGTCACGTAAGTGGGGGGTCCCCTATCTGACCCGTCAGTTCTTTGACATCGCTCATGAAACCATGGCCGACGACATGGCGTTGGTGCTGGCTGAACGGGATGGATATCCAATTGCAGGTGCGTTGAATTTCATCGGGCGCGAGACGCTTTATGGCCGCTATTGGGGCTGCATCGAACATCACGCCTGCCTGCATTTCGAACTGTGTTACTATCGGGCAATCGATATCGCCATTGCGCAAGGCTTGTCACGGGTCGAGGCGGGCGCGCAGGGGGAACACAAGCTGGCCCGCGGTTATCTGCCAACGCGCACGCACAGTCTTCACTGGGTCAACGACCCTGGTTTTTCCGACGCGATCCGAAAATATCTGGACGCCGAGGCCCGCGCAGTGGGAGAAGAGATCGAGATTCTGACGGATTACGGCCCGTTCAGAAAAGCGAACCCGGAGGAACAGCAATGACCGAACTTTTGTCAACGGAAACGCGCGGCCCCCTTCTGGACCCTCTGTTTCAAAATGGCTGGACAATGGTGGAAGGCCGGGACGCAATCACCAAGACTTTCATCTTCCAGGATTTTGTCCACGCCTTTGGCTGGATGACCCAAGTGGCCATCTTTGCCGAGAAATGGAACCATCACCCCGAATGGTTCAATGTCTACCGTACGGTCGAGGTGACCTTGTCTACCCATGATGTGGGTGGATTGTCGGCGCTGGACGCAAAGCTGGCCCGAAAGATGGACAGTCTGGTTTAACCCCGGTCGCTTGCCGAGCCGACGCCACCCGCCAGCGAGGCAGCCACACCCATTTGCCGGAATTCATCAGGCGTTACAGTGCCACTGCTCACGTCGATATTTTTCGGGATGCGAGTTTCTCGAAGGCCATTCGATCGCACCGACCGCGCCGCCGGGTTAATGTCTAGACACCGCGTGTCATAACAGGTCAGCCCGCTGGTGTTTATTTGTATCCGCTGCTGACCATCCGGTCCGGTTACAATCGGCGCTTGCGGCACGTCACACGCTGCAAGCAAAGCCAGAACACCCAGAGAAATCCATTTTTTCATAGCGCGCTCCTGTCGGGTTGGGGCGGTCCTAGTCCAACTGACCATTCCTGTTTTTGTCGGCAGATGAGAAATCCTCAGTCATCTGCGCATCATATTCTGGTCGAGAGATAACGTTATCCCGATTGCGGTCAACGCTTTGAAATTGCTTTATGTCCAGAAAGGGTTTGGCTTCCTCCAGACCCAGCGTGCCACTCTTGTCCTCATCCATCGCCTGAAATGCATAGTCTGAAAAGGCGTTGAACTCGTCTTTGGACAGAAAACCGTCATTGTTGGCGTCGATGGCTTTCAGTTCGTTCTCATGCAGCTCTGCCACGGTTTCGGCCACACTGGTGTCGGCCAACAGGGTCAGGCCAAGTGTCAAAATCCCAAGTCTCATGATGTCCTCCTCAGCACGCGAATTTCTGACCTTCGATCCCGCCGACGGCAGCCCCTGCTGCTGTCAGGATCGTCTTGCCGGACCCGCCGCCAAACTGATTGCCGATGACGCCACCCAATAGCGCGCCGCCGACCGTGCCGCTGAGGCAGGCGATCTCATGCTGGCGGGCGGCTTGTTGTTGGGGTGTGGGGGCCGGACCGCACGCGGCCAGTGCGCCTGCCGTGCCCAGACATAGGGTAATGGACTTGAGCTTCATAAAAGAACTCCCTGAACAACTAGGCCGAGTATTTGCCGTTCAGAGTTATCTATCAAGTTAAATAGGGCAAAGGCCCCGACAGAACCGGGGCCAAACCGGATCAGATGACGTCCAAAAGGCCCTCACCAGCAGAGATTTCGCACGCGCCGGGGCTTTCTTCTAGGTTCAGCGCGGTGACTTTGCCATCCTCGACCAGCATCGCATAGCGTTTCGAGCGCGCGATCAGCCCGGCCGGCGGAGCGTCGAAATCCATACCGATGGCCTTGGTGAACTCGGACGCGGCATCCGCCAGCATGGTCAGGCCCGCATCGGACGCGCCTGTGGCCTCGCCCCAGGCTTTCATCACGAAGGGGTCGTTGACCGACAGGCAGATGATTTCGTCCACGCCTTTGGCATCGAACTGATCCTTGGTGCGCATGAAGCTGGGCACATGAGCCGAATGGCAGGTGGGCGTGAACGCGCCGGGGACGGCAAAGATCACCACTTTGCGCCCGTTTGTCTTGTCGGAAATCCGGACCTCCTCGGGGCCTTCGGCACCCATCTGGGTCAGTGTGGCGTCGGGCAGCGTATCACCTGTTGAAATCATTTTTGTGCTCCTGTCGTTTGGATTTGCAGAGTCGGGCTTAGCCGCAATATAGGTGGTCGCGTGGAGGAGACCACGGGAATTCGACAGGGTGAGGGGAAGATGAGCCATATTGTCGTGATCGGAGCCGGGCAGGCGGGTGCATCGCTGGTGGCGCGGCTGCGCAAAGACGGGTTTGAGGGCGATATCACCCTGATCGGGGCCGAGCCGTATCTGCCTTATCAGCGCCCGCCCTTGTCCAAGGCTTACCTGCTGGGCGAGATGGAGTTGGAGCGCCTGTTCCTGCGCCCCGAGAGCTTTTATGCCGAGAACAACATTACCCTGCGTCTGGGCCAGCGCGTGACTGCGATTGATCCGCAAGCCAAGACCGTGTCACTGGGCGATGAGGTCATTTCTTATGACGAACTGGCCCTGACCACCGGGTCCGACCCCCGCCGCCTGCCTGCGGCGATTGGTGGCGATCTGCAAGGCGTACACGTGGTGCGCGATCTTGCCCATATCGACGAGATGGAGCCGCGCGTGACCGACGGCGCCCGCGCGCTGATCGTTGGCGGTGGCTATATCGGGCTCGAGGCGGCTGCGGTCTGCGCCAAGCGCGGGGTCAAGGTGACCTTGGTCGAGATGGCAGACCGCATCCTGCAACGGGTCGCCGCACCTGAGACCAGCGATTATTTCCGCGCGCTGCATTCCGGATACGGGGCCGATATCCGTGAAGGCGTCGGGCTGGACCGTCTGCTGGGCGAAGATGGCAAAGTGACAGGCGCAACTTTGACCGATGGCACCGAGATTGCCGTTGATTTCGTCGTGGTCGGCGTGGGCATCGCGCCTGCGACTCAGTTGGCTGAAATGGCGGGGCTGGAGCTGGAGAACGGCATCAAAACCGACGCCCATGGCCGCACCTCGGATCCGTCGATCTGGGCGGCGGGCGATTGCGCGTCTTTCCCGCATGGCGAAGGGCGTATCCGTCTGGAGAGCGTACCCAACGCCATTGATCAGGCCGAGATCGTGGCCCAGAACATGCTGGGCGCGGCCAAGGATTACACCGCGACACCGTGGTTCTGGTCGGATCAGTATGACGTCAAACTGCAAATCGCCGGTTTGAACACGGGCTATGATCGCGTTGTGACCCGGCAGGGTGAGGGGCTGACGGTGTCCTTCTGGTATTACAAAGGCGATCAACTGATTGCGGTGGACGCGATGAACGACCCGCGCGCTTATATGGTTGGCAAACGCCTGATCGACGCAGGAAAAACCGCCGATCCCGCCGTGGTGGCCGACCCGAATGCGGACCTGAAACCGCTGCTCAAAGCGTGAGGATTATCGCCGGAGAATTCCGGGGCCGGGCTTTGGCCTCGGTCGGTAAGGGGGATGCGGGGGCGCATTTGCGGCCTACGACGGACCGGGTGCGCGAAAGTCTGTTCAACGTCCTAAGTCACCAGATTGATTTTGTCGGGCTGCGCGTGCTGGACCTGTTTGCAGGCACCGGCGCGCTGGGGCTTGAGGCACTGTCGCGCGGTGCGGCTCAAGTGACCTTCGTGGATGACGGGCGCGTGGCACAGGGGCTAATCCGCAAGAATATCGACCTGACCCGCTGTACTGACCGAACCCAGTTGATCCGCCGCGATGCAACCCGGCTGGGTGAAAACACCGGCGCGCCTTATGATCTGATCTTTCTCGATCCGCCTTACGGCAAGTCGATGGGCCAAAAGGCTATTGCCGCGTTGTCCGGCTGGATCGACGATGACGCCCTCATCGTGTGGGAGGAAAACGCCCCCATGCAGCCGCCCGAAGGGTTCACCCTGCAAGATAGCCGCAAATACGGCGATACGCATATCACGCTGATGTGGAAGGGCGATACGGATGCATGATCTGGTGATCTTTGACTGCGATGGCGTGCTGGTGGACAGTGAGCCGCTGTCCAATCAGGTGCTGGTCGAAAACCTTTCACGTTATGGGCTGGACCTGACTCTTGAAGACAGTGTGGGGTTCTTTCTTGGCGGCACCATGACCGGGGTGCGCGACAAAGCTCGTGCGCTGGGCGCGGATCTGCCCCAGGATTGGGTCGATGAAGTCTATGCAGAGACTTACGCGCGTCTGCGCGGCGGAGTGGACCTGATGCCGGGTGTTGCCGATCTGCTGGCCACGCTGGACGCGCGCGGTGTTCCCTTTTGTGTTGCCTCAAATGGCAGTCCGGACAAGATGCAGATCACACTGGGCCAAAACGGACTGTGGGACAGGTTTCGGGATGTGGCCTTCTCGGCCCATGTTCTAAAGGTGGCGAAACCCGATCCAACCCTGTTTCTGACGGCGGCTGAACAGTTTGGGGCGAAAGCTCCCGTCGTGATCGAGGACAGCCCTAGCGGCGTCACCGCCGCAATGCGCGCCGATATGCGCTGTCTGGCTTATGCGCCACAGGGCGGAGGGCAAAAACTGGTCGATCTGGGGGCCGAGCTGTTTACGGATATGGCTCAAGTTCCGGTGATTTTGGGACTCTGACCCGGATGTGGTAAGCTGCAGTATGGATCGCGCACTCACCCCTCCGTTCTGGGCACCTTCGCAGGATGCCGACACCTCAACCAGCCCCGAGCGCAAGCCCTTGCGCGCCCCTGTGTTCATCCATGACGCCGTCATCCCGTGGCGGGATGAAACTTTGTTGCTGAAACTGCTCCGCGATCAGGCGCTTGATCAGGACGAATAGGTCGGGTGGAACATATCGCCCGGTGACAGGGTGAAAATCTCGACCCCATTGGCCGTTACACCCACCGAGTGTTCAAACTGCGCTGACAACGACTTGTCGCGAGTCACGGCGGTCCAGTCATCGGCCAGCGTCTTGGTCTCGGGTCGGCCCAGATTGACCATCGGTTCTATGGTGAAGAACATGCCCTCTTCCAGAACGGCACCGGTGCCGGGACGGCCGTAATGCAACACGTTGGGCGGTGCGTGGAATACACGCCCCAGACCGTGACCGCAGAAATCGCGCACGACGCTCATCCGGTGCGCCTCGACATAGGCCTGAATCGCGTGGCCGATATCACCGAAGGTGTTGCCGGGCTTGACCATCTCGATGCCCTTGAACAGGGCGTCATGGGTCACTTGAATCAAACGCTCGGCTTTGCGGGGCAGCTTACCGGCCACATACATGCGTGAGGTGTCGCCAAACCAGCCATCCACAATAACCGTGACGTCGATATTCAGGATATCGCCGTCTTTCAGCCGCTTGTCGCCGGGAATGCCGTGGCAGACAACATGGTTTACGCTGATGCAGCTGGCGTGCTGATAGCCCTTGTATCCAATGGTTGCCGAGGTCGCGCCCGCGTCCTCGACCATCTGGGTGATCAACCCGTCAATCGCGCCGGTGGTCTGGCCCGGGAACACATGCGGGGCGATATCATCCAGAATCCGTGCAGCCAAGGCCCCTGCCGCATGCATGCCGGCAAAGTCACCCTGTTCATAGATGCGGATACCGTCCTTGGTCAGGCGGCCACGATGCTCTTTCATCGACGCTAGGCTCCAAATGTTTCGCGCAGCACTTTGTTTACGCTGCTTGTGCAGAAAGTTCCAGAGGGCGATGGGTCGCGGGTCTGCAGATCAGTAAAAATGGTTTGATACTGCAGAAATTCAAGCATGCCTGCAGTTTAGATGCAATTGGATTGGCAGTCGGCGAGTAATTTCGCGCGATCTTGTGATCTGCGCACTCGCAGAATGACGATAGAGTCACGCTGTGCAACAAAGGACACGACGTTTGAAAAGAAACCTGATCCTCGCCCTTTGCGTCCTTGCCGGGTGCCGAGAGGAGGTGCAGATGCTGTCCGCGGATGACCTGTCTGCTTTGTTGACAACGGACCGCAAAATCGCGTTTCAGCGGTTTCATATCACCGGATCCGCCCGGATACATAGCGACGGCGGATTTCAAATCCGTGTGCCGCAGCTGGGGCAGGACACTGGCGATTGGTGGTTGGAAGGGAGTGAAATTTGCAGCCGTTGGGCCACTTTCCGACAGGGCCGCAAGCTGTGCGCGGTCGTGGGACTGGCAGAAGATGGCAGTTATCGCGGGTTCAATCCGCAAACCGGTGCATATCTGGGCGAATTCCGGTTCTCTGGTTAAGTTATGTGATTTGCCAGTCTTTGCCTGCGTCGACCCAAACACCTTGGGGCGAAATCGTCGTGCCGCAGATCAGCCGCTCCACTCCTCTAGCGGCTTCAAAAGCTGCCACATAGGCGGGATCGATGTCTGCAGCCAGAGCAAACCTGCCGCAATCGGTGCGCTGCACCAGATACAGCATGATTGCCCGATGTCCTTGTGTTGCCATCTCAGCCAACTCGCCCAAATGTTTGGTGCCACGCGCCGTGACGCTATCGGGAAACTCGGCCAGACCGGGTTGGCGCGACAAGGTAACGCTTTTGACCTCGACATAGGCGTCGGGCAGGCCGGGTTGGGTCAGTAGAAAATCAACGCGGCTGTTTTGTCCGTATTTGACCTCGGGCCGTACGGTTTCATAGGCAGCCAAAGCCGGGATGTCACGAGCCTGCAGTGCGGCGCGCAAGGCTTTGTTGGGAACGGATGTATCCACCCCGGTGAAATGCCCGTTTTCATGGTCGACCAGCCGCCAGCCGTATTTCAGCTTTTTCTTCGGGTCGTCATTGGGTTCCAGCCAGATTTTCTGGCCAGGCTCCGCTAGCCCCATCATCGAGCCCGGATTGGCACAATGGGCAGTCACCTCGCGCCCGTCTTCCAGCTGGCAATCGGCGAGAAAGCGTTTGTAACGGCGGATCAGGCGGGCGGGGACAAGAGGGGTTTCAAATCGCATGTCCCACGGCCTATACCTGCCCGTAGGGTCGATCAAGAGAGGGTATGCGCCATGGCCAATCCAACCGCTGCAATGCTGGTGATCGGGGATGAAATCCTGTCGGGCCGCACACGCGATGCCAATATGCACTATCTCGCCGGTGAGCTAACCAAACAAGGCATCGACCTGAAAGAGGTGCGCATTGTCAGCGACGACGCTCCGGCGATCGAGGCGGCCATCAAAGCGTTGGCGGACGCACATGACCATGTTTTTACCAGCGGTGGAATCGGCCCGACACATGACGATATCACTGCCGATTGCATCGCACGGGCCTTTGGTGCGGCCATTGATGTGCGCGCTGACGCCCGGGCTCTGCTTGAAGCACATTATAAAAATTCCGGGTTAGAGCTGAACGCGGCTCGCTTGCGCATGGCACGCATCCCGGATGGCGCGACCCTGATCGACAACCCGGTATCGACAGCACCCGGTTTCACGATCGAGAACGTGCATGTCATGGCCGGGGTGCCTTCGGTGTTTCAGGCCATGGTGGCCAGCGTTTTGCCGGGCCTGACCGGTGGAAGCCCGCTACTGTCTCAGACGCTGCGCGTCAATCGCGGCGAAGGCGACATCGCGGGGCCTCTGGCCGTCTTGGCTGCTGATTTTCCAGATTTGGCGATTGGCAGCTATCCATTTCAGGTCAACGGTGTCTTCGGTGCCAATATTGTCGTCCGAGGCACCGATGGGCCGCAAGTCGATGCCGCAATCACCCGGCTTGCGAAAGAGCTTCAGCTTTGACGCGCTGGGCCAGTATCGTTGACGGCACATGGCCTGCCGCACGGTACGAACGGCTTGGGCCGTTTCAACTGCGCGAAGGGCAGGGCGGCGGTTCTCGTGTGTCGGCAGCCAGTGCTCTTGGACCGGCGACCGAGGCACAGATCGACTCGGCCGAGACGGCGATGCTGGCGATGGGTCAGAAGCGCATCTTTTGTTTGTGGCCCGGCGATGAGGTGCTTGATCGGCAACTCGAGAACCGAGGCTATGAGGTTCTGGACCCCGTCAATATCTATTCCTGCCCGGTTGGTCATTTGACGGATATCCCGATTCCGCGTGTGACAGCCTTTGCCATCTGGGATCCGCTGGCCATCATGA
Organism: Ruegeria sp. SATB045; assembly: GCF_059613525.1. Taxonomy (NCBI): domain Bacteria; kingdom Pseudomonadati; phylum Pseudomonadota; class Alphaproteobacteria; order Rhodobacterales; family Roseobacteraceae; genus Ruegeria; species Ruegeria sp. SATB045. Next base: position 67,373 of record NZ_JBXWSR010000036.1, on the reverse strand, counting down.
ATGAGATCTGGGCCAAAGGCGGGATCGGACCTGCGCGATTGGCCGTGATGGCTCGTGCTACGGGGCCGAAAACGGGTCTGCTATTGAGGCGTTCGGATCAACCCGCAGGTACGGGTTTTGTCGCCATGCATGACGCTATTGCCATGGTCCATGCGTTGGAGATCCTGCCCGATCATCGTCGCCACGGGCTGGGAAAATGGGCGATGCGTGCAGCTGCGTTCTGGGCGCAGGAACAAGGCGCGCAAACCCTAAGCGTAATCTGCACCAAGGCAAATGCTGGGGCCAATGGTCTCTATCAGGCACTTGGAATGGAGATCGTCGGAGAATACCATTACCGTCAGTGTATCTAAGGAGAACAGCCTGACGTGACCGACCATCCTCTGCCGACTGCGCTGAATTTACCGATGGCTGATCCTCTGCCACCCGAAACGCAGAGGTATTTCGATATCTGCGTCGAAAAGCTGGGATTTGTGCCTAACGTGTTGCGGGCCTATGCCTTTGATGTCGACAAGCTGAACACCTTTACCGCCATGTATAACGATCTGATGTTGGCCGATAGCGGGTTGTCCAAGCTTGAACGTGAGATGATTGCAGTGGTCGTTTCGGCAATCAACAAGTGCTTTTACTGCCTTGTGGCGCATGGGGCTGCGGTGCGGCAGATGTCGGGCAACCCCCAACTGGGTGAGATGTTGGTGATGAACTACCGGGTCGCGCCTCTGGACGCGCGGCAACGGGCGATGCTGGACTTTGCGGTCAAAATGACAACCGCCAGCGCCGAGATCGAGGAGCCCGACCGCCAGCTTTTGCGCGACGTGGGGTTCAGCGATCGCGATATCTGGGACATCGCCAATGTCACAGGCTTTTTCAACATGTCGAACCGGGTCGCCAGCGCAACAGCGATGGCTCCGAATGACGCGTATCACGCGCAGGCCCGATGATCCGCCGCGCGGTCCTGATATCCATGTTGCTGGCGGGGTCGGCGGCGGCGCAGGAAGTTGCTTTGCCGTCGGGGTCGCGTCTGGTGAGCGATCGCACCAGTGCACTGGACAGTTATGACATGCCCATCGGTCGCTTTGAATCGGGCAAAGTCCCAGATCGCGTGATTGAAGGCCGGGTTGAGCGGTTGACTTGGCGATTGCAGTCCGGGTCCAGTACGACGCTGCAGATACTGGCGCCACTGCGTCAGCAAGTCGTGGATCAGGGTTTTGATATAGCATTTGAATGCGAGGCGATTACCTGCGGTGGCTTCGATTTCCGTTTTGGCACCGAGGTCGTACCCACGCCCGACATGTATGTGGCCATTCAGGACTATCGCTTTCTGTCCGCCACACGCGGCGAAGAGGCCCTGAGTCTGCTGGTCAGCCGTACCCCCCCCGATGGCTATGTGCAGATGATCCGCGTGACGCCTGTGGATGCACCCGAACCGCCTGCGCTGGTTGTCGAAGAAACGGTAAATCAGGCCGGTGGTCTGCTGTCCGAGCTGGAGCAGAACGGTCATGTCATTTTGGACGACCTGCATTTCAGAACCGGAGAGATTACGCTGGGCGAAGGTCCGTTTCCGTCGCTGGGGTTGATTGCGGCCTACATGTCCGAAAATCCTGATGTTCGGCTGGCGCTTGTCGGGAACACCGACGATACAGGCACGCTCGAGGCGAATATCTCGGTCAGCACGGGGCGGGCGCAGGCTGTCCGGGTCCGATTGATCGAGGGTCATGGCGTTGCGGGAAGTCGTCTTGAGGCCCGCGGGATTGGGTATCTGGCACCGATGACAACGAACGCGACGCCAGAAGGCCGTGATCAGAATCGAAGGGTCGAGGCAGTCCTGCTGGTGAATTGAAAAAAAGGCCCGCACTTTCGTACGGGCCGTTCAGTCTTCACCGGGGAGAAATTACCAATCCATTGGTCCTCTGTCCTTGAAGGACTCGACCAGGAAATCAATGAATGCACGTACTTTGGGTTGCGTAAAGCGACCAGGCGGATAGACCGCAAAGACCCCCTGAACCTCGTCTGGCAAAGATGGCATCGCGTCCAGAACTTTGCCGGATTTCAACGCACTGGCATAAAGGTAGCTGGGCAAATGCGCGATCCCAAGGCCCGAGATCGCCGCGTTCAGCAGAGACTGCCCATCATTCACGCTCAACCAGCCGGCGGTCCGAACCTGACGCTTTTCGCCCGACGGGGCGGTCAGCTTCCAGACATTGCCCGAAGACTGGCTGGAATAGTGCAGCAGCTTATGTTCGTTCAGGTCATCAATCTTCTGCGGCAAGCCGTATTTTTCCATATAGCTTGGCGCAGCAACCATTCGTTTCACGGTTTCTGTTAGTTTGCGTGCGCGCAAGGTGCTGTCTTCCAGCTCTCCGATACGCACCGCGACGTCGAAACCCTCCGAGATCAGTTCAACGTAGCGGTTGTTGAGGACCATGTTGACGGTGATATCGGGATAAGCTGACAAAAACTCGGACAGAACCGGTGACAGGTGATTGACGCCGAAATCGGTCGCCACACTGATCCTGAGCAGGCCGGACGGAGCGGACTGCATTGACGTAACCAACGCATCGGCTTCGCCTGCGTCATTGAGCACCCGACGGGCACGGTCGTAATACGCAAGGCCAATCTCGGTCGGTGAAACACGGCGCGTTGTGCGGTTTAAAAGGCGTGCGCCCAAGCGCGCCTCCAAGCTCGAGACGTGCTTTGACACGGCCGATTTGGAGATGCCCATTTTTTTCGCCGCATCAGTGAAGCCACCCTGGTCCACCACGTTGGCAAAGGCTTCCATTTCGGTCAGTCTGTCCATTCTCGTTCCCCAGGTCTTTTCGTTTCAACCAGTTTGGCCAGCAATCTGGGCGGAAACAGGGCATATTCGGGATAATAAAAGGGATTTAAAACGGATCGTTCGAATATAGGAAACGTGGAAACGGTGGTTTCTTAATTCGCCACAAACCCAATAAACGCTGGGTTTTATGGGGATCAAGGCAAATATGCTAAGATGAGAATGGCAAATTTGTGACCAAGGAGGAGATTATGAAAGCCTTTTTTTCCATCGCTGCTCTGATGTTTTCTGCCAGCATCGTTCTGGCCGCAGGAGAGACCCCATCGAACCCAGATGCCGAGGTTTATTTCGTTAATCTGTCCGACGGTGATTCCGTGCAGTCCCCAGTAACAATCGTCTTTGGCCTGAACGGCATGGGTGTGGCGCCTGCCGGGACAGAGGTCGAAAGTACCGGCCATCATCACCTTCTGATTGACCGTCCGCCTCTGGGGCAGGGCGAGGATGGCGCGGATGAGCTGGCCTATGGTCTGCCCGCAGATGACAACCACATCCATTTTGGCGGCGGCCAAACCGAGGTGACGCTTGAGATTGCCCCTGGTGAACACACGCTGCAGCTGGTGCTGGGCGATGCGGGGCATGTGCCCCATAATCCGCCCATCGTCTCCGAGGTGATCACAATCACCGTCGAATAAAAGCAAGTCGGGCCCCGCAACGAGGCCCGGCTTGCCGCTTTAGAAACCAGCCGCTAGTCGTGTACCCTGATTGATTGCGCGTTTGGCGTCCAGCTCTGCCGCAACATCCGCGCCGCCGATCACATGCGGGGTGATGCCGCGTTCGATCAGCGCATCCGCGAGGCTGCGGTCCGAAACCTGACCGGAACACAAAACAATCGTATCCGCCGCGATCACGGTCGGGTCGGCACGCTCTTCGCCAAAGCTGACATGCAGGCCGTCATCGTCGATGCGTTCATAATTCACGCCGCCGACGAAATTGACGTCCTTCATCTTCAGCGTGGCGCGGTGGATCCAGCCGGTTGTTTTACCCAGACCCTTGCCATGCGCTTGCTTCTTGCGCTGCAGCAGAGTCACCTGGCGCGCAGGCGCGGCGGGTTGCGGGCCTTCGGGGGCCAGACCGGCGCGATGCTCGGCGGGGTCGGTGACGCCCCATTCCTTCATCCAGGCAGGCAGGTCAGTAGTAATGCTGTGGCCGTCCTCCAGCAGGAATTCGGACACATCGAACCCGATACCACCCGCGCCGATCACGGCGACGGATTTGCCGACCTCGGCCTTGTGGCGCAGCACGTCAATATAGTCGATCACGTTGTCCCGATCCTGTCCCGGAATCTGCGGGTCGCGCGGGGTGACGCCGGTGGCAATGACCACCTCGTCAAAGCCGGTCAGGTCGTCAGCCGTGACTTCGCGGTTCAGTTCGACCTTTACTACAAGATCAGCGATCATGGTGCGGAACCAATCGACCAAACCCCAGAACTCTTCCTTGCCGGGCACCTGTTTGGCCATGTTCAGCTGGCCGCCAATTTCGCTGGCGCGGTCGAACAGGGTAACGTCATGGCCGCGCTGGGCGGCGGTCATTGCGGTGGACAGACCCGCGGGGCCTGCACCGACGATGGCCACGGTTTTGCGGGTCTCGGCGGGTTCGATCACCAGCTCGGTCTCGTGACAAGCGCGCGGGTTGACCAGACAGGATGTCAGCCTGCCGCTGAACGTGTGGTCCAGACAGGCTTGGTTACAGGCAATACAGGGCGCGATCTTGGCCGCGTTGCCGTTCATCGCTTTGGCGACGAAATCCGCATCCGCCAACATCGGACGGGCCAAGGAAACCATGTCAGCACATCCGGTCGACAGAACTTCTTCTGCGACTTCGGGCGTGTTGATCCGGTTCGAGGTGATGACCGGAATGCTCACCTTGCCCATCAGCTTTTTCGTCACCCAGGCAAAGGCCGCGCGGGGAACGGATGTGGCAATGGTCGGAATCCGCGCTTCATGCCAGCCGATGCCGGTGTTCAGGATGGTGGCACCGGCCTTCTCGACCTCTTGCGCCAGTTGCACAACCTCATCATGGGTGGAGCCATTGGGCACAAGGTCGATCATCGACAGACGGTAGATGATGATGAAATCGGTGCCCACGGCCTCACGCGTACGGCGCACAATCTCAATCGGCAGGCGCATCCGGTTCTCATATGATCCGCCCCAACGGTCAGTCCGCTTGTTGGTGTGGGTCACAAGGAACTGGTTAATGAAATACCCCTCGGACCCCATGATCTCGACGCCGTCATAGCCTGCCTTTTGGGCCAGCTTGGCGGCGTTGACGATATCGCTGATCTGCTTTTCGATCCCGTCTTCATCCAGCTCATTGGGGGGAAAGGGTGAGATGGGCGATTTCACCGGGCTGGGGGCCACGCATTTAGGACCATACGCATAGCGGCCCGCGTGCAGGATCTGCATGGCGATCTTGCCGCCTGCCTCATGCACGCGCTGGGTCACGATGGAATGCTTGGCGACCTCATCGTCATTGGTCATCATCGACGCACCCGGCAGAACCGAGCCTTCGAGGTTCGGGCCAATCCCGCCCGTCACCATCAGCCCAACTTCGCCGCGGGCGCGGTCGGCATAGAATTCGGCCACGCGATTCCAATCGCCCGTTTCCTCGAGCCCCGTATGCATCGAACCCATCAGGACCCGGTTTTTCAGAGTGGTGAAGCCCAGATCCAGCGGGGCCAGCATGTTTGGGTACGCAGTCACGGCGAACTCTCCCTCTCGGTTGCGTGAGCGTTAGATTGACGTTCACGTCAACGTTGTCACGTGAAACCTAACGTCAAACTCTTTGCTGTTAGTCTGGCAGTTGATACAGAACCTGCATAGGAAAATTACGAGGCCCAGCATGACCCCTGACCAGATCGCTAAACTGCCCTATCGTCCCTGTGTCGGGTTGATGCTCATGAATGCAGAGGGCAAGATTTTCGTCGGGCAACGTAATGACCGCCACAAGGACGCATGGCAGATGCCGCAGGGTGGTGTGGACAAAGGTGAAGACCCGCGCGATGCCGCCCTGCGCGAGTTGTGGGAAGAAACCGGCGTGACCGCAGATCTGGTCGAGGTGGTGGCCGAAACCCCCGGCTGGCTGCCATATGATCTGCCTCATGACATCGTGCCGAAGATCTGGAAGGGGCGCTATCGCGGGCAGGAACAGAAATGGTTCCTGCTGCGTTTCACGGGGCGCGATGATCAGATCAATATCGAAACTGAACACCCGGAATTCACCCAATGGAAATGGCAGGAGCCCGCCCATCTGGTGGACGAGATCGTGCCTTTCAAGCGGGGCGTTTACGAACAAGTGATCGCCGCTTTTGCGGATCACCTGGACTGAGCGATTTGTTCAAACCCGTCCGGTTTGAGCCGCACATGTGCATTCTGACCAGCCGGGTCCAACTCATATAATTCAGGCTTGGATTTCAGGTATTGCCGCCAGGTTTTCTTGGGGCGGTCGCTAATCCTGATGCCGTGCTGCCGGTGCATTTTGGCCCCAAGGATGGTCAGTTGCATCCCTGTTCCGGTTTTGCTGTTGCTCGCAATGATATTGCGGATTTGGCAATCCAAATCCGAGACAGATTTGGGTCGCAGCGCCTTAGGTTCCGAAAGTTTTAACTCGACGAACCGAACACAGGACGCGCGTATGCTTTCAGGAGTTTTGCCCTCACCTGCACCGATTGTGGTCACGCCACGCTCGCGCAATCTCCGGTGAGGTGAACGAAATCCCCGTCCGAGCTTGCGATCACGACAACGTCGATACCTTGTTGCAGAGCCACGTCCATCGCGTCGATGGCAAGCAAAAGATCGGTCGCGTTTTTTCCGCTTCCGCTGTGAATCAGGTGAAAAGCGCCGACCTCATGCCAGGAGGAATTGCGCCTTGCATTCATGTAAACCCGCGCGACGTCCACCCGACCCGCCTGATGACCGGCCTGTAGAATCATATCGCTGTGATCGGCACTCAAATTGTCGCCATCGACCAATACGGCAACGCGCTGTGTCATGCGTATTAAATATCCTTTGTTCAATTCTCGGTTTGATAGTTTGGGTTTAAGGCGAAACTTGGGCCCCCCCTTCACTCACCCTGCGACAACTTGCCGTGAGGGGGCGTAGTTCGCACGTCGGCCCGTCTCTAGCTTGGTGCGCATGAGAGACACCGTTCACAGCCCCCCCGCCATCGTCCCCGCCGGGCGCAAATTCTCCGGTTCTGACCGTCGTGCGCCTCTGCGCGAAGGATTGCAAAGCTGTGGGGAATATCACGCCGGGCAGACGGCGGGGCGGTTCTATCCTATCGCCTGCGTCGCGCTTGAGGTCACGCAGCGATGTAATCTGGATTGCACGCTGTGCTATCTCTCGGACCGGGCCGAGATGACCTATGACCCGCCTCTTTCGGTTCTGTTAGCGCGGTTGAAGACGATCCACAGCCACTATGGTACCGGAGTGTCGGTTCAGCTGACTGGGGGCGACCCGACCCTGCGCAAGGTCGAAGACCTTGAGGCGCTATGCCGCGAAATCAAGCGCTTGGGGATGCGGTCGTGCCTGATGACCAATGGTATCCGCGCCAGCCGCGCTTTCCTGACGCGGTTGGCGGCGGCGGGGCTGGATGATGTGGCCTTTCACGTGGATATGACGCAAGAGCGCAAGGGGTTCACCTCCGAGGTCGAGTTGAACACCGTCCGCCGTGCTTATATCCGACGCGCGCGCGGGTTGGGCCTGCGCATCCTGTTCAACACCACCGTGTTCGAGGGGAATTTTGATGACCTTCCCGCATTGGCGCGGTTTCTGCGTGACCGACCCGAGGTCGCCTTTGTCTCGTTCCAGATGCAGGCCGATACCGGGCGCGGCGTGTTGCGCGAACGGCCCGAGATGATCACGCAGGACAGCGTCGCGCGCTCGATTGAAGCGGGATACGAGGCCCCGCTGCATTTCGGCACGGCGGCTGTAGGGCATTCCAAGTGCAACAGTTATGCCAGCGTTGTCACAGCAGGGGGGCGGGCTGTTTCGTTGTTGTCAAACCAACCGCTGGTGCATCGGGTGATGACAGCGCTGGAAGGGGTGGACGACAATCAGGATGCCCATATCCGCATTCGTCCCAAGGTCATGCGAATGATCCGGCGGCATCCTTTGCTGGCCTTGCGCGCATTGGGTCAACTTGGGCTGAGCATCACTCGTCTGGGCACTGGTCTGTTGCGTGGCCCGGTGAGGCGGCAGGCCGTGTTCATTCACAATTTCATGGCGGCGGATCAGCTAGAGGAGGATCGCTGCGCCTCGTGCGTGTTCATGGTGGCCACGGCGAATGGGCCGCTGTCGATGTGCGTCCACAACGCTCAACGCGATATGCACTTGGCCAGTCCTGATCGTCTTGACGGGCCCACAGGCCCAAGCTGGTGGAACGCCGCTGTTCCGCGCCTGTCGAATGGGCCGGACCTGCCCGAGCTTAGCGACCCGGCCCTCGCCCCGATGAAACGGTTGAAAGGGCAGATGCGCGCCCTGCGCCAAATCCGAAAGGATGCCTCATGAGACGTTTGCTGATCCTTCTGTTGCTGCCCTTGCTGACCGCCTGTGCCAGTGTCGAACGTCTGGCCCTCCCTGCGCCCGAACCTTTGACGAACAGTGCCCTGACCCGCGCTGCCCAACCACCCGGAGAGCGTGTGGATCACCGCGACTGGACCGCCTTTTTGAACCGCTATGTCGCACCCGATGCGCAGGGGGTGAATCGCGTGGCTTACGGGCAGGTCTCGGCCGACGACAGGGTGCGTTTGGACGGGTATATCGAAGATTTGCAAGCGGTGGACCCTGCGGCGCTGACCCGTGATCAACAGTTGGCCTATTGGATCAACATGTACAACGCGGTGACGGTGGATGTGATCCTTGAAAACTACCCCGTCGCCTCGATCCGCGACATCAAGGACGGGCCGCTGTCGATCGGGCCGTGGAACCGGCCTCTGGTCACAGTCGCGGGGCAGAGCTTGACTCTGAACGAGATCGAGCACCGCATCATCCGCCCTGAATTCAACGAACCGCGCATCCACTATGCGTTGAACTGCGCCGCTGTGGGCTGCCCCAACCTGATGAACCGTGCCTGGCAGGCCGAGACGTTGGAGCGTGACTTTGCTGCCGCGGAACACGCCTATATCAACGACCCGCGTGGGGTTCGGTTCAATGACAGTGGCGGGTTGATCCTGTCCAAAATCTTCATCTGGTTCCGTGAGGATTTCGGACAAAACGAGGCGGCCGTTCTGGCGTATATCCGCATAGTGGCCGATCCGGACCTGCAAGCGCGCCTTCAGGATGTGCCCCGCGTCAGCGCCTATAAATACGACTGGGCACTGAACGACGCGGCAACGGGGTCTTAGGCGCTTACAGCAAGCCTTCGGCGCGCAGCAATTCCTGCATGTTCGCTTCTGGCCTTGGGCCGATATGGCTGATCACTTCGCGGGCGCAGACATTGCCGATCTTGGCGCAGGTCTCGTAATCGCGCCCTGTGGCCATGCCAAACAGGAACCCTGCCGCGAACTGATCGCCCGCACCGGTGGCGTCCACGGGCACAACCTTTTCCACCGGTACATCCACGCGCTGACCGCCGAACAAAACCGTCACGCCATCACCCGACCGGGTACATACGACCAGAGGGCAAATCGCGGCGGTTTTGGCCAGAGCGTCCTCAAGATCATCGGTTTCGAACAGCGATTTGATCTCGGCCTCGTTGCCGATCACGAAATCCAGCTCGTTCTCGATCAGCAGCAGGAAATCGACCCGGTGACGTTCCACGCAGAACGGATCGGAAATCGCGATCCCCGCCTTGCCGCCGCCCTTGTGACAGGTGCGCGCGGCCTCAAGAAACGCGGCTTTGCCCTTTTCCTTGTCGAACAGATACCCCTCAAGGAACATGATCTGGCTGTTGCCTGACACGTCCTCGGATACGTCCCGAGATGACAGTTCCGAGGAAATGCCCAGATAGGTGTTCATTGACCGTTCGCCATCGGGCGAGACAAAGATCATCGAGCGTGAGGTCGGCAGCTCGCCACCCGGCACCGGCGGGTTGACGAAATCGACGCCGTCCTCATTCATCGCATCGGCATAGAACCGCCCCAGCGCGTCGTCATGCACCCGGCCAATGAATGCCGCATCCAGACCCAGCGCGCCCGCACCCGCGATGGTGTTGGCAACCGAGCCGCCGGGCGTCTGCACGCGACCCTCCATCGATGCATAGAGCACCTCGCCGCGTTCCTGCTCGATCAGCTGCATGATGCCTTTTTCGATGCCCATCAGCTCCAGAAAGCTGTCATCGGCCTGTGAGATCACGTCCACAACGGCATTTCCGATACCGGTGAGCTGGTAGGTTTTCATAGGGTTTTGTCCTCGAATTGACAGAGATCGCGGATGATACAGGTTCCGCAGAGGGGTTTGCGCGCCTTGCAGTGATAGCGTCCATGAAGGATCAGCCAGTGATGCGCGTGCAGTTGAAAATCTGCGGGAATATTGTCTTCGACGGCGCGCTCGACCGCGTCCACGTCTTTGCCGGGGCAGATACCGGTACGGTTCCCGACGCGAAAGATATGCGTGTCCACCGCCTGTGCCGGTTGCCGCCACCACATGTTCAGCACCACATTGGCCGTCTTGCGCCCGACACCGGGCAGCGATTGCAGCGCGGCGCGGGAATTGGGCACTTCGCCACCATACTCATCGACCAGAATACGACTGAGTTTGATGACGTTCTTGGCCTTCTGGCGGAACAGGCCGATGGTCTTGATATGCTCGGTCAGGCCCTCTTCGCCCAGATCCAGCATCTTTTGCGGCGTGTCGGCGATTTTGAACAGCTCTTTGGTGGCTTTGTTGACGCCCGCATCGGTGGCCTGCGCCGACAGCGCGACGGCGACGACCAGAGTGTAGGCGTTCACATGATCCAGCTCGCCCTTGGGTTCGGGGTCGGCGTCCTGAAAACGCGTAAAGATCTCGCGGATCGTGTGGTAGTCGAGTTGCTTTGCCATCCGGGCCTTAATGCCGCCCAAGGGCCTGTGACACAAGCCCAAAGCCAATGCGCAGGTTTCGGGTCGCGGTGGCCGGGCGCGCGGGCTATGGTCCGGGGCAGCAGATGAGGTGAGTTATGAACGTCCAGACCCCCGAAAGCGGATACCACTACAACGTCATGCGCCGCGCGATCGAGCTGATCGATCAGGGCGGCGAATCCCTGTCGCTGGACGAGCTGGCCCGCCAGATGGACATGAGCCCGGCGCATTTTCAGCGCCTGTTCTCGCGCTGGACCGGGGTGTCGCCGAAACGCTATCAGCAATATCTGACGCTGGGCCACGCCAAGGCGCTGCTGCGCGAGCGGTTCACCACGCTGGAGACGGCGCATAACGTGGGGCTGTCCGGGTCCGGTCGCCTGCATGATCTGTTCCTGAAATGGGAATCCATGAGCCCCGGCGAATACGCCCGCAAAGGCGATGGCCTGACGATATACTGGGGCTGGTTCGACTGCCCCTTTGGCCCGACTTTGGTGATGGGCACCGACAAGGGCACCTGCGGCATGGCCTTTGGCGCGGAAACCGGCGAAGCGGCGGCGATGGAGGATATGACCTCGCGCTGGCCCAAAGCCCGCTATGTCGAGAATGCCGAAAAACTGCGCCCCTCGGTCGAGGCGTCATTTGGTGCCGATCGCGCGGTGACGCCGCTGCACCTGATCGGCTCGCCCCTGCAGATCAAAGTGTGGGAAGCGCTGATGCATATCCCTTCGGGGCAGGTCACGACCTATTCCGAGATCGCGCAGCGGGTGGGGTCACCACAGGCGGTGCGGGCCGTGGGCACGGCGGTTGGGCGCAACCCGGTCAGCTGGCTGATCCCCTGTCACCGGGCGTTGCGCAAATCGGGCGGCCTGGGCGGTTATCACTGGGGTCTGCCCGTCAAACGTGCGATGCTGGCCTATGAAGCCGCGCAGGCGGATGCCTGAAACAGAGCGAGGCACCGCAAGGTGCCTCACTATTGGATCACTAGGGATGCTTACTCGGCGGCCCAGCCGCCGACGGCTTTGACCTCAAGGAAATCCTCCAGCCCCCAAACGCCGCCTTCGCGCCCGTTGCCGGATTGCTTCATCCCGCCAAACGGAGCCCCGGCGCTGCGCGACTGGCCGTTCATCTCAACCATGCCGGACCGCAGCGCGCGGGCCATGCGGTTGGCGCGGTCGCCATCCTGTGTCTGGACATAGTTGGTCAGGCCATAAGGCGTGTCATTGGCAATCTCTACAGCCTCTTCTTCGGTGTCAAAGGGGATCATGGTCAGGACCGGGCCAAAGATTTCCTCGCGCGCGATGGTCATCTGGTTGGTGGCGTCGGCAAAGACGGTGGGGCGCACGTAGTAGCCCTTGTTCAGACCCTCGGGCCGTCCGGTGCCACCGGCAACCAAACGAGCGCCTTCGTCGATGCCCTTCTGGATCAGGTCTTGTATCTTAGTCCACTGCAGTCCGTTCACTACGGGGCCGATATGGCGACCTTCTTCCAGCGCGGGACCGACGGCGACTTTGGCGGCCACCTCGGCTGCGGTTTCAACCGCTTGGTCATAGATCGGGCGCTGAACCAACATACGGCTTGGCGCATTACAACTTTGGCCGGTGTTGTTCATCATGTGCAAAACGCCACGTTTGACCGCTTTTTCATCGGCGTCCGCAAAGACAACGTTTGCGCCTTTGCCGCCCAGTTCCAGATGCACTTTCTTCAGTGTATCTGCTGCATTCTTGGAAATCGCAGTTCCCGCGCGGGTCGAACCTGTAAAGCTGATCATATCCACGTCCGGGTGCGCCGACAGCTGAGACCCCACGCCCACACCATCACCGTTCACCAGATTGAACACGCCTGCAGGAAAGCCTGCCGCGTCCATCATCTCGGCGAAGATCATCGCGTTCAGGGGGCTTTGCTCGGACGGCTTCAGCACCATCGTACAGCCTGCAATCGCCGCTGCGCCAACTTTCAGGGTAATCTGGTTCATCGGCCAGTTCCATGGCGTGATCAATGCGGCAACACCCACCGCCTCGTAGATGATCCGGTCATTGGGCGCATGATCGCCCAGCGGGCGTTCAAATTGGAATGCCTTTGCGGCGCGGATAAAGTTCTTAAGATGGTAAATCCCTGCGCCTGATTGCTGCGTACGGGCCATGTCGATTGGCGCGCCCATTTCCATAGACATCGCCTGCGCAAGGTCTTCTGAACGTGATGCGTAGACCTCGACCAGTTTCTCGACCAGAGCGATGCGGTCTTCTACCGGGGTTCCCATCCAGCCCGGGAGGGCCGCCTTTGCCGCCGCTACAGCAGCGTCGGTATCCGGTTGTGATCCAAGGGAAATGACCGCACAGGGCTCTTCGGTCGAGGGGTTGATGACTTCGAAATCATTGGTCGCTGCAGGACTTATCCATTCGCTATTGATGTAGAAGTTACGCTTTTCGATCATGCTGCAACCCTTTCGTAGTTGACCCGACCGGTTGGTCGGTTTTTCGCCGCAACCTTGTCACCATGGTGGACGCCGGGCAAGGGACAATTCCGTGTGGGCTTCAAATCGAAATGCGTGAATTTAAACTCGATCTGGAAACAGCAGTTTAACTTATGGGCAAATTGATTAAGTTCTCATCAGGCTTATCAGTATCAGAAGGAGAGGCCCCATGGGTTTGCGTATCAATGACACCGTCCCGAATTTCACCGCAGAAACGGATCAGGGCACCATTCAGTTTCATGACTGGATTGGCGATAGCTGGGCGATTCTGTTCTCGCACCCAAAGGATTTTACCCCTGTCTGCACCACCGAGTTTTCCGCCGTTGCGCAGTTGAATGACGAATGGGCGGCGCGAAACACCAAGGTTCTTGGCGTCTCGGTCGATGGCGTAGAGGACCACAAGAAGTGGAAAAAGGACATCGAGGCTTACGGCAACGCCAATCCCGGTTTCCCTATCATCGCCGATGACGGGCTTGCGGTTTCAAAAGCCTTCGACATGCTGCCCGCCGAAGCATATTTGCCCGACGGCCGTACCCCTGCAGACAGCGCCACGGTGCGCTCTGTCTTTATCATTGGCCCCGACAAGCAGTTGAAGCTGTCGATGACCTATCCGATGACAGTGGGCCGAAACTTTGCGGAAATCCTGCGTGCGCTGGACGGTCTGCAAATGAGCAGCAAGGGCGTTGCAACCCCGGCCAACTGGGTACCGGGCGAGGACGTGATTATCCCGCCTGCAGTTTCCAACGAAGAAGCCAAGGAGAAATTCGGCGAGTTCCAAACGATCTTTCCCTATCTGCGCAAAACCAAAGCGCCAAGCTAATACACAGAGCGGGGCGTAAAGCCCCGCTTTTTTAAACTGCGCGTGTCAGGCGCTAACCCGCTGAGGGTGTTGCATCAGTTTTGCCCTGTAGGCCGCGCGTTTGAACTCGCGTGTCAGCTTGTCGCTGACCGGGGGGCGGAATTGAATAGTCGAGCCGCCAATCTCGCCCGCGACTTCCTGATTGCCGCTGCCTTGCAAAGAATGGATCGGTTGTCCGGTAAGCCAATGCATCTGCAGGAACGTATCTATCGGGCGGTCGATTCGATTTGTCACCGCAAGCAAACGTTCCGCAGCCCGACGCCCGACCAGTTGGCAGACGCATTGCAAGCCAATGACTTTGGGCAAAATAAGCCTCAAATCCTTTCGTCTTGCCAGCACCTCCGCAGCGGTTTCACGCTGTTTGACAGGGATACGTATGTAGTGATCCGGAGTGGCAATCGGCTTGATCAGCTCAAGGGCCTGCTTCATGCGTTCTGGGTCGATGCGCAGGTCGTCTTCGGTGGTGATGGCCAGATCAATCTTTTCATCGACCATTTTTTGCCAAATTCGCCGATGGCTTTGAAACACTCCGATCTCGGCCGGGCGTAATTCAAACGGGTATTCGGGGCGGTAAAGATTACCCGGAAATAGTTGGACATCGTTTATTTGTTGCGGATCGCGACCATCCACAGCCTCGATTAACTCGCCATTTGGCAGATCCTGGCACAGCTTTGCAGCGTTCTTCTGCCGGGCGGTGCTGGAGGACATATGAATGATAAACGAACGCATGCCCCCGTGCATAGAGCACAGGAACACGCGGGGGAAGAGAAACCGGAGAGAAACTCTTCCCCTATGCTATCAGAACTGCTGGCGGACACCGAAATTTACGCTAAACGCGTCGATATCGTCTTCGACAGTTCCGGTCAGCGCTCCGTTCGGGGCCAGACGATCAGACGAAACGTCAAAGGCGCGCGAATAGCGGGTATCCAGCGTCAGAGAGGTGTTGGCTCTTACGTCATAAGATACACCTGCGATGATCTGGGCTGCAAAGGTCGTGTCGCTGTCGTCCAGTTCGACACCCGGACCATAGGCGAAATCCAGGTCGGTATAGATCGCACCCAGGCCCAGGCCTACGTAAGGGGTGAAGGCTCCGGCCTGCTTGAAGTCGACCAGAACGTTCGCAAACAAAGACGTCTGGGTCACATCGCCCGAAACATTGCCTTCGGCGGCCGGGCCGTTTCCGGAAAAGTTCACGCCGTCCACATCGTTGTCACGATAAGACAGTTCCAGTTCGATCCGGGTACCAATGGTGTCGTTGCTCCATTGCGGGATCTCTTTGCCAACGGCCACACCCAGGCCGAAACCACCGTCGAAATCGGTGTCGACGTTTTCTGGGCCGCCATTGACGGTGCCGCTGAAGTCGCTGTCCTGCAGTTGGCTGTATCCAGCGAAGCCCTGAATATACAGGCCGTCTGCCAGACTCTGTGCCGACAATGCCGATGCGCTGATCGTCAGTGCCGCCGAGGCGAGAAGAATACGCTTAACCATGTCCATGTCCTTTGTTCCAAATGGTTATGAGCGCACATGTGGGCGAACGCTTCGGCAATAAGAAGGCATGGAGGCTTCACTTCGATTCACAGGTATTTGGGGCTGTGTGAGCAAATAATCGCAACCCGTGTTGTCATACGTTTTGCGGGGCTGACAATTCCACCGGTTGCATAGCTGCCTTCTGAATTGCGCGCACAGGTTGAACGGGCCGTAGTCGGTCATAAACGATGTGAAATACATAGGTATAGACGGAGTATGTGATCGTCAGGCCGAGGTTAAAGGCCAGCGCGGTTTTTAACGAATGCCCTCCGACATACATCATCAACGGGCACGTGATGATCACCGCTGTGACCTCGTGCAGCACGGCATGAATAATTCGCATCCGATGCGGCCGGGCGCAGGCCAAACGGCAGGTTTGGTTCCTTTCCAGCAGGTCGAACAGGGTGTTGAAAATAGGCGACCATATCAGAATGACGATGGACAGCAGTGTGATCAACGCAAATCCATGCGCCATAGAAGATCCCGCGATATAGGCGTAAACCGGTGAGACAAAGGCAATGCCTATAAGCTCAAAACTGCCTGTTTGAATGACGCGCTCTTTGAACGTCCTCAGTGTCATGACCCATCCCTTCACACACGTGATGACCTTGTTAATTCGGTCTTTTGTCCGAACCTGTCTTTTAGGTCGGCAGGAAATTGTTTCCCTAGGGTAAACTGTCATGCTGAGATCTCGTTGGCTGTGAACTTGGACACAGACCTTTGAGGCGTTCCAGATGATTGGCACCTTGGTTCGGAGTTCTGGGCTAAATGTGCTAGGATACCGGCGTCGGGGCAGATGAAGACAGGTATCGGGCTTTCATTTCAGGAGGGTCACGATGGCATTTACAGATTGGTACGTTGAGGGCGCGGCATTCGGGAACTGCAATTGCGGTTACGCCTGTCCCTGCCAGTTCGAAGAACTACCCACCCATGGGAATTGCCGAGGGTTCGAAGTGCTCGAGGTGTCCAAAGGGCATTTCGGCGAGATCGACCTGACGGGCACCAAGGCGGCACTGATATATGCCTGGCCCGGCCCGATTTTCGAGGGCGGAGGGGAAATGCAGGTGATCATTGATCCGGGTGCGACAGACGCGCAGCGGAATGCGCTGGAGAAAGTGTTCCACGGGGAAGAAACCGACGAAATGGCCACCCATTGGTTCGTGTTCCGTGCCATGTGCAAAACCGTGCATGATACCCTGTATCTGCCGATAGACTTTGAAATCGACATTGAAGGGCGCAAGGCCAATGTCACAGTAGGCGACGTGTTGCGATCAACCGGACGCCCGATTCAGGCCCCGCATGGTGGCGGAGAGCACCGGGTGCGCATTGATATTCCCGGTGGGATCGAATTCACCATCGCCGAGATCGGCAGCGCCTCGACCACGGCGAATGCTGCGATCACGTTGGACCTCAAGGATAGCTTTGGCCAGTGGCATGTGTTGAAACACGGGCCGTCGGGGGTCGTCCACTAGGGGCGTTCTGACCGTTTCCGCCCCCTGTTTCACTGAGCCGTTGACGCGCTGCTTCAATGCGGTAAAAGCGTTTCGCCGTGTTGTGAAAGACATCGGTATGACTGGCGACCGGGACGATGGCCTCATGCCGGGATACGGTGTCCTGGTATGTCGCGCTTAGGCTGTCGACCGGGAAATTCGACCCGAACATGCAGCAGTCAGATCCGAATTGGGACAGGCAGGTCTTTATGATGGGCGAAACGCTGTTGGCGCTCCAGCTGTGATCAAACATCCCCAAACCGGACAGCTTGCAAAAAACCTGCGGCAAACAGGACAACGACGTCATGGCATCGGACCACTGGCGCAAGCCTTCATCCGTTCGATCATGCGGTGATCCGGCATGGCAAAATGCCACCTGCGTATCGGGGGATTGGGCAAGAACGGCAGCGGTCTGTTGCATCAACTCGGGCAGAAGTTGCAGGTCAAAGGACAGGCCACGCGCCCCCAATTGTTGAAGGCCGGATAGGAAATTGGGGTCCTCAAGCAGCGCATTGTTGCCAGTGACTGCGTCCTCGCCAGGCGCGCGGCCTATGATCTGTCGAACACCGCGCAGGGACGGCAAGGTTTGAAGACGATCGAGTTGTTCACTCAGATCATCAGCCGTCAGATCGCAGAAGGCCACCTGTACCAGAGGCCAGTCCGGAAACTGGTCGGCCACGGATTGAACCCAACGCGCTTCGGCCCACGGGTCTGCTGCTCCTACCTGGATATGTACCGACGCGCCAAAGCCCTGTGCTTCGGTATCCGCGCGGAACTCTGGCAGCAGATAATCCCGTTGGATGGACGCGGGGTCACCGAAAAATCGAACAACACCTTTTTCGGCCAGCCACGGATATGTCACAGCGGACAGGTCCCAAAGGTGGTGATGCGCATCTATCTTCATGGCGTTTCTATCCCTGTACTGCGTTCCAGAATGTCGACGCCTTGCCCTTTCCAGAAATGCAGCAGGTCAATGAAAATCCAGTTCTCAGCCAATTTGTCACCATCACGGCGATAAATATCGATCACCCGAAATTCGCCGGTCTGGCCGGTGGCCGGCATCCCCATGAAACCGCCGGTTGGAATGGCCGTAAAGTTGGGCCAACCGAAAAAGCCGCCGTAATGTCCCTCGGCCAGTCGGCAAATATGATTGGTCTTGGAGCGGTTCGTGAAAGCGGCGCGGAACGGGCCGGAGTGCTGCTTGGCATAGCGTTCGATCGTATAGGTCGCGCCGATACCTTCGGGGCCCCACCACAGCATGTCGTCGTGCCAGCTTTGGGCCAGTTCATCCTCAAGCGATAGCCCGCTGTTCCATTGGCCCAGATCTGCAATCATTGCATTGATCACGGCCAGAGTTTTCTGCCCCTCTTCGATGGGCTGTTCAGTTATCAGCAGCCCGTCATGCGTTCTTGGACCTGGCTGCACCACATGCATGGCGGTCTGCGGTGGGAAGGGGTTCTGCCCGGCCTGCACCATCAGATGCGGAATGTCGAAATACATAGCTGTTTCGACAATCTGCCCCTCGGCGATCCGATAAAAGGCACAATATCGTAGGAAAGTTAGCTTGCCTGTCGTGCGGATGCCCAACCACGGTTGGTCAAACAACCCCATAAGATGCCCCATTGAGACGACCCAGATATCGGCCTCGTCCCGCAATGAGTTCTGTCCGGCAAACAGAATGTCCTCGCGTATTTGAAGATGGGCTAAACTGTGTTTGAGCGGCTGCCAGAATCGGTCCCCGACTTGCGCGGGACCGCTAAGCTGATTGAATGGATGAAAGCCACGCCACAGCATATCTGGTGCGCAAAATTGGCCCAGAACCTGGGCAATTTGATGCTTGTCTGCGCCTTCCAACTTCTTGTGAAAGGCAATGATTAATTTTTTTGCTTTCTGAAAGTGTTCGGAATTTACCATGTTTCTCAGCGTTTTATCAGTTTCATCCGCCAGGGATGAGTCGGGTTTCAGCTTCATTTTTGCATACGTATGCAAAAAAGTCTTGCTCGATTTGATACATGCGAATTACAGTTTTGCAAACGTATGCAAAGCGAATCCTTGTTGGGGGCACCATGGCGGAAATCAAATTGCGCAACGTCGGCAAACGCTGGGGTACCTTCGTGGGGGTCCACAATTTTGACCTGACGATCGCAGATCGCGAGTTTCTGGTGCTGTTAGGCCCGTCGGGCTGCGGCAAGACCACCACGATGCGCATGATCGCCGGGCTTGAGGATGTGACCGAGGGCGAGATTCTGATCGACGGCAAGGTCGTCAACGATCTGGAGCCCAAGGACCGTGATGTTGCGATGGTGTTCCAAAGCTATGCGCTTTATCCCAACATGAACGTCTATGAAAACATCCGCTTTCCGCTGAAGGTGCGCGGCATCGACCCAGCGACCCATGACGACAAGGTGCGCCGTGCCAGCGCGATGGTTGAACTGGACGATTTCCTGCATCGCAAACCAGCCGAACTGTCGGGCGGTCAGCGGCAGCGTGTGGCGCTGGCCCGCGCCATTGTGCGCGAGCCCAACGTGTTTCTGATGGACGAGCCGCTGTCGAACCTCGATGCCAAGCTGCGGGTTTCGACCCGCGCGCAGATCAAGAACCTCAGCCACGAACTGGCGGTGACGACGATCTATGTCACCCACGACCAGATCGAGGCGATGACACTGGCCGACCGCGTTGTGGTGATGAAACAGGGCGTAGTGCAGCAGGTCGGCAGCCCCACCGAAATCTACGACCGACCAGCGAATACCTTTGTGGCCAGCTTTATCGGCTCACCGGCCATGAACCTGATGGAGGGTGAGGTCGCGGGCGGGGTGTTCCGCGCGGAACATGTTGAGATACCGGTGGACGCGCCGGACGGCCCCATGACGCTGGGCTTCCGGGCCGAGGATGCCAGCCTTGCCGAAGGCTCGGGCCAGATTACCGCGCCGATCTACACGCTCGAATTGCTGGGCGACGCGACCATGATTTCGGTCCGGGTTGGCGGGGCTTTGGTGTCGGTCAAGGCCGATAAATCTTTCCGCGCCGAGATTGGGGATAATGTCTCGTTCTCGGTGCCAACGGAAATCTGTCACCTCTTCGAAGCTGGAAGCGGTGCGCGGATCGGGGGCTAACCCCAAAAACAGCCCATACGGGCATAACAGCGGTCCGGACGTCGACGACGGACCCATCCTGACAGGGAGAAACGCATGAAACTCAAGACGATCCTAATGGCAGGCGCCATGGCCATCGCGGCAAGCGGTGCATCTGCGGCCTGTTCTTACGAAAATGAAGTTCCGCTGAAATCGCTTTCGGCAGGGTTTGAGGCCTGGAAAGCCGTCACCGATGCGATGGCCGAATGCGGCAATTTCAGCGCATCGCTGGATCAGGAATTCCGCGAGAAGCAGCCCGAAGCCTTTGCGGCCGACCCGTCACTGTATCAGATTGGCGGCGTTGCGAATGAAACCATGATCCCGCTGCTAAACGCGGGCACGATCCGTCCGCTGGATGATCTGGTTGCGAAATACGGTCAGGACCTGCTGCCCAACCAGTTGATCAAGGTAGATGGCAAGGTGATGGCGATTGCTATGATGGTGAACGCGCAGCACCTGATGTACCGCAATGACGTTCTGGCCGATCTGGGCATCGAAGAGCCCGCCACCTATGACGATGTTCTGGCGGCGGCGGCCAAGATCAAAGAGGCCGGCGTGATGGAATACCCCATCGGCGGTACGTTCAAGACAGGTTGGAACCTGGCCCAGGAATTCGTCAACATGTATATGGGCGAAGGCGGCACGTTCATCGGCGAAGGCAACATGCCCTCGATCAACAATGAAAAGGGTGTCAAAGCGCTTGAGACGATGAAGGCCATGACCGAGTTCATGGATCCGGAATATCTCGTGTCCGACTCCACCTATGTTCAGCAGCAGTTCCAGCAGGGCAAGATCGCCATGGCGAACCTGTGGGCCAGCCGCGCAGCTGCCATGAATGACGAGGCCGAAAGCCAGGTGGTTGGCAAAGTCACCATGGCCTCGGCTCCGATGGGATCCGAGCGTCCCTCTACCACGATCTGGTGGGACGGCATCGTTCTCGCCTCGAACATGAGCGATGAAGAGGCCGACGCTGCTTTCCGTCTGGTCATGGAAGGCATCGACGGTGACATGGTCAGCGCCAACAATGACACCGCCGTCTGGCTGAACGCCGCCTATAAGCCCGGCGATCTGGCCGCTGGCGCTGCGGCTTCGGCGGAAAACGGTGCTGGGGCCTACCCGGCCAGCGCCGCAATGGGTGTTCTTCACAGCGCATTGGGCAATGGTCTGGCCGATTACCTGACCGGTGCCAAGGACGCACAGACCGCGCTGGCCGATATCGAGGCGGATTACATCACCGCAGCGAAAGAGGCTGGTCTGATCAGCAACTGATCCTCTCTGGGGAGGGCCCCGTGCCCTCCCTCTTTTCCCACTTGAGAACCATGAGAAAGGCAGAGCCATGAATTTCCGGACATTTGCCGCCTTTGTTGGCCCCTCTGTCTTTATGATGCTTCTCTTTATCGCGTTCCCGTTGGTCAGCGTGTTCAAACAGAGCTTTTACATCACCCAACCCGTCTATGAGACGGTCGAGGTCGAAACCTGCACCCCCGGCTTCCTGACCCAAACCTGCGTGACCGAGCAGAAATCGCAGCCCAAGCTGGATGAACATGGCGAGGTGATCACCCAGACCGAATATGTCGGCCTGCAAAGCTATCGCAATGTGCTGGAGCCTGAACGCGCGTGGCGCGCGATCACCGAGGGCAACTGGTCGGTCCTGTCCACCATCAACTTCTGGAAGGCGCTGCGGTTCACTCTGACGTTCACGCTGATCACGCTGCCTCTGGTCATCGGGTTCGGGCTGGGCATCGCGGTTTTGATCAACAACGCCGCGCGGTCGATCCGTGGGCCGGTGATCTTTATCTCGCTGCTGCCCTTCATCATCACGCCGGTGATCGGTGCGCTGTCGATCAACTGGCTGTTCCGTGGGGACGGCATCCTGACGGCGCTGCTGGAGTGGTGGCTGAACCGCGACATAGCTCTGTTTGCGCAGGCGTGGACGATTGAAATTCTGATGATGTTCTACCGCGTCTGGCACGTGGCCCCGTTTGCGGCCGTGGTGTTCTATGCCGGGCTTCAGACCGTCAATCAGGACAGTCTGGAAAGCGCCGTGATCGACGGAGCGACCCGCTGGCAGCGCATGAAGTACATCGTCATTCCGCATCTGATGCCGCTGATCATCTTCGTGTCGATGATCCACCTGATGGACGCCTACCGGGTGTTCGAAGAGATCGTCGGTTTCTCCAGCCAGGCTTACGTCATCTCACTGCAATGGCTGACCTTCGACTTCCTCGTGCCGGATCAGGCGGGCAACCGGTCGATCAGCCGGGCCTCGGCCAGCGCGATGCTGACCATGATCGGGATCGTCCTTCTGCTGATCCTGCCGCTGCGCCGCACTTGGCGCGACCATAAAGGAGGCCACTGATATGTCCTCGCGCGCGCTTCGCCAACCTCTCAGCCTGCGGCTGACCTCGAACATCTTCCTCGCGTTCTGGTGTCTTGTCGCCGCCTTCCCGATTGTCTGGATCGCGATCATGAGCGTCAAATCCCCCGTCGACGCCTATGACAGCAATGCGCTGAACGTGATCTTTGGCCCGGCGACGCTGGCCACCGGGAACGGGTTGTCGGTGCTGGATATCATCTTTGGCATCGCAGTGATCTGGGGCGCGGCCATGGTCGTGACCAAAGTGCTACCCGCGAAGATCAAGGAATACACATCACAGGGCCAGGAATGGTTCGGTTGGGTGGTCGGAGTGCTTGTCGCCCTGATCGCCTTCCTGCTGGTGTTCTTTGTGGTCTTGCCTGCGGTTTTGAACGTGCTGAACCCGCTGTTCGGTCCCCTTGGCCGCGATGTGCTGGGCGTGACAACCGAGCATTATAAGACCGTTTGGGTCGATCGGGGCTTTTCCAACAATTTCAAAAACTCGCTGATCGTGACCGCCGGGGTGGTGACCGTGTCGCTGACCGTGGGCACGCTGGCGGGCTATGGGCTAGCGCGGTCGGGGTCAACGCTGGCCTTCTGGATCTTGCTTATTGCGCTGATCTTTCGCGCGTTGCCGCATTCGGTTCTGGTTGCGGGCTATCTGCCGGTCTTCATCAACTCGGCCGAATGGCTGGCGCCTATTCTGGGTGAAAATGCACCGACGCTCTATGGCAAGCCTTTCGCCGTGATCGCGGTGCTGGTGGCGATCAACCAGCCGTTCACCATCTGGATGCTGCGCTCGTTCTTCCAGAATATCCCAGCCGAACTGGACGAGGCCGCGCGGGTCGATGGCTGCAACCACTTTCAGGCCTTCCGCCGCGTGATCATGCCGGTGATGTGGCCGGGGGTGATCACCACCGGGCTGTTCAGCTTCCTGCTGGCTTATAACGACTTTCTTGTGACCTCGCTGCTGCTTGATGCGCAGAACCAGACGATGGTCCCCGCCATTGCGGGCATGTTCAACCGCGAGACAACGACGACCGATCAGGTAGTTGCCGTGGCCGCTGCTGTGTCGATCATCGCCCCGCTGTTCTTCCTTGTGATGATCTTCCAACGCCAAATCGTTAGTGGCCTGACCGCTGGCGCAGTAAAAGGATAAAGAAATGAAGGGTTCCCGCCCGGAACAAGCCGTTCTGACCCGTGATACGGACATGTCCAAAACGGATGAAACGCGCCGTGTGATCGAGACGATGGTCGATGGTCTAAATGACCACCGCATTGATGATATCGGCGAGTTCTTCTCGCAAGGATTCCGCTGGTTGGGCAATCAGGGCTGCGGTACCAAGACCGGCTTGAAAGAGTTTCAGGACAACTGGCAGCGCCCTTTCCAGGCCGCGTTTTCCGACAAGACCTGCATCGATGAGGCTCGTCTTTACATGGGCGAATGGGCCGCCGCCTTTGGCCGGCAAGAGGCCACGCATTCCGGCGAGTTTCTGGGCATCGCCCCCACCGGCAAGCGGGTTGAAATCCGTTACATGGATTTCTGGAAAGTGGTCGATGGCAAGATCGTCGACAACTGGGTGAATGTGGATTTCGCCCATGTGGCCGCGCAGCTGGGTGTGGATCTGTTCAACGGCGAGGGCTGGGAAGCCTATGACCGTGGTGAGAAAACCGCCCCCCGCCCCGACAAGTAAGGATCAGGACTATGGCAATCGAGTATCTCAAACGCGGCAAGTCCGACGCTGACCGGGCCGAGGATGACGCAAAGACCCGCGCAGTGGTCGAGGCCACGCTGAAAGACATCGAAACCCGGGGCGACGCCGCCGTGCGCGAGCTGAGCGAGAAGTTCGACAATTACTCGCCCGCCTCGTTTCGCCTGTCGCCAGATCAGATCGACGAGCTGATCGGCCAACTGACCGAGCGCGAGCTGGACGATATCAAATTCGCCCAGGAACAGGTGCGCAACTTTGCGCAGGCGCAGCGGGACTCGATGCTGGATATCGAGGTTGAAACCCTGCCCGGCGTCATTCTGGGTCACAAAAACATCCCTGTACAATCGGTGGGCTGCTATGTGCCCGGCGGCAAGTTCCCAATGGTGGCTTCGGCTCATATGTCGGTGGCGACAGCCAGTGTGGCGGGTGTGCCAAGGATCATCGCCTGCACACCTCCGTTTCAGGGTAAACCGAACCCGGCAGTGATCGCCGCCATGCATCTGGGCGGCGCGCACGAGATTTACGTCATGGGCGGCATTCAGGCTATCGGCGCGATGGCACTGGGGACCGAAACTATTGACCCCGTTCACATGCTGGTCGGTCCCGGCAATGTCTTTGTGGCCGAAGCCAAGCGCCAGCTGTTTGGCCGTGTAGGCATCGACCTGTTTGCTGGTCCGACCGAGACGATGGTGATCGCAGATGAGACCGCCGCCGATGCCGAGCTTTGCGCCACCGACCTGCTGGGTCAAGCCGAGCATGGCTATAACAGCCCCTGTGTGCTGCTGACCAATTCCCGCAAACTGGCCGAGGATACGCTGGCCGAGGTCGACCGCCTGCTGGGTATCCTGCCCACCGCCGACACCGCCAAGGTGTCCTGGGAAGAATATGGCGAGGTGATCGTTTGTGACACCTATGATGAGATGCTGCAGGTCGCCGATGACATCGCTTCTGAGCATGTGCAGGTGATGACTGACCGCGACGATTGGTTCCTTGAGAACATGACCTGCTACGGCGCGCTGTTCCTTGGGCCGCGCACCAATGTGTCGAACGGGGACAAGGTAATTGGCACCAACCACACACTGCCCACCAAAAAGGCCGGGCGCTATACCGGCGGGCTTTGGGTGGGTAAGTACCTGAAAACGCACAGCTACCAGAAGGTTCTGACTGACGAGGCGGCGACGCTGATCGGCGAATATGGCTCGCGCCTGTGTATGCTGGAAGGCTTCGTGGGCCATGCCGAGCAATGCAACGTCCGCGTCCGCCGCTATGGTGGGATCAACGTGCCCTATGGCGAGGCGGCCCCGTATCGGGACGCCGCCGAATGAGTGATATTCATACGCAGCATAAAGCCCTGATCGCGCCGGTCAGGGCGGCTATGTATGACTTTACCGAAACGGGTGTGCGGCAGGCGCTGGCCAAGGCCAGCGCCCCGGACGCCCTGTTTCGGTTGTGCCATCCGTTTGGCGACAGCACCGGCAGCGATGCCTTCTACGACACCGCCTTTAAGGGTCTGCTGGACGCATGGCCTGATTTGGAGCGGCGCGACTACATCGTCATGGCCGGGCCGGATGAACACGGTGCGGATTGGGTCGGTTGCGGCGGCTATTATACCGGTACCTTCACCGGGCCGTGGTTGGAGATTCCTCCGACCGGCCATCAGGTGACAATGCGGTTCCATGAATTCTATCGCTTCCGTGACGGCAAGATCGTCGAGATGCAGGCGCTGTGGGACATCCCCGAAGTAATGATGCAGGCCAACGCCTGGCCCATGGCCCCCAGTCTTGGGCATGAATGGCAGGTGCCGGGCCCCGCGACGCAGGATGGTCTGGTGCCGGGGCCATATGATGCCGATAAAGGTCAGCAGACATGCCAGCACATCATCGACATGCTGGATCACCTCAAGAAACACCCATCAGAAGGTGGGCCGGAGGTGATGGAGATGGAAAAGTTCTGGCATCCCCGCATGAACTGGTACGGCCCCGCCGGGATCGGAACCGGGCGCGGCTATGCTGGGTTTCGCAACTGGCACCAGATTCCGTTTCTGAACGGAATGCCGGATCGCGGGCAGTATGTAGATGACATAACCTATCACTTTTTCGGCGATGGCGAATATGCCGCCGTCACCGGCTGGCCGAACATGATCCAGACGGTGACCCATGACGGTTGGATGGGGATTGCGCCCTCGGGCCAGCGGATCACCATGCGCAGCCTGGATTTCTGGCGGCTCGAGAATGGCCTGATCCGAGAAAACTGGGTTCTGGTCGATCTTCTGGACGCTTATCGCCAACTGGGAGTTGACGTGTTCGCCCGTCTGCGGGAATTCAACAAGGCCCGGAATATGGGCCGAATTGAAATACCGGATGGAATGAGCTGATGACTGACCTGCCCCGCACCCCCTCGTTTTCGCTAAGCGGTAAAACCGCGCTGGTTACCGGTGCCTCCTCGGGTATTGGTCAGGGCTGCGCCGTGGCACTGGCAGAGGCCGGGGCGCATGTGGTCTGTGCCGCGCGCGGGGCGGATCGGCTGGCTGAGACCGTCGCCGCACTGCAGGCGCAGGGCTGGTCGGCTGAGGCGGCCGTGGTGGATCAGGGCGACTTGCAGGCGCTGAAACAGCTGTTCGAAGGCCGTACTTTTGACGTGGTCGTCAACTCCGCCGGAACCGCCCGCCACAGCCCGGCTGTCGAGACCACGCCCGAAGATTTCGACGCAGTAACCAGCGTTAATCTGCGTTCGGCCTATTTCCTGTCGTCCTATGCGGCCAAGGCGCTGCTGGCGGCGGACAGGCCGGGGTCGATCATTCATATCTCAAGCCAGATGGGCCATGTGGGCGGCGTGGACCGGGCGCTCTATTGCGCCACCAAACACGGGCTTGAGGGCATGGTCAAAGCAATGGCGATCGAATGGGGCAAACAGCGCATCCGCATCAACACGGTCTGCCCAACCTTCATCCGCACGCCGCTGACACAATCCACTTTCGACAACCCCGAACGCGCCGCGTGGATCATGGACAAGATCAAGCTGGATCGCGTGGGCGAGGTCGAAGATATCATGGGCGCGGTCGCCTATCTGGCCTCGGACGCTTCGGCGCTGGTGACGGGCACCTCGATGTTAATTGACGGGGGGTGGACGGCGGACTGATGCGCTATGACGACAAGGATATCAGCATTCAACGCCGTCTACGGGATGCGATCCTTGATGCTATCGTCGAAGAAGGCAAAACGATGATCTATCGACCCTCTGCCGGGATGGCGAATGAAGAACCGCATCACTTTTGGGGGCGTTTTGGCCCGATCTTGGACGAATACGGATTGAAACAGATCGACAAAGACTCTGTTCGGGAAGATGCGCAGCAACGGATCGGTAAACTGAACGAACCCGATGCCGATACGGTGCATCAGCTATTTGTTCAGTTTCTGGGCGAGCGCCCCGGAAGCCAACTGCCGGACACCCGGGGTGACTTTCAAGTACCGGACAGTCTGCGTGGGGTCATGGATGCCTGTTGCGATTTGACCTTTGCGGTTCCTACGATCTCGCGCGGTTTTCGTTGGACCGAGCGGGTTGCCCCCGTCATGCGTGACGCAAAACGTTGGGACCATGAAGGTGTGTCCAAGCAGGACGAAAGCCAGGCTATGGTTTCCGAATTTCGTGCGCAACGTGAACAGCGCGGTCGTGAGTTTGAAAAAACGGCACCGATCCATGCCATAGACGGTCTGCGGGACATAGCAAAAGCCGAAGGCCCAATGGCAGCATTGCAATCCCTGAATCAATACCACGATGGCAATGCATGGCTGAGCATTCACGACCCGACCGTACCGCGTGGTGTGCCGACGATGGGGCTAGATGCTGGGATGATATTGCTGGCTGCATTGTTGAGAGAGAAACCGGATGGCTGAAAAGGTCACATCCCTGCAGGTTGCGCAACTGGCCGGTGTCAGCCAGTCAGCGGTCAGCCGGGTTTTCACGCCCGGTGCATCCGTCAGCAAAAAGACCGAAGACAAGGTGCGCAAGGCGGCTGCTGAGCTGGGTTACAGGCCCAATGTTCTGGCCCGCGCCATGGTGTCAGGCAAAAGCCGGATCATCGGTTTGGTGGTGGGGTATCTTGAGAATTACTTCTACCCCGAGGCGCTTGAGAAGCTCTCAAATGCGCTGCAGGAACAGGGCTATCACGTGCTGATCTTCATGGCCTCACGCTCGGCCGGGAATATTGACGACGTGATGGATGAAATTCTGGACTATCAGGTCGATGGGGTCGTTCTTGCCTCGGTTCCAATGTCGTCGGATATCGCCACGCGCTGTCAGCAGGCCGGCGTTCCGGTGGTGCTGTTCAACCGCACGCAGGATCTTGACGGGATCACCACGGTGGCCTCGGACAACTATGCGGGCGGGCGCAAAGTGGCCGAGTTTCTGCTGGCCGGAGGGCATAAGCGCATTGCTTATGTTGCGGGCTGGCAGGGCGCCTCGACCCAGCGCGACCGCGAGGCGGGGTTCCGCGCGGCATTGGCTGAAGGCGGGCAGGATGTGTTCGCCCATGATGTCGGAGATTTCCATACAGAGAACGCCCGGGCCGCCGCCCGCCGGATGTTTGATGTTGCCCCCGGCAAAAGGCCCGACGCGGTGTTCGTGGCCAATGATCACATGGCTTTGGCGGTGATGGACGTGATCCGCTTTGAACTGGGCCTGCGCGTGCCCGAGGATGTCTCGGTCATCGGTTATGACGACGTGCCGCCCGCCGGGTGGCCCGCCTATAACCTGACGACCATCCGCCAGCGCGCCAATCTGATGGTGGCTGAAACCGTCACCGCATTGCTTGACCATATCGACACCCCGGCCACGGCCAAACCGCGGAAAGTGGCCATTGACGGGCCGCTGATCGTGCGGACCTCGGCGCGTTTGCCGAAGGGGTGGAAACCACAAAGGACTGAGACATGAAGGGCTTTGATCCGAAATTCCGGGATTTCCCGGACTACATTATCGGCATCACCAAAGAGATTTGGGAGGATCGCGGCATCGCGACCCTGCACGAGTATTACGGCAAGGATATCGTCGTGCGGATGCCGGGCAGTGTCTCGACCGGCAATCAGGGTGTTATCGGCGCGACCATGGCTACACTGGCCGAGTTCCCCGACCGTACCCTTCTGGGCGAGGATGTGATCTGGTCCGGCACGCCCGAGGATGGGATGCTGTCGAGCCACCGCATCATGTCCAGCGCCACGCATCTGGGCGATGGCGCGTTCGGCAAGGCGACCGGGTCCAAGCTGCGCTATCGCATTCTGGCCGACTGCCATGCCCGCAACAATACCATCGACGATGAATGGCTGATCCGCGACAATGGCGCGATCGTCCGGCAGATGGGGTGGGAGCCCAAGGAATTTGCCCGCGACCTGATCGCGCGTGAGGGCGGGGCCGAGGCATGCGTCAAACCTCTCACCCCGGCCAATGATCTGGACGGGCCGTACAAAGGGCGGGGGAATGACAACGAATGGGGCCAGCGCCATGCTGACCTGCTGACCCGGATGATGGGCGCGGATATGGGGGCGGTTGAACGCGACTATGATCGTGCCGTGCAAAGTGAATATCCCGGTGGGGCCACCGGCCACGGGCGCGACGCGGTGGACCGGTTCTGGATGTCTCTGCGTGCCGCGCTGCCCAATGCGACCTTTACCATTCATCACCAAATCGGGCGCGAGGATGCCAACATGCCGCCCCGCTCGGCCATCCGTTGGAGCTTGCATGGCAAACATGATGGCTGGGGGGCGTTTGGCGTGCCCACCGGGGCGGACCTTTTTGTGATGGGCATCAGCCACGCCGAATGGGGCGAACTGATCGGCGGCGATATCCGCCTGCGCCGCGAATGGACCCTGTTCGATGAAACGGCGATCTGGAAGCAGCTTCTTCTGGCGACCGGAGACCTGTGATGCCAACCTGCCTCAAACCCAGCGAACAGGCGCGGCGGTATCACTGCCACCGCGCCGCGCTGCGGGCGCGCCGGCTGAACAATCACCCTCCTGGGGCGACGGGCTAACCCCCATCGCAACACACCCCCTTTAGGAGATCACCATGAGCACCATCCAACAACGCATCGTCCGCTACGGCGAGTTGCAACCCTGCAAAACCGCATTCATCGACGCCCACACACCGGGCAGCGATCAGAAAGAGAACTTTACCATCGTCGGCGGCGGCGTTTCTGAAAGCCCCGATCAGCATGTCCACATCACCGACAAGATCGGCTTTAATATCGGTGCTGCAGGCCAGCCTCCGAAATGCCGGAACTCTCTGCACAGCCACACCACGGCCGAGGTGTTCTTTGTCGCCAAAGGCCGCTGGCGGTTCTTCTGGGGACGCTATGGCACGGCGGGTGAGTTCATCGCCGAAGAGGGCGATATCTTCAACATTCCCACCGGTATTTTTCGCGGGTTCGAAAATGTGGGTCAGGATTACGGGATGATCATGTCCATCCTGGGCGGCGACGATGCCGGAGGTGGTGTCACTTGGGCCCCGCAAGTGATCGAGGATGCGCAGGCTCATGGTTTGATGCTGGGTGACAATGGCGTGCTGTACGACAGCAAGAAAGGGCAAGAGCTGCCCCACAACGTGCGCCCTATGCCTTTACTGACCGAGGAAGAGCTGAAAGCCTATCCCGAGGTGCCGGTCGAAGATGTGGTCGGCAAATACGTTGCGCGGTATTGGGACTTGATGGCCCTGTCGGCCAACAAACCGGCAGTGGTGATAGGCGAGAACGGATGGATCAAGGACAAACCCGGTTTCGAAGTCGATTTTCTGGGCCGAGGATCGTGTGTGCCAGACGCAGTCATAAGCGACAAACCCGTGGTTCTGATGCCGGCCAGTGGGCATTGGCGGATTGCTGTAGACGACCATGAGACCACATTGTCCGTGGGCGACACCGCTCTGGTTCTGCCGGGTGAATCCTATAGTGTTGTCCCATCCATGACCGGGCAGGCTGGCCTGTACCGGATTACCGCAACCAATGATCCGGCCGGAGCAACCTGGACAGGATGACCGCAGACCCGCAGGATACCCATGCTGTCTATGAGCGGCAGGCGACAGAGTATGACAAACGTCGCTCCAAAGCTCTGTTCGAAGCGCGCTGGTTGGCGCGCTTCACGGCCAGTCTTAGACCGGGTGATCACGTGTTGGATCTGGGTTGCGGAACAGGTGACCCAATCGCCCGTTGGTTCATGGCCGAAGGGTTTGACGTCACGGGCGTCGACTTTTCCAAGGCCATGCTGGCCATCGCCCGCGACCGGTGGCCTGACGGAGACTGGCTGCATTCCGATATGCGGGATTTCGATCTGGGCCGTCAGTTCGATGGTATTATCGCATGGAACAGCTTTTTTCACCTGACGGCCGCGGAGCAAAAAGCCTGTATCGCCCGCATGGCGCGCCACTTGCGATCTGGTGGGATGCTGATGTTGACGGTCGGTCCGCGCGCAGGCGAGGCAAGCGGTACAGTCGGCGCAGAAACGGTCTACCACGCGTCTCTTTCGCCCGCCGGATACGCCGGGTGCCTTGAAGACAACGGGCTTCAGATGACCGGATTTCTGGCCGAGGACCCGGAAACGCAAAGCCACACAGTGTTGATGGCGCGAAAACTTTAAGGAGGCCAAAGATGCCTGTAAAAACCACGCATGTCGGGTCTTTGCCACGTAAGCAAGAGGTCGTGGACTTTATCTTTGCCCGTGAAAATGGCGAACCCTATGACGCAGCAGCCTTTGATGCCTGCATGGCGGGCGCCGTCGACGAGACTGTCCGCCAACAAGCCGACGCTGGTATAGACGTTGTCAGCGACGGAGAGACGTCGAAAATTTCCTATGCGACTTATGTCAAAGATCGCTATACCGGGTTTTCCGGAGACAGCCCGCGCAATGCGCCGGCGGATCTCAAGATGTTCCCAAGCTTTCTGCAGCGGCTGGCCGATGATGGCGGCACCCCGAAATATGCGCGACCCATGTGCACGGGCGAGGTCCGCTCGAAGGGGCAAGGTGAATTGCAGAAAGACATCGCCAACCTCAAGGCGGCCATGGCGCGGCACGATGTTGGTCAGGGTTTCATGAATGCCGCGTCACCGGGTGTGATCTCGCTGTTTCTGCAAAATGATTTCTACCCAACGCGCGAGGCTTATCTGGCCGCATTGGCAGATGCGATGAAAGAGGAATACGAGACTATTGTCGCGGCAGGTTTGGACATTCAGCTGGATTGCCCCGACCTTGCCCTGTCCCGCCACATGTTGTTCACGGACCTGTCGGATGACAAATTTCTCAAGATCGCGGATATGCATGTCGAGGCCCTGAATCATGCGCTGCAAAACGTGCCGCAGGACCGGGTGCGAGTGCATATCTGCTGGGGGAATTACGAAGGCCCGCATTGTTGCGATATCGCGATGGACAAGGTGTTCAGCACCCTGATGGCAACAAAATCGCGCTATGTCCTATTCGAGACGTCGAACCCGCGCCATGCGCATGAATGGACTGTGTTCCGGGATCGTAAAGCCGAGATCCCCGATGACAAGGTTCTGGTCCCCGGAGTGGTCGACACCACCACCAATTTCATTGAACACCCCGAGCTTGTGGCGCAACGGATTGAACGCTTTACCGGTATTGTCGGCGAGGATCGGGTTATCGCAGGCAGCGATTGCGGTTTTGGGACGTTTGCGGGATTCGGCGCGATTGATCCGCAGATCGCCTATGCCAAGCTAGAGGCGCTGGCCCGGGGGGCAGAGCTGGCCCGCGCATGACACCGTTGATTCTGTTACCGGGCATGATGTGCGATGCGCGGCTTTTCGGCCCGCAGATCGACGCGTTGTCCGGCAAGGTACCGATGATGACCTTTCCCCTGTGTCAGCACGACAGCGTGCAAGAACTGGCAGCGGATATCCTGCGCAACGCGCCACCCGTATTTGCACTGGCGGGTTTGTCGATGGGCGGGATTGTTGCCATGGAGGTTCTGCGTCAGGCCCCCGAGCGTATTGAACGCCTGGCCTTGCTGGACACGAACCCGATGGCCGAGCTGCCCGATGTCAAAGCCCGCCGTGCTCCGCAGATGGACGCGGTGCGCGAAGGGCGGCTGTGGCATGTAATGCGAGACGAAATGAAGCCCAACTATCTTGCAGACGGGCCGCGTCAGGGGGCTGTTCTGGATTTGTGCATGGAGATGGCAACTGGTCTGGGCCCTCAAGTCTTTCTGCGTCAATCGCAAGCCTTGATGGACCGACCCGATCAATGTGCAACTTTGTCCGCCTATACCGGGCCCGCGCTGGTTCTTTGCGGTCGCGAGGACGGGTTGTGCCCGGTCGAGCGCCACCAGTTGATGCACGATCTACTGCCAAACAGCGTACTGCACGTCATTGATGGGGCTGGTCACCTGCCCACATTGGAGAAACCAAACGAAACAACGGCGGCTTTGGCGCGCTGGTTGGAGGACATATGACACCATCCCTTTTGTCACTGTTGCGCAAAGTGGATACGCCCACTGTCTGCAACGCCGTAGAAGTCGCTCAGGGCAAGCGAGGATTTGACAGATTCACGCGCGGTACCATGATGTGTTCGGCCCCGAATGAGCCTGCAATCGTGGGTTATGCGCGCACGGCCAAAATTGCAGCGGTTGCTCCCCCGACCGAGGAGCCCGACGTTATCCGTGCCAGACGAATGGCCTATTACAAATACATGGCTGAAGGCCCCGCGCCCTCGGTCGCTGTGATAGAAGATGTGGATTACCCCAACTGCATCGGCGCCTATTGGGGCGAGATTAACACCACCATTCACAAAGGGTTTGGCATGTCAGGGGCGTTGACCAATGGCGTAATGCGCGATCTTGGTGATCTGCCAGACGGATTCCCGGTTGTTGCAGGCTCAGTTGGTCCAAGCCATGGTTTCGTCCATGTACGCGATCTGGACACGCCGGTCTCGGTATTTGGCATGACGGTAGATCCAGGTGATTTGATCCATGCGGATCGACACGGCGCATTGGTCATTCCCGAGGATATCGTCGATCAGTTGGAAGGAGCGATCCAAAAGCTGCTGACGACAGAGCGTATCATTCTGGACGCCGCCACCCAGCCGGGTTTTGATTTCGACGCGTTCGAAACCGCATGGACGGCCTTCGAAAAAGCAAGGGTCTGAACCCGGACTGCCGTGTTTTAAAGCTGCGAACCGATCGGTAAAATGGCCAGAACGCCCGAGACTATGTGATCCCATGCCGATCCTGTCGGCTCGGCGTCATATCGCAGGACAGTGCCGTCCTGTTGCCGGGTTGTCCAAACCAGTTTGCCAGCCTCTTCAAGCGTCACATTGTACGTGTACGCGGGCAGCGCCTCGTCCAGCGCGCCCATTGTCCGAACCGCCAAGTCGGGCGAATCGATCAGGATGCCCATCTCGGTGTTGATGTTGACGGATCTGGGATCCCAATTGAACGACCCGACGAAAACGTAGCGATCATCAATGGTGAACGCCTTGGAATGCAGACCCGAACGGGACTGCGCCCAGTTAATACCGCGTTGTTGAACCTGATAGGCATCCGGGCGCAGCTCGTACAGCTCGACGCCGGCGCGCAACAGGGCGCGGCGCTTTTTGGCGTAATGGGCATAGACCGGCGCCACGTCGTTTGACGCCAGCGAATTGGTGACGACCTTGATATCAACACCGCGGTTTTCCAGCTCGGACATCCATGCGACCCCTTTGTTTCGAGGCACAAAATACGCCGAGATGATGTTGACCTCGTTTTGAGCGGTCTCAAAGTAGGGCAGCAATTGCGACGCGAGTATCTGTTCGGGATCATCCGCGCCGGCTGCTTTGGATGGAGGATCGGCGTATAGCTGGGCCTGAACCCAATCAACCGACAATGCGTTGCCGGCAAAGGTCTCTTGCGCAGACCTTCGCAGGGCGTTGCCATAAGGCGTATCGCGCGCCTCGTCGACAAGGTCATTCAGCCGGTCGCGTGCCTCGTTCAGTGAAACGCCCTGGGGTTCATCAATCACCACAGCGGCAGGAACGGCGAATTCACTGTTCCAGTAGGTATCAAAACTGTCCGAGACCTGACGGACCACTGGGCCAGTGGCCAGCAAATCCAAATCCGCATAGTTCATTTCCTCGCGGGCCAGAAAATACTCGGCACCGATATTGCGCCCACCTACAATGGTGAATGTATTGTCTGCGGTCATCGACTTGTTATGCATCCGTCGGTTGACGCGTTTAAAGTCGGTCAGACCGGCGATCAGCAGGCTTTGATCTCGCCAGAACGGGTTGAACAGCCTGATCTCGATATTCTCATGCAGATCAAGGGCGGCAGTCATCGCATCGTATCCGGACGTGTCCATATCGTCCAACAACAGGCGCACGCGGACACCCCGGTCCGCAGCACGCAACAGGCTTGCAGCAAACAGATGCCCGGTCGGATCGTCGTGTAGCAGATAGTATTGCGCATCAATCGTTTGCTCTGCCGCTGCCGCCATCAGCAGCCGAATGACCAGCGCCTGTTCCCCATCGCTGACAAGTCGTACGCCCGATCGCCCGTCGCCGGGATCGCCCAACCTGCTGGCCGCGCGGTAAAGCTGGCTTGTCGGTTCGGCGGCGACGGACCGCGTCACCGTCTTTTCATAGGTCCGGGACGTGGGCGCGCATGCAGCAAGGACCAGCGCCCAGCAGACATGAACCATGATGATCCATGACTTCATGAGTTTTTTCCGATCTTCATACTGACAGTGACACTCTAAACGGGCTGTTTTTCAAGGTTGTTGTTTTGAATCCCTGCAAATTGCCTGCGGCTGCGGTTCGATTGCAGATGCCGTTAGGTCCGTTCTTCAGGGATCTCTGTCAGATTTGTGATTGTTGAACTCATCGGGTTCTGATCATCTGCGATCTGAAAAAAT
This sequence comes from Ruegeria sp. SATB045, assembly GCF_059613525.1. Classification (NCBI taxonomy): domain Bacteria; kingdom Pseudomonadati; phylum Pseudomonadota; class Alphaproteobacteria; order Rhodobacterales; family Roseobacteraceae; genus Ruegeria; species Ruegeria sp. SATB045. The sequence goes on along the minus strand of NZ_JBXWSR010000036.1, from coordinate 31,124 downwards.
ATGCTCAGCCGATGGAAAGACGCGGATATGAAATTGGAATTCCACCATATCAACTTTGTCTCGCAAGATGTGGATCGCCTCCACGATTTTTACACGGGCGTTCTTGGGTTGGATGACATCCCGATCCAAAATTTCCCACGATCCGAGGATACGAAGGACCGGGGCTATAGCGGCAAGATCCGCTTTGCGACCGATGGGCAGATGCAGATGCACCTGGCCGAGAAAGACCTCGGCGTCGCCTTTAAGCATGGCGAAACGATAAACCCGGTCGAACGCGGCCACATCGCTTTTAGAACCGATGATATTGCGGCCTTCATGAAGCTGCTGGACGACAACGGCATTCCCTATTCGGATTATGGAACTGCCTTTGCCAAAGAATGGCATCAGGTGTTCTTTCACGACCCCGAAGGCAACGTCATCGAAGTCCATCAGGCGGTCTGAGTTTGGGTCTTAGGATGTGGCCTCCTCGAACCGGTGCCGGGTGGCGTCGAGATGGGATTGCATCGCTGCGCGGGCTTTACGGTGGTCGCGCTCCAGAACCGCCTGAATGATCTGCAGGTGATCTGAGGTCGCGGTCAGGTGATGGTGCATCTGATCTTCCAGCGGCCAAAGGTAGTGGTGGTTGAAGATCATCGAGATCGCGTCCTGAAACCCCACGATCAGCCTATTGTCGGCATGCGCGTTCAGAAACCGATGAAACTTGGTGTCCAGGGCGGGGAAATCCAAGTCAGCGAAATCGGAGTGCGCCGAAATCTCGAGATGATCCTGTTTCAACCTGATGAGCCCGCCCCAGAACGGGTCATTCTCGGGGATCTGGCAGAGCTTCTCGACTGCTCTGCTTTCGAACATCACGCGGACCTCATGCAGCTCTAGCGCGTATTTTCGGGTGACGCCTTCCAAAACCCATCGGCGGTGGTGGTCCTTGCGGACGAAACCGAACCGGCTGAGCCCGATCAGAAATTCGCGCATGGTCTGGACCGAAACGTTGAGCTGTCGCGCCAGAAGCCTCTCGTTCAGCAGCGCGCCCGGACCGATATCCTCGCTTCGGATCATTTGCATGAATGTGGCCTCCAAGGCATCGCGCATGTCCATGGTTTCGCTGGCGGCGAAATAATCCCGCCGCTGAGGGACCCGAAGCAATTGCCGGTCTGGCCCGGCCTGCGTCAATATCCCTGCTTTTTCCAACCTCTTCAGAATTGCGCGCGCGGTTGTTCTGCTGACATCCAATTGTCGCGCGATCGCCGAGATGTTCTGGATGCTGGGATTGGCGACCAAAGCGTCCAGCATGGCATTATAGGCGGCTTTGAAAACGCGATCTGGGCGTGCCATGACCATGTTCCTGATGTTCAATAAGATGTTTTTAATAGGGTTAAAGACATTTGAGCGCAAGTCGCCGACGGAATATGATCCGGGCAACCTGCGCTGAACATCAGCCACGCATTTGGTGCCGTGGCGAGCGCGGGGCGTAATGACATCACTGATTCAGGACACCCGAAAATGACGTCGAACACCTATGTGCCCAGCGCGACACGCTATGCGGAGATGACCTATAACTATTGCGGCAACAGCGGTCTGAAACTGCCCGCGATCTCGCTGGGGCTGTGGCATAATTTTGGTGCTGACCGGCCTCATCAGTTGAAACAAAAGCTTTGTCGAACGGCATTTGACCTGGGGATCACGCATTTTGATCTGGCCAACAATTATGGCCCGCCTGCGGGCAGCGCTGAAGAGGCGTTTGGTGAAATCCTGAAAAATGATTTTGCCGGTTACAGGGATGAATTGGTGATCTCGTCCAAAGCCGGATATGACATGTGGCCAGGCCCTTACGGCGAATGGGGCAGCCGTAAATACCTGATCGCGTCCTGTGACCAAAGCCTTCGGCGGATGGGTCTTGATTATGTGGATATCTTCTATTCGCATCGGTTTGATCCGAACACGCCGCTCGAGGAAACCATGGGCGCGCTGGATCAGATCGTACGCTCTGGCAAGGCGCTTTATGTGGGGATTTCGTCCTATAATTCCCAACGCACGCGCGAGGCTGCGGCGATCCTGAAGGACCTTGGCACGCCCTGCATCATTCATCAGCCCAGCTACAACATGATTAACCGGTGGGTTGAGACGGACGGGCTGAAGGCCACCCTGCAAGAGTTGGGGATCGGGTCGATCGCGTTCACCCCTCTGGCGCAGGGAATGTTGACCGGCAAGTATCTGAGCGGCGTGCCGGAAGGCAGCCGAGCAACCGAAGACAAATCACTGAACCCCGATCTGCTGACCGAAAGCACGATCGAGAACCTGCGCAATCTGGATGCGATTGCCAAGAGGCGCGGTCAGACGCTGGCGCAGATGGCGATTGCCTGGGTGTTGCGCGATGGCGGGATCACCACGGCGTTGATCGGTGCATCCCGCAGTGAACAGATCGTCGACTGCGTCGGGGCGCTGAACAATATTGAATTCACGGTCGATGAACTGGCCGAAATCGACCGCTATTCGCAGAATGGCGAGGTCAACCTTTGGGCTCAATCCTCGGACAGCTAAATCCAAACGCCGGATCAGAAAAGGACTGAACATGAACAAACCCGTTATCGGATTCATTGGCGTTGGGCTGATGGGTCATGGCATGGCCAAAAACATCGTTGAAAATGGATACCCCCTTGTGGTGATGGGGCATCGCAACCGACAACCCGTCGAAGATCTTGTGCAGCGTGGTGCGACCGAAGTCACCTCGGCGCGTGAAATGGCCGAAGCCTGCGACATCATCCATTTGTGCGTCTCGGGCAGCCCGCAGGTCGAACAACTGATCCGTGGCGAAAATGGTATCCTGGCCTCGGGCAAACAAGGGTTGGTGGTTGTTGATTGTTCGACATCGGATCCCGTGTCGACCTTGCAACTTGTGCAAGAGCTGCGAGCTGTGGGCATGGATCTTGCAGACGCACCTTTGGGCCGAACTCCGAAAGAGGCCGAGGCCGGAACGCTGGATACAATGGTCGGCGCATCGCCCGAAACCTTGGCGCGCATCAAACCGGTACTGGAATGTTGGGCCGGTCTGGTCGTGCACATGGGTGAGGTCGGGATGGGTCACAAGATGAAGCTGGTCAACAACTTCGTCGCCATGGGCTATGCTGTTCTGTATTCCGAGGCGCTGGCCGTTGCCCGCAAGGCTGGGCTGACCGTTGAACAGGTGGATTCTGTTCTGCGTCCCAGCCGCCTGTCCAACGGGTTCTACGATACATTCATGAAATGGACGCTCGAAGGGGACGAAAACGCCCATCGCTTTGCCATCACGAACGCGCATAAAGACATGCGATATGTCGCGAACCTGGCCAATAGTATCGGCGCGGTCACGCCGGTACAGGCGACTCTGCGTAACGCTTTTGCGGCGATGGAGGCTGCAGGTCGGGGTGATGACTATGTACCCATGCTGGCTGATTTCGTTGCGGAAACCAATGGTCTGACCACGGACAAGTCTAAAGCTTAGGGCTGTACGCGCGGTTGTGGCGCATTCCACCTGTCAGGCAACGCCCTTATCCCGGTTCTCAACGGGATAGGGGACAATCATGGACAGCAACCCCCAACAGGAAGATGGATCACTGAAGCGGCCTCTGGCTGTTGCATTTGTGATTGGCATCGCTTTGGCGATCATTCTGTCCGTTTTTCTGTATATGTCCCGTGAAACCGGGAACCGGATAGGTGACATGCGAATGGCATGGCAGGACTATTCGGTCGAGACCACACCGCGTGGCTACTGGATATCGGACATTCGCGAAGACTTTGGCTATGGCGGACTGATCCACAACTTCAAGAATTATGTGCTGCGCAATGACCCCGATTTGGGTCCACGCCTGCGACGGCAGTCCCAAAGTCTGCTGGATACCATCGCAGCCTATCGTGCCTCGGACCCATCCCCCACTGAATTGGAAGCGTTAGCGCAGATCGAAGCGGTGGCCATGGAATACACTGGCAATATCCCTTTGATCGAGGAGGGTATCGGCGCAGGCCTGAGCGCAGAGCAGATCGATGCGTTGGTGCGTGTGGATGACCGCGACGCCCTGGCGGCGTTGCAGACCCTTGAAACCCTGTGGGTGCAAGAGCGCGACCGCAGTCTGTCCAGTATGGTGCGCGCGTTCTCGGACGGAGAACGTCTGGTCCGAAATTTCTCTTTTCTGCTGGTGGGGTTGATCGTTTTGGTGGGCGTGATCGCGATCCTGACCACTTTGCTGATCGCCAATATCTTGCGCACCAACCGTCGCCTGAAGGCCGAACTTGCATTGCGTGAACAAGTGGAACTGGCCGAGCGCAAACTGGCGCGGGCGGTTGAACAAAGCCCGGCCTCGATCATCATCACCGACACCGACTTGAGGATTGAATACGCCAACCGAAAGTTCTTTGACCTCAGCGGGTACGGTCCGCACGAGGTCTATGGCCATTCGCCCAAAATGCTGCAATCGGGGCATTCGGGGCAGGGGGTCTATAGCGACCTGAAAGCCAAACTGAAAAGCGGCCAAAGCTGGTACGGTGTGTTTCGCAACTTGCGCAAAGACGGGACGCATTACTGGGTTTCGACCGCGATTTTCCCGCTGGTCGATCAGAATGGCAGCATCACCCACTATATCGGTATCGGCGAGGACATGACCGAATCCCGCCGCACGCGCGAGCAATTCGCTCAGGTCCAGAAGATGGAGGCTGTGGGCATTCTGGCCGGTTCGGTCGCGCACGACTTCAACAACGTGCTGATGAGCGTGATCGGAAATGCCGAGCTGATCGAGTTGGACGCCGAGGACAACGAGGACATTCAGACCTCGGTCAACCATATTCGTATCGCGGCACGTCGCGCTCAGGCGCTTGTGCGCAAGATGCTGACCTTTGCCCGCCAGCGGCCTCGAAATCCGCAACGCGGCGATATGGTCAAAGCCACGCAAGAGGCGTTGGACCTGATCAAGGTTGCCGCGCCTCCCAGCGTGAAGACCCGCTTTGACATCGACATTGAACAGGCTTTTGCTGAATTCGACGGTACATTGTTTTTTCAGACCCTGCTGAACCTGTGCCACAACGCGTTCGAAGCCATCGGCGATCACCCGGGCGACGTTGTGTTGCGCATCAGTCAGGCCGAGGATGAATCCCTTGACGATCTGCCGGACGATGCGATTGGGGTGATCCGACTGGATGTAACCGATGACGGGCCGGGGATGACGCCCGAGGTGCAAGAGAAGATATTCGAACCCTTCTTTTCTACCAAACCGGTCGGGAAAGGCACCGGTCTGGGTATGGCAATCGTCCGCAACAGCGTCGAGGAATGCCGCGGGCGGGTCGAACTGTCCTCGACGCCGGGCAAGGGGACCCGGTTCAGCCTGTTCTATCCCATGATGCCGATTCTGAGCGCGCAACAGCAGCAAGAGGCCCGCGCCGTCACCGGGGACGAACACATCCTGCTGGTCGATGACGATGAGAACATTCTATATGTCACGCGCCGGTTGCTGACGCGATATGGCTACCGGGTCGAGGCCTATTCGCAACCAATGCGCGCGTTGGACGCCTTTCGGGCGGCGCCCGACAGCTATGATGTGATCGTGTCAGATTTGATGATGCCAGAGCTTATGGGCACTGACCTTATCGCCTCGGTGCAGGCCGTCCGACCGGATGTTCCTACGATTCTTGTCAGTAGTTATTTCGATGATGCAGACAGTCCGGCTGAAAGCGATCAAACGGTACGGGTGCAAAAACCGTATGATGTTCAAAGTCTTGCACGTATTATCCGGAGCCTTATGGCCTAGGGTCTCGTTACATTTCTTCACAACTCTTCACACTCTTTAATCCATTTCAAATTCTGGTGACACATCTGCCCCCTAAGGTTCGCTCAGCCGGTCCTCGGCCAAACCGAGTGATCGGAATAGCGATAAAGGGGCTTATAGATGATGACCAAAGCCAGAACATGGTTCTCGGCGCTGTCGACAGTTTCGCTGCTGACGATGAGCGCTGCGTTCCCGGTTCACCAGGCCCAGGCGGATGAGCCGGGCCCGGTAGAAGCCATAGAGTTCGACCCAGCCAAGGCGGCCCTTGGCAAACGACTTTTCTTTGATTCGCGACTGTCCGGGGACGCTGCGCTGTCCTGTTCCAGTTGCCACCAGCCGGAAAACGGGTTCACCGACGGGCAGGCCCTGTCGGACGCCTATACGGGCAACCTGCATTTCCGCAACGTGCCGACGCTGATCAACAGCGCCAAGCGCGAGGCATGGTTCCATGACGGGCGGATAGGCACCAACCTGAATGACGTGACCCGCGAAAGCATCACCGAGACCTATTCCATGAACATGGACATGCGTCTGATGCAGGAACGCATCAAGCAGGACCCGGTCTATGTCGAGATGTTCGAAGCTGCCGGATTTGGTGAACCTTCGAACGGTGGCGTCCGTAACGCGATCCCGGAATATCTGAAAACGCTGATCTCGCGCGGCGCGCCCTTCGACACTGGAGAGATGTCGGACGAGGCCAAGGCGGGGTATGAGCTGTTCAACGCCAGCGGCTGTAATTCGTGCCACTCGGGCGAGCGATTCACTGACGATCTGCCGCACAATATCGGCGTCGGCGACAACCCTGACATCTGGGCGGACCCGACACGGCACATCACCTTTGTGACCATGATGAAGTTTCTCGGCGTCGAGAACTACATGAACCTGCGTGCTGACCCCGGAGCATATATCCGCACACACACCGCTGACACGTTCGGCACCTTCATGACCCCCACGCTGCGCGAGCTGACCTATACCGCGCCGTATATGCACAACGGCACGATGGAAACGCTCGAAGATGTGGTGGCCTTCTACAACGCCGGTGGCGGTGACGATGAAAACAAGGATCCGCGCATCAAGCCGCTGAACCTTTCCGAGACCGAACAAGCACAGCTGGTGGCCTTCCTGAAGGCACTGTCCGGCGAGCCGCTGACCGGGCCCGAATTCGTCGCCGAAGAGATCGATACGGATTATGCGCCGATCGAAAACTGGCGCGAAACGACAAACTGAGGAGTGGACCCATGAAAGACCTTAAGTCTTACCTTTCAGGCACAATCGCCACCGCTGCCTTGTTTGCCGCCATCGGTTCGCAAGCGTTCGCTGCGGACAGTATCGCGATTGAGGCCGGTATCGGCGGCGCAGACCCCGATCCCGATGCGCCGTTAGTGGCGCTGGGCGAGCCGCCCATCCCGCTGGACAACCCGCAGACCGAGGCCAAGATCGAACTGGGCAAGATGCTGTTCTTCGATCCGCGGCTGGGCGGGAACGAGACAACGCCATGTTCGGCCTGTCACCTGCCCGATGTGGGCTGGGACGTCGAAGCGCCGATCTCGTTCGGTTATCCCGGCACGACTCACTGGCGCAACAGCCAGACCATCGTGAACTCGGCTTACTACGGCAAGCTGTTCTGGGCGGGATCAAGTAAGAGCCTTGAAAGCCAGGCTAAATCCGCTGCAGGCGGTGCAGTCGCCGGCAACGGCGAGGCCGACATGATGGAGGCCCGCCTGGCCTTTGTGCCCGAATATGTCAAACGCTTTAACGATGTCTTCGGCGATCAATGGCCGCGCATCAGCAACGCATGGCGCGCAATCGCTGCGTTTGAACGCACCATCGTTCAGACCGACACGCCCTTCGACAACTATCTGCGCGGGGATGATGCGGCGCTGACCGACGAGCAGAAACGCGGGCTGGAGCTGTTTACGGGCAAGGCGCAATGTTCCGAATGCCACAACGGCGCGCTGCTGTCGGATGAGAAATATTACAACACCGGCGTTCCACCTTATAGCGGCTGGGAAGATGACGGTCTGGCGCAAGTGACCTTCCGGTATGAGCTCTATGCCAAAGGCTCGACCGAGGATTTCTATCGCCACACCAAAGACGACCCCGGTTTCTATTTCCGCACCAAGGAAAAGGCCGATCTGGGCAAGTTCCGCACGCCAAGCCTGCGCTACACCCTCTACACCGAACCCTACATGCATAACGGCATGTTGGAGACGCTCGAGGACGTGGTTGAATTCTACAACCAGGGCGGTGGCGAGAATGAATTCGCAGCAACCAAATCCGATCTGATCCAGCCGCTTGGCCTGAACGATCAGGAAAAGGCGGATCTGGTGGCCTTCCTGAAATCCCTGTCCGGTGACGAGATCTTGGTCGAAGAGCCCGATCTGCCGGATTACCAGCCGCTTTCTGCGGTTGCAGCAGAGGAGTAAGCGTCATGAAAGATCATAACGCAACCGGATGCAGCTGTTCTGGCGAGGCCAAGAAGGCCTGCACCGTGAACCGCCGCCAGTTCCTGTTCGCCTCGGGCGCAACAACCTTTGCCGTGATGGTGGCCATGCCCACTCGCCACGGCCAGGCCGAACAGGTTCCTGCCCTTGTGTCCACCTATCCGCGCAAGCTGATCGGCAAACTGTCCGAGCTGGAACAGGATGTCCCGGTCGAGTTCTACTACCCCGATGAGGGCGACTACTCGGACTCGATTCTGGTCAAGACCGGCGTGGAAAGCGGCGGTGGCATCGGTCCGCAAAAGGACGTTGTGGCCTTCAACCTCACCTGCACCCACCAGGGCGGGTCGATGTATGACAGCTACAAACCCGAACATAAGGTGCTGGGCCCGTGCCCGCTGCACCTGTCCACCTATGACGTGACACGGCACGGCATCCTCGTTTCGGGGCAAGCCTATCAGTCGCTGCCGCAGGTCCTTTTGGAACTGGACGGTGATGACATCTACGCCGTCGGCATGTTCGGCCTGATCTACGGCCGCTACGACAACCTGATTGCATAAGGGAAGGGGATACTCACATGGCAACCCCGTATTACGTACCCGAAACCAACGTCCCGCTGCCGCCCAAAGGCGCCGAGGTAATCTCGACCGCCTGCGACTACTGCATCGTGGCCTGTGGTTACAAAGTCTACCGCTGGCCCGTGACGGCCAAACCCGGTGGCCCCACCGCAGACGAAAACGCCTTTGGCGAGGATTTCCCTGTTGCACCCTTGGGTGCATGGGTCGCGCCGAACCAGCACAATATCGTTCTGCACAAAGGTCAGCCGCACCACGTGGTGATCATCCCGGACAAGGACACGCAATACGTCAACACCGACGGCGACAGCTCCTTGCGGGGCGGGTGTATTGCGCAGAAATGCTATAACCCGCAGACACCGACACGTGACCGTCTGAAGACACCGCTGATGCGGATCTACGGCACGCTGATGCCGGTTCCGTGGGATCTGGCGCTGGATGTGGCGGCTGAGGTGGGCAACCACGTCATCGCCAAGCACGGCACCAATGCCTATGGCGTGAAAACCTTCAGCTATCAGTATATCGAGAACACCTATGCGATCTCGAAATACGCGCTGCGTCATATCAACACCGCCAACTTCACCTTCCACGACACGCCGTCCGACGTGACCTCAACCCCCGGTTTCCGGGACGCGGGTTTCGACAACTTCGGCCCGTCTTACGAAGACTGGCGCGATGCAGAGACCCTGCTGGTCTGCGGTACCGACCCGTATGAGACCAAGACCATCCTCTATACCCAGTGGATGATGAAGGGGATGCAGAACGGTCAGAAAGAGATCTATCTGATCCCGCGCAGCTCGGCCGGTGTGGCCCATGCGGTCAAGATGGGTGGCCTGCATATCGACGTTCTGCCCGGCACTGACCTGCTGGTCGTCAACGCCATCGCCCGCGTAATCGTGGAAAATGGCTGGGAAGACAGCGATTGGATCAAGAAATGGGTCAACAACAAGTGGGAAAGCTCGTCCGGCTTCGGTCAGGGCACCCGGAACACGCCATGGCAGTGGCGTACGACTTGGGGCAAGTTCCAGACCAAGGGCTTTGAAGACTGGAAAGAGTGGCTGCTGTCGCAGGACGAGTTCGCGCCCGAGACCGCTGCCGCAATGGCCGAAATCGACGTGCAGAAAATCTATACTGCCGCCGAATGGTTGGCCAAACCCAAGGCAGATGGCACACGACCCAAAACCTCGGTCATGATCGAGAAAGGGTTCTACTGGTCCAACAACACCGGCAACACGCAGGCGATCTCGGCTCTGGGTATCATCTGTGGCTGTGGCGGTCGTCCGGGTCAGGTCATTGGCCGGGCCGGTGGTCACCAGCGGGGCGGCGTGAAGGGCGGGAAGTACCCGCGCAACAAATCGCCCGAGAAACTGCCCGGTCGCCGTCGCCGCGCCATGGATACCGACCGGTATCTGATCGCAGGTCATACCCGTATGGCCCACGTGATCGGCACCACATGGATCCAGTCCATGTGCGGCAGCCAGCAACTGGCCGACAAGTTCGAGGAACTGACCGTCCGCAACCCGCACCAGATCGCCTCTTTCGACAAGCAAGAGATGATCGATACGCTGAAGGCCCGCGCCGACAGCGGCGGTATGGTGGTGATCAACCAGGACATCTATCTGCAAGACCCGATCGGCAATCGCTATGCCGACATCGTGTTCCCTGCAGCGACCTGGGGTGAGGAAGACTTCCTGCGCGCCAACGGCGAACGCCGTCTGCGTCTGTATCAGAAGTTCTATGATGCGCCGGGCGCGGCCAAGCCCGACTGGTGGATCATTGCGCAACTGGCACAGCGGATGGGCTTTGACGGGTTCGACTGGCAGAACTCGAACGAGGTCGCGGAAGAGGCCGTGCGCTTTACCCGCGGGTCGCGCAAGGACTTCCACGCGGTCTATCGTTTGGCCAAGAAAGAGGGCAAAGGCCTGCACCAGAAGGTCCGTGAATTCGGCACCGACGGCGTGCAATGCCCGGTCATGCTGGATGCCGATGGGGTCACGCTGATTGAAACCAAGCGTCTGCACGACACAACCCGCGAACTGCCCAATACCGGTGCGGCTGGTGCGGATGTGTTCAACAAGAAGCTGACGCATTTCAACAGTCAGACCGGCAAGTGCAACATCCAGAAATCGCCGTGGGGTCTGTTCTCGGACTATTGGGAATGGCTGAAACCCAACAAGGAAGAAGGCGAGTTGTGGGCGACCTCCGGTCGGATCAACGAACGCTGGCAGTCTGGCTTTGACGACCGTCGCCGCCCGTATATCGTGCAGCGCTGGCCGGAAAACTGGGTTGAGATTCACCCCGACGATGCGGCTGAGCGTGGTATCGAAAGCGGCGACTACGTGATGGTCTACTCGGAACGCGTTCCAGGCAACAAGACCACACTGCTGGGTGTGGAAGGCGACGACTTCCAGTTCTCGAAACTTATGGAGAACGGGCATATCGAACTGACCAAAGCGGCGATCACCGCCGTGGCCATGGTCACGCCCGCCATCAAGAAAAGCGTGGTCTACATGGACTTCCTGCACATGCAGCAGCCCGCGAACGCGCTTGAGGGCCGGATCGTCGACTGGATCAGTGGCAACTACAACTACAAGATGGGCGTTGCCAAGCTGCGGAAACTGGGGCCGAGCCCCTACAAGACCTCGTTCCGTACGATGTCCTTTGCGCCGCGCGACATCGCCTGACGGCTTTCCGGGGGGCGGTCGCCATGCCGCCCCCCGGGTCTGGTCCCACTGCAGAAGGGACCATGGGCCGGGCGTCCCCGGCCTAACTGGAAGGCAGGTATCGGTTGGGAAATCTGCCTTCCACTTTCACCCAACCCCACCCAACCGCAAAACATGGCAGACCCGATATGAACATGCATTCCGATACCGCCCTGCGTGATGAGGCCACCAGCTTGTTCTCTGACTACGCAAAATCCGAATATGACGTGATCCGCCTGCGCGCCATTCAGGCCCTGAGTGCTATTGGCGCCGCCAATAGCCCGGCTTTGGTCGAAGCGCTGTTGGATGACGATGAAGACGTCCGGCAGGACGCCGCTCAAGCGCTAGGCGCGCTGGGTGTTCAGGACGCAGCACCTCAACTGCTGGAAAACCTGATCCACGATCCGTGTGGCGAGGTGAAACTGGCCTGCGTCACCGCTCTGGCCGAGTTGAAATCCGAAGACGCAGCGCCTTACCTGCGCACACTCGTCACTGGACGCGGGGATGAGATCACGTGGGACGAGGACGAGCTACACCAGGACGAATGGGACGATTGGCTGGACACGCAGATCGCTTCGATCAAGGCTCTGGGCCGGATGGGCGATGTGGCGGCGATTGAACCCATCGTCATGGCCCTGATGGACGAAGACGGGCAGGAACTGGGCGATGTAGCCTGCGAAGCGCTGGGCCGGATTGGTGAGGCATCAGTGCCGACGCTGGGCGTTTTCACCCAATCCTCGAACCGCCGCCTGCGCCATCGTGCCTTGCGGACGCTCGCCGCCATCGGTGGGGCCGAGGCCGAAGCGATCCTGCGCGAAGCCACCACCGACAAGGATGGGGCCGTGCGCCTGATCGCGTATGAAGCACTGATGACAAACGATGCCGCGCTGGTCGAACAGGCGCTGACCGATGCGGTAGAGGACATCCGTATTGCCGCGCTGAACCAAGCTGGGTTTTCGGAACCCGAGCTGCTGGACCGCATGATGCGCGACCCCGGTGCCAAGGTGCAACTGGCGCTGATTGAGCGGCTGGATCGCACAACGCCGATTGCCGACCAGGACGATCTGCGCTGGCAGGTGCTGGATTTCCTCGCCACCGGTCAACAGCCCGAAGTGTCCGCGCAGGCGCTGGGCCTGCTGGCGGCGCTTGCCCCGGAATTGGTGGCCGACCGGCTCAATTCGCTTTTCTCGGTCGATGCCGATGACCTCAAGGCCGAGCGCCTGCAATGGGCTATCGTCGATGCGCTGGCGAACTCGCCCCTTCGTGAGGCGACAGAATGGCTGCAACGCGCCTGCCGCGCGCCCTTCCGGTCAGTGCGGTTGAAGGCCGTTGCGTCGCTGGCGATGATCGTCACGGATGCCGACCGTCCGCATGTGAACCAGCAACAAGGGCGCGAGTTGCTGCTGTCCTTCGCGCTGGCCCCGATGCCTGTTGCTGCCGACGAAGCCGCAGAAGAAGAGACCCAGCCAACCGATATCGCCGCGCTGGAAGAGGCCGGGTTGGATGTGTCCGAGGGCGGCGAGAATGGCCCGACCTCAAGCCTTGGTGCGATTCTGGGACATGACGCGATTGCCGCCGAGATGACGCAGGAAGCGCAAGAGGATGAGGTGCAACCCCTGACTCCGCGCGAACAGGCGCTGCTGGCCAAGGCGACCCGTCACCCCAAACGCCGCCGCGTAGCGCTGGATGACGATGCCGATGCGCTGCAGCGTGAAACCCGCATGTCCGCCATCCGCCTGTTGGGCGAGGTCAAGGGAATGCAGGTCATGCTGGCGCAGATTGCGCAAGACCCGGAAACCGAGATCGCGCTGCAGGCGTTTGCCGCGCTGGGTGTGGCCGTCACGCGCCATGGTGCGGAATTGGATCAAGACCAGCTGGTCGATTTGATCACCAAGGGGTTGTCGCACACGGACTCCGCGCTTTCTCTGCAAGCATTGAAGCTGCTGCAACAGGCGGATCTGCCGCCCCAGGATGCGCTGCGGGGTAAGCTGCGTGCGATGGTGAAAACCGGCGATACGCCGTTCCGCATCGACGCCATGCATATCCTGACCCGATGGGACGGCACCCCGGATGTGGCACGCAGCCTGCTGGACGATGTCTCGGCCCCGGTACGGCAGGCGGCTATGCGGCTGCTGTCGGAAACCGCTCCAGATCAGGCGGGGGCGGCCATCGTACCTTTCCTGCTGGCCAACCCCGAGCAGCGTATTGTGACCTATGTCAAGGACAGCCCCCCCGCGATCGTGTCCATTGGCCGCGAACTGCTGGCCGAACTGCGCGACGAAGACCGACGCGCGCAATGGCCGGTGATGATAAACGCATTGGCTGATCTGTTGGGGGAACCCGCACGGGCAGCCTAACTGCCCGGAGGGACAGATGAGCATTTCGCTGAAACTGGCTGCAGCGATATTGGCGGGCGCAATGACCATTGCTCCCGCCCTTTATGCCGATGACCTCCCTGACGTTGCCGTCGTTCACCAGATCATCGACCTGAATGCAGACACCCCGGTCCATGCATTTCGATTCGAACCCAAGTTCCTGCAAGTGCCCGCTGGTTCCACGGTGCGGTTCAAGGGCTCGACCGGGCGGCATACGGTGACATCCATCCGTCCGATGATCCCCGAGGACGCACGCAGTTTCGAAATTCGCGGCAAGCCCGAGCTGGATCTGACCTTCGAGCATGAGGGCGTCTATGGCATTCGCTGCCGCGTTCATGGCCGGCACGGCATGGTTATGCTGCTGGTGGTGGGCGACCCCAACGCAAATCTCGAGGACGCCCGCGACCACCTGCCCAATCTGGGCGAGGCGGAACGCGCGGAGTTCGAGGAACTCTTGACATATCTGGAGGCTCAAAATGGCTGATGGCTGCGCCTGCGATCGGCAGGCTCATATGTTTCTGACGGTTTCCCAGGCCCTGACCAAGGGCCTGTCGGTGGCCGACCCGATCACCGAAACGGAAACCCTGCCGTTGATTGACGCTATTGGGCGGGTGCTGGCCGAGGATTGCACCAGCAAGGTGGATATGCCCGCTTTTGATAACTCGGCGATGGATGGCTATGCGGTGCGCACTGCCGACTTGGGCGAAGGTCCGCTGTTTGAACTGCCCGTCGCGGGACGGATCGCTGCCGGGGATAGCGGCGCGCATGACGCTCTTGCGGGCAGTGCGCTGCGGATCTTCACGGGCGCGCCGGTCCCGCCGGATTTCGACGCCATTTTGATGCAGGAAGATTGTGATGCCACCGTCTCAGGCATTCGGTTCTCGCGTCGCCCCAAGCCCGGCCAGCACATCCGCCGTGTGGGCGAAGACCTGAAGGCTGGCGCCCCGATCCTGCGCCGTGGTTGTGAGATCACTGCGCGTGAGGCTGCCGCGCTGGCATCGTCTGGCTATGGCGAGGTCACGGTTTATCGCAAGCTGAAAGTCACGATCTTTTCCACCGGTAGCGAGCTGCAACAACCCGGCGAGGCATTGGGACCGGGACAGATCTACAACTCGAACCGCTATATGCTGCGGGCGCTGCTGGACAAGCCGTGGATTGCCCTGACCGACAAAGGCCCGGTCGAGGACAACCCCGCCAAGCTGGAACAGGTGCTGCGAGAGGCTTGCGACAGCTCTGATCTGATCATTACCACTGGCGGCGTATCGGTCGGAGATGAAGACCACATGCCGCGTCTGTTCGAGGCCATCGGCGGCAAGCCGGATGTGATGAAAGTGGCGATGAAACCGGGCAAGCCGATAATGTTCGGGCGGCGTGGGGATGCGCTTTATGTTGGGCTGCCGGGCAATCCGGTTTCGGCCTATGTCACATGGCAGATTGTTGGATCGCACATGATGGCGCGGCGCGCCGGTTTGCATCAAGCGTCTCAGACCCCGGAACAAGCGGTTCTGTCCGAGCCGCTGAGCCGCCGGGCCGGTCGTCAGGAATACCGACCCGTTGTGATCGAGGGGGCAGAGCCTGACGGAACACCGCGTCTGCGCCTGATGGCGGCGTCCTACAGCGGACGTGTTGCGCTGTTGGCGCAGTCGGATGGGCTGGCAGTGATCCCTGCGGAAACCGAAGCCTTGCCGCAGGGCCATAGCTTGTCTTTTCTGCGGTTCTGATGTCGGGGCAGAGCTCGTTCTTGCAAGTGTCGGGGGGCTGCGGCTACAACAGTTCCGCGCCAGCCCACTATGCCCGCCCGGACTCGAATATGGTTCAAGAACATATCCTTGTGGTCGATGACGACCCGCAGATCACGTCTTTTCTGCAGCGCTACCTTGAAAAGCAGGGCTGCGCAGTCACGTGCGTGGCCGATGGCGATGCGATGGATGCTGTTCTGGCGCGGGCCGAGGTTGATCTGATCCTGCTGGATATCGGGTTGCCCGGCCGCAACGGGTTCGACATCACGCGCGAGTTGCGGATGAACTCGAACATTCCAATTATCGTGGTGTCCGGCCGGGATGAGATTTTCGACCGGGTCGTCGGGCTGGAATTTGGGGCGGATGACTACATCACCAAACCGTTCGAGGCGCGCGAGGTTCTGGCCCGCATCCGTACCGTTCTGCGTCGGTCAAAACCTGACGACAAACCCACCAACGGTTCCGAGTCCCAAACGATCACCTTCGGGGACTGGGTGCTGAACGTGAACGAGCGGACCCTGACCGCGTCCGGCGCGCCCGAGGCCACACCACTGACCACCACCGAATTCGAGGTGCTGTTGGCCTTTGTCACCAATCCTCATGTGGTGTTCTCGCGCGATCAGCTGCTGGACAAGGCGCGCGGGCGAGACATCGTCGTCGGAGACCGGACCATCGACGTCCATATCATGCGTCTGCGAAAGAAAATCGAAGCTGATCCCGCCGCGCCGGCCTTTATCAAGACCGTTCACGGGATCGGCTATTGCTTTGCCGCAAATGTCCGGAAAACCAGCGCCTAGTGCAGGTTTTTGTACATGAAAGTTGTGGGTTCCAGCCGGTCATCGAACGGGTTGCGGCAATAGTTCGGAATCTCGCCGGCGATCTGGAAACCAAGGCTTTGATACAGTCGCAGCGACGGGTCTGAACTGCGCGTGTCCAGAACCAACAAATTGCGCTCGAGTTGAGCAGCGCGCTTTTCCAAGGCGGCCATCAAAGCGCGGCCCAGTCCTTGGCGGCGGGCATTTGGATGCACCAGCAGTTTAGCGACATCTGCCCGGTGCGGCTGGTTCGGCATTTTGGCCGGTATAAGTTGAACCGTCCCCAAGACATGCTGGGCGTTGCGGACCACAAATAGATCCAGCTCGTTCTCGGCAACACCGGACCATACATGGTTTAGCCAATAGGCGCGTGCTTGTTCAGGCGGAAAGGGCAGGATGAATCCTACGCTGGCACCGTCATGCACACAGGCGTGCAGAATACCCGTCAAATCGTCCAATGCGCCGTCCAGATCCGATGAGGTCAAACGTTCGATCATATCAGCACCAACAAGTAACGCGCACCGCGCTTGGATGAGGTTTCAAACCGGGTCGAACCGGAAAGGTGATAGCGCAGGCAATCTCCGGCCGTCAGGTCGTGCGCCACGCCGTCCACTGTTAGCGTCAAAGCGCCATCCAGCATGATCAGATGGTGTTCCTGTCCCGGCTTCGGGGGTGCGTCATAGGTGATAACTGTCGAAGACGGCAGGTGCCCCTCCATGACCTCACCACTCAGACCGGTGGCCGGGGGCGAAACCGACCGGCGCGTGAACCCGGTTTCAGGGTCGCGCCATTCAGGTTGACGTTCCAAGGGAACCCGTGGTGCAAAGCTGTCTTCCACCATCATCAACAGGCGCGACATGGGCAAGCCGTAGGCGGCACACAACCGGCCGAGCGTTTCTGCGGTCGGGCTCACGCCCCCCTTTTCGAGCCGGGATAAAGTGGCGCGGCTGACAGAGCTGCGTTCTGCCAATTGGTCCAAGGACCAACCGCGCATCAGGCGCAGCTCGTTTAATCGGTTAGCGAGGCGGTTTGAGAGATCATCCAGCATTTATCAAATATGAGAATCATTTCCTTTTATGAGATTATTGATAAATTTTATTATAATACAACAAAAAAGAGCGCGGAAAACCGCGCCCTTTCCCGTTGTCTGGTCTAGAGGATTATTGCCAGCCAACTTCGTTGAAGATTTTTTGCGCTTCGGGGATGTTCTTGGCAACTTCGGACAGGTTCACCCTATCCGCCTTGAATTCACCCAGAGAAGCGACGTTTTCGGCCAGTGCGACACCTTCGACCGCGGGAAATTCATCATTGCCGTTCGAGAAGTAGACCTGTGCCTGTTCGCCTGCGAGGTATTCAAGGAACTTCACTGCGTTCTCTTTGTTCGGCGCATGGGCTGCGATGCCCGCACCTGACAGGTTCATATGGGCGCCTTCCGCGTCTTGTGCGGGAAACTGAATGCCAATCATGTCGATATCCGCGCTCAGGCCCTTCACGTCTTTACGCAGTGCACGGGCGAAGTAGTAAGAGTTGGAAACGGCGATCTCGCATTCACCCGAGACAATCCCGCGCAGCTGATCGGTGTCACCGCCCTGCGGGTCACGTGCCATGTTGGCGACAACGCCTTTGGCCCAGGTTTTCGCGGCCTCGGCACCATGGTTGGTGATGATCGCAGCAAGCAGGGTTTGGTTATAGGTGTTGCTGGACGACCGGATGCAGACCAAACCTTTGTATTCCGGCTTGGCCAGATCCAGATAGTTTGCCGGCGGGTTCGCGACGTCGGCTTTGTCAAAGAAGATAATCCGCGCGCGTTGCGAGAAACCGTACCACTGGTTGTCTTCGTCTTGCAGGTTGGCAGGGATACGCTCTTCCAGAACCGCGCTGTCGATCGCTTGCAGGATGCCTGCGTTCTTGGCGCGGGCAAGGCGAGAAGTATCGACGGTCAGCAGAATGTCGGCAGGTGAGTTCGCACCTTCGGCTTCCATTCGGGCGATCAGCTCATCGGCCTTGCCTTCGATACGGTTGATGGTGATGCCAGTGGCCTCTTCAAAATCCGAATAAAGGCGTTCGTCGGTGTCATAATGGCGCGAGGAATAGAGGTTCAGCTCGCCCTCAGCCGCGGCAGAGGTCGCAATAAGGGCCGTCAGAGCGGCAGCAATACAAGTGGAGGATTTCAGCATCATGTGTCCCAACTTTGAATGTCGTGGCGGGCAATAACCCGACTGATTTGGTCAATTAAACGATTCTGGCGGGGATGCAAGAAAAACTGACAAAATTAGTTGGTCAAAATGGTCGCTGCTGGAAAGGCGCAACGCACTAACCTTGCGTGCGGAATATCCGAAAGGCGTTAAGGGTGCCTACGTTGCAAAACAGCGGCCAGTATAATGGCCCATCCGAGTATGCCCTGCCCATGGGCGCTGAGGTTTTTCTGGTGCGAAAAAAACAGCATTTCAAAAGGGATAACGGCGTTTTTTGGTGGCCAGATGACCCATTGCAGCGGCAAATCCGGAATGATCATGCGATAATACATGTAGTAAACCTGCGGCGAGGCCGACACAAACACCCAGAAAAGGATCAGCGCCCCCAGAAACCTTGCCCATATCGGCAAACGTCTCAGGCAGCGCCGGGCCAAAAGCACCATCATCAGAAACAGAGTGAGGCTGATGAAGACAAGCCCGACCTGTCCCCACGCGGACAGATCAAAAAAGGAATCCTGACTGTACATTTTCGCCCTCCACAAAGCCGGGCAAAAAAGAAACCCGCCTACGCATGCAGGCGGATTTCAAACAGCGCAAGGCGAGAATTAGCTGAGTGGCGCGACGGCCAGAATCACAGTGAATTTCTCACAATAGATATACAGCTCGTTGTATTTGGAGACGTCGATGCCGGAAGGGATCTTGAATGAGGCTTCGCCCTTTTTCACGGTCAGTTTGTCGTGAATCTTGGAGCCCTTCGCGTATTTCTCGCCGTTGCCAAAGCCGATTTTGATATCTGGCGGGTTCTTGCTGGGGTCGAAGACATAATCGCTTTTGAGCGTGACGGTGTCGCCGGAAACGGAAACCGTCCCCTTCACCTTATAGCCGCTGCGGCCGGAAAGGCTGCCGGTGCGTTCCTTGCCTGCGGCAAATGCAGAAGGTGTTCCCAGTGTCAGAGCGGCTGCGGAAGCAAGCCCCAGCTGTACGAATTGGCGGCGTTTGATTGTCATAGCGAATTCCCTATCTCATTCTGCGACTGCAGGATGCTGCGCAGACAAAGGGGGCGCTGCCAACTCACATCGCGTCAAGGGAATGTGAGTATCTGAAACATGCAAGCGACCAGCTAAGCGGGAAATCAACGCAACATGCGATTTGAAAACAAAAAAACCGCACCCAACCGGCGCGGTTTCCCTGAATTCGATTTGTGCAGTTCTTAGCCCTGGCGAGCTTTGAACTTGCGCTGCGTCTTGTTGATCACGTAGACGCGGCCTTTGCGACGCACAATCCGGCAATCACGGTGCCGGTTCTTGAGCGAGCGGAGCGAGTTCTTGACCTTCATGGGTCTGTCTCCAATCTGCGGCGCCTTCATCAAAGACGTGGCCAGCGCCTGGGTTAATCGGGTGTCCCGGAGCCCCGGAACAGTGAAATCATGGTGGGCGGTACAAGGATCGAACTTGTGACCCCTTCGATGTCAACGAAGTGCTCTACCGCTGAGCTAACCGCCCACTTTACCTTTGCGTGCCCTGCCCCATAACGAAATGGGGCGCGGAACCCCGCGCCGGTAGCGGGGTCTATAAAAGGAGTCGCAAAGGGGTTCAAGGGGTTTGGTATAACTATTTTCCGGTCTATGTTCAGACCGAACCAAGGAGCCACCATGCCGAACGCCGCCTATGTATTGGATATGCCTGCCAAGCGCACGTCTTGTGTGGTCTTTGCTTCCCCGCATAGCGGCCGGAACTACCCTCAGGAACTGATGGAGCGGACAATTCTTAGCCGCGACGTGATTCGATCCTCTGAGGATGCGTTCGTGGATCAGTTGTTCGCACCCGCTTCGGATTTTGGAGCGCCGCTGATTTGTGCGACAAAGCCAAGGGCTTACCTGGATCTTAACCGCAGTGCCGAGGAGTTGGATCCGGCACTTGTGGAAGGCGCGCGTCGGCAGGGGCACAATCCGCGCGTGTCCTCGGGGCTTGGCGTAATCCCCCGGGTGGTTGCAAATGGTCGCGCGATTTACCGCGGTAAGCTGACAATGGACGAGGCGCGGCTGCGCATCGATACCTGCTGGCGGCCATATCACACGCGACTCAAGGCATTGTTGGCCGAATCGCACAAGGCGTTCGGGCAGGCGATCCTTGTGGATTGCCATTCGATGCCGCACGAAGCTGTGGCCATGGCCGGCACCGCAAATTCACGCCCTCAGATCGTGTTAGGGGACCGGTTTGGCGCCGCAGCCTCTGGCGAAGTCGTGGACCGTATCGAAGCCGCGTTTGTGGCCGCTGGTCTGACAGTGGCGCGAAACGCACCGTTTGCTGGGGCGTATGTTACGCAGACCTATGGTCGACCCGCGCGCGATCAGCACGCGGTGCAGATCGAAATAGACCGTTCGCTTTACATGGACGAAACGCGGATTGAGCCAAACGGGAATTTCACCGCCTTTCGCGAGCTGTTGCGGCAGGTCATTGGCGAAATTACGTTGATCGGTGAAGAGCCTCTGCGCCTTGCGGCCGAATAAGATCAGCGCAAAGATCGCCCCTTCAAGATAGCATCATGTCCGAATCTGCGACGGATTTCATCCGTGGCGCGTTCGGCCTGCGACCGCTGTGCTGCGCCGGGGTCAAGCAAGTCGCCCGTGATATCGGCCTGATCCTCGGGGCACAAATCCGACAAACCGCATCCAAGCAAGCGATAGGGTCCCTGATCTCCGACCTGATCGAACAAACTGCGGGCCGTGCGGTAAATGCGGTCGGCAATCTGCGTCGCATCACGTAACGAGACACGGCGGGTGATAATCTTGTGATTGGCTTTCTTCAGCTTGAGGGTCACGACCCTACCAGCCAGACTTTTGGCCTTGGCACGATCCGCCACCTTTTCGGACATGCGCCACAGATGACCATCAAGTATGTCAGGGCTGGCCGTGTCTTCGAAAAAGGTAGTTTCATTACTGATGGACTTCATCGGTTCATGGGCAGAGACGCGGCGCTTGTCCTGTCCTCGGGCCAGATGCCACAACCGATACCCCATCGCGCCGAATCTGGCTGTCAGGGCCTCCTGATCCCAGCGCAACAGGTCCGAGAACGTACGAATCCCTGCGCGCTCGAGCGATTCTTGTGCAGCTGGTCCGATGCCCCAGATCAGCCGGACGGGCTTGTCGTGCAGAAACGAAGCGGTCTCGGCCTCGCCGATTACGGAAAAGCCACGTGGTTTGTCGAGGTCGGATGCGACCTTGGCGAGGAACTTGTTATGTGAAAGCCCGATTGAACCAGTCACGCCCAGCTCATCCTTCATCCGTTTCACAAGGCGCGCCAGCATCACTGCGGGTGGTGCACTGTGCAGTCGCTGGGTGCCGGACAGGTCCATGAAAGCCTCGTCCAATGACAAAGGTTCGACGACTGGGGTCAACTCGTCCATCATCGCCCGAATCTGACGCGAGACTTCCGCATAGACCGACATGCGGGGTTTGATGACCACAGCATCGGGGCAAAGTTGCAGGGCTTTGAACATGGGCATCGCTGAACGCACTCCGCGAATACGCGCTACATAGCAGGCCGTCGACACGACGCCGCGTTTCCCGCCGCCAATAATGACGGGTTTGTCGGCAAGTTCAGGGTTGTCGCGTTTCTCGACCGAAGCGTAGAACGCATCGCAGTCCATGTGCGCGATGGTCAGGTCAAACAGTTCAGGATGCGTCTTGATGCGCGGACTACCGCAGGCAGGGCAGCGGCGGTCGTCCGTCACAGTGGTCAGGCAGTCTCGGCACAGACCGGGCATGCGGTGTTCCCGTCTCTCATTCGATCAATTCGCGGGGTTTGAATATACCACCCAATTGGTCAAGAAAAACCCCGCCGCGTGGTTGTTTGATGCAAAAGAAGACCCCCCGCGCGTTGCGGGGGGAGGTGACGGACCTCAGGAAGAGACGGTCCGCGGGGAGTATCACAGGACCAGATTCGCTGAAAATCAGAGGTTTCGATAGGATCGAGTTCACACAAGGAAAACAGGCAGTTTTCATGTGTGTTTTCGGGCACAGGGACGATTTGGCGCGGCTTTCATTAAAAGTTACGTAAGGTCAACTGTTTGGCTGACAGAAACCGGGTTTTTCCGCGGTTTCTGACGTCCGCGATTAGTGCCGTGTCAAGGAATTTAACTCGGCAAGAACCGCCTCGGCGGCGGCTTTCGGGTCGTCAGATTGATAGATTGGGCGGCCGACCACGATGTGATCCGCACCGTCACCGATCGCGGTTGCTGGGGTGGCGACGCGTTTTTGATCGCCAAGCGCAGCACCTGCCGGGCGCACGCCTGGGGTCACAATCAGGCGACCTTCGGCCTGTGGTAAGGCCCGGATCAGCGCGGCCTCTTGCGGGCTGGCGATGACACCATCTGCCCCGGCCTCAAGCGCCTTTGCCGCGCGTTCGACGACCAGTTCCTGCACGTCGCCATCCTTCAACAGGCTGGCATCCAGATCATCGCGGTTAAGAGAGGTCAGGATGGTTACAGCGAGGATTTTCAGATCCTTGCCCGAGGCACCCTCTTTCGCGGCGCGCACTACATGGGGGTCGCCATGGACGGTCAGGAAATCCAGATTGAACTGCGCCAGCCCACGTACCGCGTTTTCGACGGTATTGCCGATGTCGAACAGTTTCATATCCAAAAAGATGCGTTTTCCGTGATCCTGTTTCAGCTCATTGGCCAGTGCCAGCCCGCCGCCTGTAAGCATGCCCAAACCAATCTTATAGAAAGAGACGCTGTCGCCCAGCCTTTCGGCCATGGCCAAACCCTGCAGGGCGTTGGGGACATCTAGGGCTACGATAAGGCGATCGTCGGACATGGGGGCGCTCCGTTTTTGGCAAACGTCTGCGTCCTAGCGGGTTTGCAAGGTTCTGTCCATGTGGGACGAGTAGGTGATTCAGGTCACGGCAGAATTTACCAGATGTGGTATAATGGGCGCGGATTGAAGGAATGGAATTCAAAGTGAAACAGTTTGCACCCGCCGTAATCATCGTGTTGCTGACAGGATGTCAGGATATGCCATTGGAAACCGAGGCCGCTGACACGGTCGTAAGGACTCCCACTAACGACAACCTGCGGCTTTTGCGGGGCTATCGTTCGACCGATGATGATTGTCAGATCACAGGTGAGACTGCGTTTACAATTGATTTTCTGGATGATGCCGCTGATCTGGTATCTTGTCCAACAGGTGGTGAAGCGGCGCAATCTATGGTCCAGATGTATGGCGCGCGAGAAGTGGCTGAAACCGGGGGATACACTGTCTATTCGGTTCCGCGCAGGTAGGGCGGAAATAGCGTTTCGAACTCTTGAACCGGGACAGATATTTCCCAGATTGAATGTGAGGCCCAGATCCGAAGCGTGCCGCCAAGCGGGCGCATCGACACAGGGCGCTTGGAAAAGGAGAAGACTATGGACTTGAACAAGTTCACCGAGCGGGCACGGGGTTTCGTGCAAGCGGCGCAGACTATTGCGATGCGGGAAGAGCATCAGCGTCTGACGCCCGAACATTTGCTGAAAGCATTGATGGATGACGATCAGGGGCTGGCCAGCAACCTGATCACGCGGGCCGGTGGTGCGCCCAGCCGTGTCGTGAATGCGCTTGATGCCTCGATGGCGCGTATTCCAAAGGTCAAAGGCGACACCGGACAGGTCTATCTGGACGGCCAGACTGCCAAAGTTTTGGACGAGGCCGAGAAAATCGCGACCAAGGCAGGCGACAGCTTTGTCCCGGTCGAGCGCATTCTTATGGCGCTGTGCATGGTGAAATCGAAAGCCAAGGTGGCGTTGGAAGACGGTGCCGTCACCGCGCAGAAACTGAACGAGGCGATCAACGATATCCGTAAAGGGCGCACTGCCGACACCGCGTCGGCGGAAGAAGGCTATGACGCGCTCAAGAAATACGCGCGTGACCTGACCGAGGCGGCGGCTGAGGGCAAGATCGACCCGATCATTGGGCGGGATGAAGAAATCCGCCGCTCGATGCAGGTTCTGTCTCGACGGACCAAGAACAACCCTGTTCTGATCGGTGAGCCCGGTGTCGGTAAAACCGCGATTGCCGAGGGCATGGCCCTTCGCATCGTCAATGGCGACGTGCCGGAATCGCTGAAGGACAAAAAGTTGCTTGCGCTCGACATGGGCGCGCTGATTGCTGGTGCGAAATACCGTGGTGAGTTCGAAGAACGCCTTAAGGCCGTTCTGACCGAAGTGACCGAGGCCGCTGGTGAGATCATCCTGTTCATTGATGAAATGCACACGCTGGTTGGTGCCGGTAAATCCGACGGCGCAATGGATGCGGCCAACCTGATCAAGCCTGCGCTTGCCCGGGGTGAGCTGCATTGTATCGGCGCGACCACGTTGGATGAGTATCGTAAATACGTCGAAAAAGACGCGGCCCTCGCGCGTCGCTTCCAGCCTGTATTGGTGCAGGAGCCAACAGTCGAGGATACGATCAGCATCCTGCGCGGCATCAAGGAAAAGTATGAGCTGCACCATGGTGTGCGCATTTCCGACTCGGCGCTGGTCTCGGCTGCGACCCTGTCACATCGCTATATCACTGACCGTTTCCTGCCCGACAAGGCGATCGACCTTGTCGATGAAGCCGCGTCTCGTCTGCGGATGGAGGTGGATTCGAAGCCCGAAGAACTCGACCAGTTGGATCGCCAGATCCTGCAGATGCAGATCGAGGAAGAGGCGCTGAAGCTGGAAGATGACGCGGCCTCGAAAGACCGTCTGGAAACCTTGCAAAAGGACCTGGCCGATCTGCAGGAGCAGTCTGCCGAGATGACCGCCCAGTGGCAGGCCGAGCGTGATAAGCTGGCAGGTGCGCGGGATCTGAAAGAACAGCTCGACAAGGCGCGGGCCGATCTGGAAATCGCCAAGCGTGAGGGCAATCTGGCCAAGGCGGGTGAGCTGTCCTATGGCGTCATCCCCGAGCTTGAGAAAAAGCTGACAGACGCTGAGAACGCCGAAAGCAATGCGATGATGGCCGAAGAAACCGTGCGGCCTGCTCAGATCGCATCCGTTGTCGAACGCTGGACGGGTATCCCGACAGCCAAGATGCTGGAAGGTGAGCGCGAAAAACTGCTGCGGATGGAAGACGATCTGCATTCCCGCGTGATTGGTCAGGATGCCGCCGTCACTGCCGTCGCAAACGCCGTGCGCCGTGCGCGGGCCGGTCTGAATGATGAGAACCGCCCCTTGGGCTCGTTCCTGTTCCTCGGGCCGACCGGTGTGGGTAAGACCGAGCTGACCAAAGCCGTGGCGAACTTCCTGTTCGACGACGACAACGCGATGGTTCGTATCGACATGTCCGAGTTCATGGAGAAACACGCGGTTGCCCGTCTGATCGGTGCCCCTCCGGGTTATGTGGGCTATGATGAAGGCGGTGTGCTGACCGAGGCCGTGCGGCGCAGGCCCTATCAGGTCGTGCTGTTTGACGAGGTCGAAAAAGCGCACCCGGATGTGTTCAACGTGCTGTTGCAGGTTCTGGACGATGGCGTTTTGACCGATGGTCAGGGCCGCACTGTCGACTTCAAGCAGACGCTGATCATCCTGACGTCGAACCTTGGGTCTCAGGCGCTGAGTCAGTTGCCTGAAGGAGCCGACAGCGCACAGGCGCGGCGCGATGTGATGGATGCGGTCCGGGCCCATTTCCGGCCCGAATTCCTCAACCGTCTGGACGAGACGATCATCTTTGACCGGCTCAAGCGGGCTGACATGGATGGCATCGTCGATATCCAGATGGCGCGTCTGCAGAAACGGCTGGCCGCCCGCAAGATCGAGCTGGTGCTGGACGATGGTGCCAAGCAATGGCTGGCCGATGAAGGTTATGACCCGGTCTTTGGTGCCCGTCCGTTAAAACGCGTGATCCAACGCGCGTTGCAGAATCCGCTGGCCGAAGCATTGCTGGCTGGTGAAGTCAAGGATGGTGAGACCGTCCCGGTTACTGCGGGCTCAGACGGCCTGATTATTGGCGACCGGTTGGGAACGTCGGATCGTCCAAGGCCGGATGATGCGGTCGTGCACTGAGCTTTAAACCCTAAAAGACCTACCCATTCGGTAGGTCTTTTTCGTTTGCGAAAGCATGTGTTTTGTTGCCCAGATAAACGATCGTTTTCTTTCGCGCCCGAGCGCCAAAGCGGCCCGCGCAATAAACCTACGTGCCTTTTCGGACAATCAGCCGTTTCGCACCACCTTGCGCCGCATCCACAAGTAAAGAAACCTGACCCAAGGTTTCCAGAAACGCAGAACCTTCGCGGAGTTTGCGGGTTCTCACGTCGAGAATGACGGCACCGTCGTCTTCGACCACGTCGCGAAAAAAACCTGCATAGGTCTGCGCGGGATAGTGGAAGCCGCACGAGATAAAGCTCATCGCCAGATCAACGGTGCCTATTGATGAGAGTTCGTCTGAGCCGGGATTCAGGCAGGTGATGTCGCCGGCGCGGATGCCGTTTTCCATCAGGAACGATCGGGCGACAGACAGATTGGAATAGGCCGCGCCGGTTTCCGCGTATCCGAAATGCCGTTCTGTAGTAGTTTCTAAATCAATCAGGTTCAGGTGACACTTGTGGTCCTGCCACAAAAACAGATCGAACATAGCATAACCACAGCCGATATCTGCAATCGATGACGGAGCGAGGCTTTGTATCGTATCCCGAAGTTCCAGATACTCTAAATAGATAATTGCGGCAGCGCGGCGCGCCAGATCGGTTCCGTGATCCCGCACAAGCGATAGGGCGGGTTCGGGATTTCCGGCGGCCCAGGCGCGGTTAATCCTGCCGGAGCGGGGTTGGTCATGAATGATCTCTGACCTTTGCATGATCAGATTGACCAGATCGTTTTGGGAAAACGCGTCGAAGGATAGTCCGGACACTTCAGGCTGGGCAGTGGCCTTCATCATCCGCTCGGTCGTGATCATATCGTGGTTTCTACATGTCTGGGATTGGAGTTGCAGTCCGGACTTTGTGGCAGGTTTATTCGATGTTCAAGACCCGCTCATTGGCGGTGCCGAAAAGGATCGGGCATTCGATCCTTTTCGACTGTTATCATTCAAACCATCGCGAAAATGCGCGCGGGTCCGCCTGTGCCGCCTTTGTGCTTTGGCGCTCCGATAACCAGCGTTGCTCCCGAAGCGGGGACGCGGTCCAACCCAGCGATGTTTTCGATCCCGAAACGGCCCGTCGGCAGCCACGCGTAGTGGGTGGCAAAGTCGGCCGACATTCCGTGATCCAGCGACAGGGTGTCTGAAGCCAACGACCGCGCGCCCGTTTCCTCGATCAGCATCTGAGCGGCTTCGACATGAAAGCCGGGGTAGTGCTGCGCCTGCCCGTCAAATCCGCGGTAGGCGTCACTGTCGACCTTGGCGGCCCAACCAGAGTATAGGGCAACGCAGGCGCCGTCCGGAATATCTCCGTGGGTTGCCATCCACGCCTTCAGATCGTCCGGGGTCAGTAGAGTATCGGCATCTTCGGCCGCCCGCGCAGCGATATCGACAACACAAAGCGGTGCCACGAGATCTGTAACCGGGATTTCGTCGACCGCTGCTCCATCCGCCGAGAAATGCAATGGCGCATCAATATGAGTTCCGGTGTGCTCGTTTACAGTCATGCGTTGCAGGTTGAAGCCGTGGTCGCCAAAATTGAACAGTTGTTCGGACGCGTAGCCGGGCTCACCAAAATAGGTGGGAAAGTCAGGGCTGATCGTGTGGGTCATGTCCTCAACCTTGCCGTGCCCCGCGGCCATCGCCATTGGCGCTGCTGCACTGGTCGCCGCTACGGCCACGCCCGAGGCTGCGGCGGCTTTGAAGAAACTCCGCCTTGAAAGCATCCGGTCCTTGACCGCGTTCATCACACAGATGTCACACATTTGTCTTCTCCCTTTCGGCTGTCCCGGTTGTCGGGTTTCGAAGGATCCCTACAAGACCCCTTCGGAACAGACTGCATTTTGCGAGAAGCAGTTGTAAAGATAGCGGTCGGAGAGGGTGCAGTGTTTCGGGGAACGATGCTTCAACTCACCGTGATCGGTTCTGTGCGTTTTGGTTAACGTTGCATCTGACGAACAAATGATTTCGAGGACCGCAAACGACAAGAGCCCGCCGAATGGCAGGCTCTTGAATACGTGCATGACCCAGAGGGGCCAAAGGATCGGAAATCTTAGGTGCCGGTCGGCAACGCGTTCAGGTCTTGTGCGTTGCTCTCATCGAGATTGGTATCTTCACCGATTTCCTCGCAGGTCACGGGGAATGTCTCATTCGAGTCGCACCCAGAGATTGGGTAGGTCTCTTTTTCAGCGCATGCCGCGATGAACAGGGCCAGCGACAGGCCAGCTACCAGCTTCATTTTCATGTCTCGTCCTTTCCGATCATATCGTCGTATTTTTTGTGGCGCTATCTGCGTGATCAGCCTTGGGGTGATCTCAACTCCGTCCCTTCACGCCTTGGGAAAACTTAAGCGGCTGGGCTGCGGGTTGGCTAGCGCCAATATCAAGGGTGACGCTAGGTTCTGTTTGGTTAAATGTACATTTCGTATGAAAAAGCGGCTACTTTTAGCCGAAGTTTATGAATGATTAGACGTTTAGTATTGTATTGAGCCTTAGTTGCGCCGCCTGATGGTTCGTTACAGCCTCGTCTCCCAATCGTGACGCATGTTGCCTTGGTCCTGTGCTAAGAGCGCACTAACTGACAATTAACAATGTACGATCACGGAGACAGAGATGGCGCGTCGCTGGACCAATACACTGACACATGCAGATGTCACCCCAAGGGCGATGTTTATGAACCGGCGGCAGGTGATGGCCGGGCTTGCAGGTGCCGGGCTGGCGGGGATTGCGCAAAAGGGTTTCGCGGAAGAGTCTCCTGAGGGTTTGACGCCGAACACTTGGGAAGAGATCACGTCCTACAACAATTACTACGAGTTCGGCACCCGCAAGGATGATCCTGCGAAATACGCCCACACGCTGGTCACCGAACCCTGGAGCGTTCAGATTGATGGTCTGGTGAACCGCCCCGGTGAATACGACTTCAAAGACATAATGTCCGAGATGACAGTCGAAGAGCGAATCTATCGGTTCCGGTGTGTCGAGGCTTGGTCGATGGTTGTTCCCTGGAACGGGTTCGAACTGGCTGATCTGCTGAATATGGCCGGTGTGCAGGAAGGTGCCAAATATGTGGCGTTTGAGACTGCCTATCGCCCGGATGAGATGCCCGGCGTGCAATTCCCGGTCCTGGACTGGCCCTACCGTGAAGGTTTGCGACTGGACGAGGCCATGCATCCGCTGACGATCATGGCGACGGGAATCTATGATCGTCCGATCCCGAACCAGAACGGCGCCCCTTTGCGTTTGGTTGTTCCATGGAAGTACGGGTTCAAGTCGATCAAGTCGATCGTCCGGATTACCCTTACGGATGTTGAACCTCCGACAAGCTGGAACATGGCCAACCCGCGTGAATATGGATTCTATAGTAATGTGAACCCGAATGTGGATCACCCGCGTTGGTCTCAGGCGTCCGAGCGTACCATCGGGGGCGGGCTGTTCTCGAAACGTATCCCGACACTGATGTTCAACGGCTATGAGGCTGAAGTCGCCGGTCTTTACGAAGGCATGGATCTGTCGGAATACTACTAAGCGCATGCAGACCGTGAACCAGATACTCCGCCGGGTGCCTGTTTGGGCCGTCTATCTGCTGGGCCTGATCCCGGCACCATGGCTGTTCTATCAGGGTTTGACCGGAGGATTGGGTATTGATCCAATCGAAGCGCTGGAACATCGCTATGGCGAGCTGGCGTTGCAGTTGTTGATTGCTGTGCTTGCGATATCTCCGTTGCGGCGGTTTGCGGGGCTGAACTTGATGAAGTTCCGGCGGGCTTTGGGGGTGCTGACCTTTGTCTATGTCAGTCTGCATCTGTTGGTATGGTTGGTTTTGGATGTGCAACTGCCAAGCCAGATCTGGGCCGACATCCTCAAACGTCCCTATATCACAGTGGGCATGGCCGGGTGCCTCCTGCTGCTGCCCTTGGCTGTGACATCAAACAATCTTTCGGTGCGCCGTTTGGGTCCACGCTGGCGCGTCTTGCAACGTCTGGTCTATCCAGCCGCGATTTTGGGTGGGCTACATTACGTGATGCTGGCGAAGGGGTTCCAGATCGAGCCATTGATCTATCTGAGCGTGATTCTGGGCCTTCTGGCCTTGCGTCTGCCACTGTCGAACCCACTCAGCCGATTCCGGCAGGTCGATTCCGCCTGAGTCTGTGGGTAAGCCTGTGCAAAACCCGGGTTACACGGTGAAACGGTGGCGTGGGGAGTTCGTTTTGGAGATGGATTTAGTGATAAGTAGCTGAAACTAATATTAAATTTTAAAATTCTGAGTTTTTTCGAATTTTTCAAATTTTCTGCTTGCGGCTTTGTGGGGTAGACCTTAGAACCCCCTTCACCGGCGCTGCTGAGGCGGTGCTGGGGCGCTGGAGACGGTGCTGACGGACTGGAAAGACGGTTGAGACGC
>NZ_JBXWSR010000035.1:0-8359 GCF_059613525.1 Ruegeria sp. SATB045 | reverse complement strand
AAGACGGACGCGGCGGAGCGACTGGTTCCGGTTCATCCGATGCTAGATGAGACGTTTCGGCAGTTACCCTCATCCGGGCCTCTGTTTCCTGACCTGACCGTGGCGCATGTCACCAAGGGGTTTGCGAGACTGAGACGTCGGCTGGGTCTGGAGCGACCGGGACTGGTGTTTCACTCGACCCGGAAGTGGTTCATCACCCAGTGTGAGCGAACGGGTGTTCCTGACGGCGAGGCATAATACTGAAGCGATTTGAACGCCAGCGCTATCTTATTCTGGGATGACAGGCAGCGCGGGCTATAGTCTGGTCATGGGACTGCCCAGACCAACTGCAATTTGCAAATGAACACGGGTAGCTAACCAAACCGTTGTGGTTGCTGATTTAAACCAATACTGACCGTCTAACTTCCTATTGCGATATCAACGTTTAAGACAGGCCGCGATATCGGGATACACAGGTAAGTGCGCGCGCGACAGCAATTTGATTTCCGCGCGTAAAAAAATCTTGAATAGATGCATTTTAGATTCAACTATTCAAATGCGTGGCAATTTATCATTACCTCTGTTGCTTGCGCATTCGCCAGACTGTCTGGTTAGCCTCCTGGCGACGTAAGTGAGTGGCGTCGCCAGGAGTTCACTTGTTCGTTTACTTGAAAGGCCGCACAGAGCGGAGTTCGTTCGAAGTCACAGGCAATGAGTGGAACCGGCTGAGCGACCTCTTTGGCCGCTAAAAACTTGAAGAACCAAAGTCTTTATTTACTGCTAAGCAGCCTTTATTCAAAACAGAGCGCGAAACCGCTTCGAGTCCTGAGCGCACTCAATCTCACTCACGGCATTCTAAGGTAAACAGTTTTTGGACATTTTCTGTATGTGCGAACTCTCAAGGTGCCAACGGAAGAAGCTGACATTTTGGCAATCATAATTGCTCGGCCTTTTTTGTACCGAGGCTAGGCAGAAATGAGGATGTTGCAGAAACTGATCGCTTACTGTGTATTAGTATTTTCAGAATTGGGCAGCCTATATGAGTTTCACCAAAACAAAGGACCGCATATTTCTCGCCTATGAAACATTTTCCGGCTGGCTTGCCCGACGTTCCAGACCTGTCAGAAAGTTCTTCTATGCCGTTGTCGGTTGGGTTCTTAGATTGATCTACGTGCTTCCGGGAAATCATGCCCGATATACCGCAGTCGCACTATCGGCGCATGTGGACCACCCCTCACCTAGGCGATTGTTTAAGGAATACGTGCGGAAGCTTTTGCTGGGTTTTGATCGTGCAGAAAGGATACGGCATGGCTTCGGTGAAGAAATCGACGAAACTTTAATTGTCCAGGATCGTGAAAGATTTGAACGGCTCTTTGAGAATGGGAGTTTTATCCTCGTCTTACCTCACGCCCACGGTGCGATACCGATGGCCCGATGCCTCTCGAACTCGTACCCCATATTATCGATTGTTCGGGTGTCAAAAGACAAAAACCGTGCCGAAGCTCAACATAGACTTTATCATAGTGTTGGATGCGAGTTTGTAGATGTGCGGGAAGCGGATCCAACTTCCGTTGCAAGGATCATTTTGAGAACATTAAAACGAGGCGGGATCGTGGTCGCGATGGTTGATCGCATTGATGAGCCGCCCACGCAAATCTTGAGCCCAGCACGTGATCTTGCCGCTGTGTCGGCGTTCGGTGAGATCGTTGGTGTTCAAACCTGGCCAGCAAGATATGCCCAAAAGGCAGGGGTCCCGATACTACCTGCGACTGTAGTACAGACCGAAACGGAATTGCATTTGGTTTTGGGCCAAAGTGTTATGGCTGGAGGGGATCTAGTATCCACAACTCAAAACTGGATTAGTGAACTTGAACATCTTCTGAGACTATATCCTCAAGAGTGGACATTCTGGCTAGACAAACACTGGTCGCGTGTTTTGCGCCGCAATCCACCTGTATCCAGAAAGTTATAAGTTTCAAGATGCCTATGAAAAAACGATCGAGTACGCGCATGCAAAGTTAAGAGATAGGAAAAAACATGTCATAAGCTAGGAGATTGCCTCTGACCAAAGGCTGCGATGTCTGCATGTAGAAAGTTGCGCAGAGATTAGGGCAATCTAAGTTCACAACTTGAGAGACCGGCACGACTGGAAACTCCGGCAAACACAACCACATTTGCTAGTATGATTAGCCGCCGAGAATTTGTTGCAGTTGCAACTACCGCACTTGCTGTTCCGTACATCGCGAGGGCGCGGCCCGACGCGCTAAGCGAAGCGATTGGTCAGCTCCCACCGCTACATTCCCTCCAGGTCAAAAAAGGCGACGAAACTGTCTTTGCCGAAGCGCCTCGCGGCCCCGGTCGCAATCGACCTACAAACATCAAATCCTGCTCAAAGAGCATCGTCTCTCTGCTTCTCGGGCCGGCGATCGAAAACGGCGAAATCCCGTCGATCACTTCGACTCTTGGCGTGGTCGCGCCCGGCATTCTTCCACCGGATGCCACACCCGGAGCAGCGGAAGTTTCGATGGAGGACTTGGTGACACTGCGAGCCGGTCTCGAAAGGACTTCAGGCACCAACTACGGTGATTGGGTGAGTTCAGGAAACTGGATTGCAGACGCTATAACCCGCCCGATGGTAGCGGAGCCTGGGACGCGCATGCTGTATCCACAGGTTCCACACACGTCCTTGGGGTCGCTCATTGTCTTCTACCAATAGGACTTTAGTCAAAACTTCCCCCTTGCGCCTTCGCATACTATGAGCACCGAATGGTTAAAAAACATCGAAACTTGTATTCGAGGGCCATACTCTACTGCCGGATCGAGCGATCTTTACTAGTCGATGCATTCTTTCGTCAATTCTATACCACGCAATGAATATTTAGCCGACTTAAGTCCACCCGCCAACATTCGCACATAATGGGTATTATCCGTAGCAATTTGTGGAGAGGCCATTAAGCTTATGAATCGTTGGGAAGCCAGATGAACGCGCCAAAAAACCTCCAATTTTCACCCGCGGAGAACGTCAGATTCCTGCCATGAGCGACAAATGCTGCGCTAATTATCTATGCCGTTTTTGGCGCGTTTTAGTTATTCGTTGCAGTTTGTCTGAGCGTTGGTTTTTGTTTTTGAACAAGGGTTTGGGTGACAACTTGGGTAACAATTGACGAGTTTTGTACTTGGTTTCCATTTAGGTGGAAATTGACGTTCATCCTATCTGAGTGCTGCTCGGAGCCCAACCTGTATCTTAGTCAGTTCGCTTTAGGTGAACTTAACGCGCCTGGGCGGCCTATCGGGCTCGTGGATCACCTTAATAATTTATCACAACACTGTTGAAACATGTGGCTCTTGTATACAATGATTGTGTTTCCAGTGTTTACTGTAGCGAGTACCCGTTTGGAAGAAGCCGATTCTCATCGCGTATCAATTTCTCTTGCGGCCGCAAAAAGTCGTGACTTGTTGTTGATTGCAATGGCTTTTAGCATTTTTACTAACCTGCTTATGCTTACAGGCCCGGTATTCATGCTTCAGATTTACGACAGAGTTTTAAGCTCTCGTTCTGAAGAAACCTTACTGGTTCTATTCGGCTTGGTGACGCTGTTATTCACAATTTACGGGTTTCTAGAATACGCACGTGGACGCGTTTCTGCGAGGATAGGTGCCCGAATTCAGAGCACCTTCGGGCCGCTTGCGTTCAAAGCGCTTCTGGAACGTTCGGCGCTCAAAAGAAGCTCGGGAATCGAAAGCCACGGGTTGCAGGACATTGAAGCGCTTAAGGCATTCTTCTCGTCCCCGTTATTGTTGGCTATCTTTGACCTACCTTGGACGCCCATTTTTTTAGTCGCAGTTTTTATCTTTCATCCTTATCTCGGCTGGCTCGCGCTTGCTGGGGGTTGTGTGCTCGTTTCGGCAGCTTTGATAAACCAGATTTTAACCGTTAATAAAACGCTACAAGCCCAATCAATCTCTCAGTCAGCAAACCGATTTGCCGGTCAAGTCCAAGAAATGAGCGATTTGGCCTGGTCGCAAGGAATGGCTTCAGACTTGGAAAAGCGTTGGAAAAAGCTTCAAGATGCAGCGCTTCATTCTTCAATTCTAGCAAATGACTGGACGGGTGGTTTTGCGTCTTTTTCCAAAGCTTTTCGGTTTTTTCTCCAAGCGGCGATGCTTGGGCTTGGCGCTTGGTTAGTTTTGCAAAATGAACTGACTGCAGGCGCGATGATCGCGTCTTCAATATTACTAGGCAGGGCACTGGCTCCAATCGAACAGTGTATTCCACAATGGTCGCTGGCGCAAAAGGCGAGACGAGGTTGGCGTCGGCTAGATGAGCTTTTGCAACAATTAAAGCTCGATGACGAAGTGACTACATTGCCGAAGCCTGAAGCGTCGTTAACAGTCGATGGCGTCACGGTCTTTGCGCGAGGGCGCGAACACCCTGTTCTGGGAAATGTCTCATTCCATCTAGCACCTGGCGAAGCGTTGGGGATTTTGGGGAAAAGTGGTTCAGGAAAAAGCACTTTAGCTAGGGTTGTTATGGGATTGGTTAGTCCACATAACGGAGAAGTACGTTTAGGTGGCGCTACGCTTAAGCAATACGGTCCGGAAGAAATGGGTAAGCAGATTGGTTACTTGCCGCAGGACGTTCATTTTTTTGCTGGAACGATTGCAGAAAACATAGCTCAGATGTCACTCGAAGTTTCTTCTGAAAGAGTGGTGATAGCTGCCAAAAGGGCTAAGGTTCACAGTATCATTTTAAATCTTGATGAAGGATACAATACAGTTATTGAACCACTTGATGGTAAGTTGTCAGGAGGTCAAAAGCAAAGACTTGCCCTTGCTCGCGCTCTCTATGGTGATCCTAAGATCCTTGTGCTGGATGAACCCAATTCCGCATTGGACAAAGAGGGGTCTGATGCGTTGAATGCAGTCGTTTCAGAGTTGAAAGCCGCGAACAAATCAGTTCTGATTATGACTCATCGCCCAGTCGCTATTTCAGAATGTGATAAGTTACTTATTCTCCAAGGCGGTCAAACAAAAGATTATGGTCCTCGCGACCAAGTACTTGGTTCCTCGCTCAAGAACGTGATGTCGATAAAGAGGCAAATTCAAGCCAATGAAAACGAAGAGTTTAGATCTGCCGGGGCGCATCGAAGAGTTTCGAAAGCAAGTAAAGAGTTTCGTTCAATCCGTAAAAGAAAGTTGGGTAAACAGAAAGCACAAGGCTTTAAGTCAGTCAGGAAAAAACACGGACATTGAAGAAGTAGCTGATTGGAGCGCCTTAGTTCCTATTTACATTGGCGTGACCTCAATAGCGGTTTTGATTTTTGGGATTGGCTACTGGAGTTTGTTTACTAGGATTTCCGGTGCTGTTGTTGCCAGCGGTACTGTGAAAGTAGAAACCGAAAGACAAGTCGCTCAGCATCCAGACGGAGGCGTTGTTTCAGCGATTTTAGCTCGCGATGGAGATTCAGTGGAGGCGGGCGACGTATTAGTCAAACTTGACGGCACATTTCTAAGATCTGAGTTGCAAGTCGTGGAACGACAACTGATGGAAATTCTCGTGCGACGTTTCAGGTTGGAGGCTGAGAGAGACCAGCTTTCAAATCTTCAGGATATCGCTTTAGGAGAATTTTCAACGCTGGACAACGAATGGATGATCTCACAGCTTCAGGGTCAAAGAAACCTTTTCAACGCGAAACTGGCTTCACACAAGAACGAAATCGATCAACTGAAACAACAGTCATTTCAAATCGAGGATCAAGTCCGAGGTATAGAGGCTCAAGTGAGCGCGCTAAAAGATCAATTGGATCTGGTCGAGACCGAAATCAAGGATCTTGAGGCCCTGTTGGAGCAAGGGTTGGTTCAAGCGTCTCGGGTTTTGGCACTCAGGAGAGAGCAGGCGAGGCTGAAGGGAGAGATAGGCCAGCTAGAAGCTGCAAAAGCCGAGGCGAAAGGGCGGCAAACGGGCGTTTCAATCGAAATCATAAACTTGGAAAATAGGCGCCGGGAAGGCGCCATTACAGAATTGCGTGATTTACGTTTCAGCGAGATCCCTTTGGTGGAAAATCGTCGAAGTTTGAAGAAACGACTCTCGAGGTTGGAAGTTAGGTCACCGTCCGAAGGCGTTGTTTTTGGGTCATCCGTTTTCGCGGAACAGGCTGTTATCAAACCTGCTGATCCGATTATGTACATCGTCCCAAAGGATAGACCACTTCAAGTATCAGCGCGAATTGACCCCGTGCATATTGACCAAGTTTACGAAGGTCAGCCGGTTTCACTTCGTTTTACTACCTTTGACCAACGTACAACGCCTGAAGTTCTTGGTGTCGTAGTCAGGATATCAGCTGATACATTTACAGATGATGCGCAGGAGGTGCCTTATTATGAAGCGGTGTTGCAACCCGACACAAAGTCTCTGACTGCGACAGGTGATGTTTTGCTCGTTCCGGGAATGCCTGTGGAGGCATTTATCAAAACTGATGCACGTGCACCGATTTCATACCTCGTTCAGCCTTTGGCCAACTATTTTCGACGCGCTCTAAGGGAAAATTAAGTCGTTGTTTTCCGTAACCTTTAAGAGCCGGAAAGAGACATTCGTAGCGACGTTAGCGGACTAGCCGGCACTGGACTTTATTCGACGCCGTCGCGTCCAGTCGCTGTTCGATTGACGTGTTTTGCACGTACAAATCCGTTAGTTTGTTGACTCAATTTTATCGAGTTTATATCGTCCCGATACCTTTAGCGTGAGCTTTTTACTGTTTAGTGCCAAAGTGCGTACCTCGGCTAAAGGTCAAAAAACTTAATGAGTGCAGATAAGAATATGGTTTGAAGCCCCAGAGTAGAGATTTTTTCATAGTTTGCCGGGGGGCATTATGGCTGACTTTAATCTCGAAGCGGAAGGTTCCAGAGAAACCATTGGTGGAGTGACATTTATCAACTCTCCAAATGAGGGATCCGGTACAGGAAATTTCGAACCTTTTTTGGCTACAAGCGACGAAGCGAGCACATCAGATGGTGTTGCCGCTGGATTCAATACCGTAAACGATTCAAATTCCGCAATAAATAATGCCTTTGGTAACAACGAGTTAGACAAGCAAAAGACGAGAGAAGTTAAGCTGACTGATATTCCCGTCACCGTTATTGACGGAGTCGAATATTATGAAATTCGCTTGGATTTGAATGAGAGCAATAGCGACGATCTCATAACACTAGAAACATTTCAAATTTACTTGTCCGACGATGGCACGATCGGAACCTACAATGACCTGACTTCGAATGGAAATTTGGTCTACGATATTGATGCAATTGAACCAACTACTCTGTTTTTGGCCGAAACATCTACAGGCAGTGGCACTGACGACTACACGGTATTGATCGAAAAAAGCGTCATCGATGCGTATTTTCTGGCAAACCCCAGTGCGTCTTTTGAAGATTACTATTTCTACCTTTATTCGGAAATGGGCCGCCCTGGTGAATATGACGAAGAGGCAGGCTTTGATGAGTGGAACATCCAAAGCGCTGGGACGATTAATGGCTTCAAGTTCGGGGATCTTGATGGCGACGGTGTTTACGAACCAGAAGATGGAGAAAGCGGGCTGGAAGGTGTTGTTGTATACATAGACAGCAACAATAATGGCATATTTGATGCAGACACTGAACGCGCAACTGTCACGGATGAAAATGGTAACTTCACTTTCTTCGGAGTCGCGACCAGTTCTGACGATATAATTATTCGTGAGGATATTTCTAGTTTAGAGGCGGGCTCCGAGCCAACCAACGGCACCTTGGATGGTCAAGGCGATGATCCCTATTTCTGGGTCGCGAACCTTTCCGAGGCCGGAGATACAGATTTTGTCCAGATCGGAAACTTGGTTCCAAATCCACAGATAATGATTACCAAAACGGTTGTCGAGGTGGACGGTGAAGGCTCTGAGGGAATAGCTGAAGATGCCGGGGATGAAATTACTTATCAATTGGTGATCGAAAACACGGGCAATCTGG
This sequence comes from Ruegeria sp. SATB045, assembly GCF_059613525.1. Lineage (NCBI taxonomy): Bacteria > Pseudomonadati > Pseudomonadota > Alphaproteobacteria > Rhodobacterales > Roseobacteraceae > Ruegeria > Ruegeria sp. SATB045. The sequence goes on along the minus strand of NZ_JBXWSR010000035.1, from coordinate 382 downwards.
CTCTGGCTGGCGTTACTGTGACTGACCCCTTGACTGGGGTAAGCATTTTGGTCGGTGATCTGGAGGTAGGTGAAGTCGTCACAATCGATGACGGCGACAGTGATGGATTGGGTGGAACAGTAGATCTAACCTACCAAGTAACGCAGGAGGATCTGGACAGCAGAGGCGATGCAGAGTTTGGCGATGTCAGTGACGACGACGATGGCAACATAGAGAACACCGCCAGCGTAAGTGGATTCTATGAAGAAGAGGAAGTGACAGACAGCGATGATGCTGACGCTCCTTTGGCCTACCAGCCTGGGATGGAGATCGAGAAAGAGATTACAAGCGTTGACGACCTGAATGGCAACGGCCTTGTCGACGCGGGTGATCAGATCAATTA
>NZ_JBXWSR010000034.1:0-124774 GCF_059613525.1 Ruegeria sp. SATB045 | reverse complement strand
GGCGGCGGCGGTGGCGGAACCGGCGGCGGCGGTGGCGGAACCGGCGGCGGCGGTGGCGGAACCGGCGGCGGCGGTGGTGGAACCGGTGGCGGCGGCGGTGGAACCGGCGGCCCAGGAAATGGTAATGGTAACAACCCCAACCCCGGTAACGGCGGTGGCAATACCGGAGGGTCTGGCCCCGGCACCGGCAATGGTGGCGGCAACAATGGCAATGGCAATGGTGGTGGCAACGGGACCGGAAACGGGAACGGCAACGGAAACGGTGGCAGCATCTTCGGCGGACCCGGAAATGGTAACGGGAATAACCCCAATTCCGGCAACGGCGGCGGTAACACAAATGGATCAGGCCAAGGTTCCGGAAACGGCGGCAACAACAACGGCAACAGCGGCGGCACCAACGGCAACGGCAATGGTGGCAATGTCGGTGGTGTCGGCGGCGGCAACGGCGGGTCAGGTGGTGTTTTCAACTAACTGACTCTGGTTGAACGCAATGAGGATCGTAAAACACTCTTGTTGCAGACAATACAAACGAAGATCAAAAGAAACGGGGCGCCAAAATTGGCGCCCCGTTTATTTGGTAGTCTCCATCGACCCAGTGGTCACAAATTAACTACGGCGGTAGACACCCACCCAATTCTCTGGCTGTCGTGGGTCTTGCATCCGTAAGAAAAGATACCGGGTATCCGACCACGGTTTGATCGTGTTGGTCAAATTATCCAGCACCAGATCACCCGCTGCGGATCTGTAGACCAAAACGGCATGCGCATTTCTTCGCGTATCCAGCACAGTCGCAATCAGCAATTTACTTGGGTCAATTCCTGCGCGAATTAGATCTCTTTTTTTCAAAAGAGCAAAGTCTTCGCAGTCCCCACCACGTCTGGTCGGCAACGCCCATCTCTCTACGGTTCTATACTGAGATTGGTCCGTAACTTCACGCGTAGTCCGATTGATCTTACGATTCACGCGTTTAACAATCTGCAATTCCTGCTGGCTTGTCATCGCCACCGAAGCAGTGCTGGAACATGCCCATGAGTATTGGCGACACAGCTGTCTTGCTCCGGCAGGCGGAGGTGTAGATGCCACGCTCCTGATGAAGTCTCCTTCGCTGGCTTCCACAGATTTCCCAACGACACTGACCGCCGCGAGAATCGCGCAAACACCCAAAACCTTGCCTGTCGCGGTGAACGCCTGCTCTACAAACGAATTCATGCCTGTCCCTCGATCCTGGTCTCTCCGAACGATTGTCGACAGACAGGACCGTATTCCGATTTAGGAAACTATCGGTAAACGGACGCGGCAGCGCAATCTGGGCTTAAGGTGGATGGAAAAAGAGGCGGAAATTCGTCACTTTTCATGACCATTTCGCGCTGAATTTGTCGGGTTACTGCCACAATTGAGGCAACCAACGAGAGCGAAAAAGTGCATATATAAAATACAAGGTATTGTTATTATTTAAAAAACAGAAAAAAATTTCAAAACTAAATTCACTGAAACGGCCAGATAACATATAGGCCGAAATCCGCGCATTCTTTAGGCCGTCCGGCAGCATTCACCAGACGGCCTTGATGATTCTATTCGGTGATTTCGACGACGACCAATTCGCGTTCACTCGCACCACGTGCGTGGTCAAGGGCCTTTTGGTAGTCGGGCGAATTGTAACAATCGACAGCAGCTTCGACCGAAGGGAATCTGGCTACTACATTACGCGGGCGCTCTTTTCCCTCAAGCTGCACATAGCGTGCAGCACGTGCAATGAATTGCCCCCCATGGGCGGCAATCGCCGGACCCGCCAACTCGGCGTATTTTCCGTAAGCCTGGTTGTCCGTCACAGTGACATGTGCGATCCAAAGTGCGGGCATGTTACCCCTCCAATACCTGTTCGGCGGCCTTGATGGCCGCATCCGCATTCGACGCATCTCGGCCACCGCCTTGCGCCATGTCCGGGCGACCACCGCCGCCCTTGCCGCCCAGCTCGACCACTGCGGCGCGCACCAGATCCACGGCCGAGACCTTTTCGGTCAGGTCCGCGGTCACTCCAGCCGCTACAGCCGCCTTGCCACCCGCATCCGCGATCAGCAGAACCGCACCTGACCCAAGACGGCTTTTGTGTTCGTCGATCAACGCGGGAAGGTCTTTTCCGGAAACGCCGCTCAGCGCCTGCGCCAAGAACGGTACACCGTTCACATCCTTCGCCTCAGCACTGCCCTGCCCCGAACCGCCCGCCATCGCCAGATCACGGCGCAATTGGGCCACTTCGTTCTGCAGCGCTTTGCGTTCGTCCAGCAGGGATTTCACGCGCCCAACCACATCATCAGGCTGCGCCTTCAACTCGGACGCAATCTGGCCCAACCGTTGATCCTGCGCCGACAGGTGGCGGAACGCCTCATCCCCGGTCAGAGCTTCGATCCGGCGCACACCGGCGCTGCTGGCACTGTCGCCCAACACCACAAAGGTGCCGATATCCCCGGTCTGGCGCACATGGGTGCCGCCGCACAGTTCAATCGACCATGTTTCGCCATCCTGACCTTTACCCGTGGGCGCTTTGCCCATCGAGACAACCCGCACCTCGTCACCGTATTTCTCACCAAACAGCGCCTGCGCGCCCAGATCCCGCGCGTCGTCGGGCGTCATGATCCGCGTCTCGACGGCCGAATTCTGGCGAATGAATGCGTTCACTTCACGCTCGACTTTTTGCAGTTCTTCGACGCTCAGCGCTTTGGAGTGGCTGAAGTCGAACCGCAGCCGGTCCGCCGCGTTCAAAGAGCCGCGCTGCGCCACATGGTCGCCCAGCGTTTCGCGCAGCGCCTCGTGCAGCAGGTGCGTGGCCGAGTGGTTTGCCCGGATCGCGCTGCGGCGGGTGTGATCGACCTCAAGCTCGACCCCGTCGCCTTTGGACAGCGTGCCCTGGCTGACGGTCACCTTATGCGCATAGACCTTACCTTCGGCAAATTTGCGCGCGTCTTCGACCTTGGCCACATCCTGCAAATTTTCAAGCCGCCGAATTTCGCCGGTATCCCCGACCTGACCACCGGCCTCACCATAGAACGGGGTCTGGTTCACGATGACCCAACCGGTGCCACCCTGCTCGATGGTGTCGACCAGCGCGCCATCCACGACCAGAGCAGCCACCTGCCCTTCGGCTCTTTCGGCATCATAGCCAAGGAAATCCGTGGCCCCGGCGCTGTCCAGCACGTCAAACCAAACGGCCTGATCCGCCGCCTCGCCCGAGCCCGCCCAAGCAGCGCGCGCTTTGGCTTTTTGTTCGGCCATGGCTGCATCGAACCCGTCGGTATCCACAGTCCGGCCCTTTTCACGCAGCGCATCCTGCGTCAAATCCAGCGGGAAGCCATAAGTGTCATAGAGCTTGAACGCCGCATCACCGGGCAGAGCCTCACCTTCGGGCAGGCCCGCGACCTCATCATCCAGCAGTTTCAGACCGCGATCCAAGGTCTGCTTGAACCGGGTTTCCTCAAGCAGCAGTGTTTCTTCGATCAGCGCCTGCGCCTGTCCCAGTTCCGTATATTGCGCACCCATAAGCTGCACCAGCGAGGGCACGAGGCGATGCATCACCGGATCTTTTGCACCCAGCAAATGCGCATGGCGCATGGCGCGCCGCATGATCCTGCGCAGAACGTAACCGCGGCCGTCATTGCTGGGCATCACGCCATCGGCAATCAGGAACGAGGTCGAGCGCAGGTGATCCGCAATCACGCGGTGATGCACGTTCTGATCGCCATAAGGATCGACACCGGTGGCATCGGCAGACGCTTCGATCAGCGTTTTGAACAGGTCGGTGTCATAGTTGTCATGGCTGCCCTGCAGCAGCGCGCCGATCCGCTCCAGCCCCATGCCAGTGTCGATGGATTGCATGTCCAGCTCCACCATCGAGCCGTCCTCGAACTGCTCGTTCTGCATGAAAACGATGTTCCAGATTTCGATGAACCGGTCGCCATCTTCCTCGGCCGAGCCCGGAGGGCCGCCCCAGATGTGATCGCCGTGGTCATAGAAAATCTCGGTGCACGGACCACAGGGACCAGTCGGGCCCATCTGCCAGAAATTGTCGTTGGTGGCGATGCGGATGATCCGGTCTTCGGGCACGCCGACTTTTTTCCAGATCTCAAACGCCTCGTCATCGGTGTGATACACCGTGGTCAGCAGGCGGTTCTTGTCGATGCCGAATTCCTTGGTGATCAGCTCCCACGCGAAGGGGATCGCCTCATGCTTGAAGTAATCCCCAAACGAGAAATTCCCCAGCATCTCAAAGAACGTGTGGTGGCGCGCAGTGTAGCCCACATTGTCCAGATCGTTGTGCTTGCCACCTGCACGCACACATTTCTGTGCGGTGGTGGCGCGACTGTAATCGCGTGTCTCAAGCCCCGTGAACAGGTTCTTGAACTGCACCATGCCCGAGTTCACGAACATCAGAGTCGGGTCATTGCGCGGCACGAGCGGGCTGGACGCCACAACTTCATGCCCTTGTTTGGCGAAATAGTTCAGAAAGGTCGATCGGATATCGTTCAGCGTGGGCATTAGGCTCTCTCAGCGCGCAATCATCTTGTTCGAAAACGGGTTTATCGCTGTCCCTGCGGATAGTCCACAGGTGAGGCTGCGCAAACGAAACAAGGCGGCCCCAATGGACCGCCCTGCATTCACAATTCCGGGATGCCGTCAGGCTTCCAAAATATCGTCATCCTCAGTGGCACCGGGCGGCATGTCGAAGTCCAACCCATGCGCGGCGCGGATCTTGTCCTCAATCTCTAGCGCCGAGCGGCTGTTATCGCGCAGATATTGTTTGGCGTTCTCACGCCCCTGCCCGATCCGCTCGTCCCCGTAGCTGAACCAAGAGCCCGACTTCTCAACCACACCGGCCTTGACGCCCAGATCCAGCAGCTCGCCCATCTTGCTGATGCCCTCGCCATACATGATGTCGAATTCCACCTGTTTGAACGGCGGGGCCACCTTATTCTTGACGACCTTGACGCGGGTCTGATTGCCGACCACTTCGTCGCGGTCCTTGATCGCGCCGATACGCCGGATGTCCAAACGAACCGAGCTGTAGAATTTCAGCGCGTTACCCCCGGTGGTGGTTTCGGGGCTGCCAAACATCACACCGATTTTCATCCGGATCTGGTTGATGAAGATCACCATACAGTTCGAGCGGCTGATCGAACCGGTCAGCTTGCGCATCGCCTGGCTCATCAAACGGGCCTGCACGCCGACATTACTGTCGCCCATGTCGCCCTCAAGCTCGGATTTCGGCGTCAGCGCCGCGACTGAGTCGACCACAACCATGTTCACCGCGCCCGAGCGGACCAGCGTATCGGTGATCTCAAGCGCCTGTTCTCCGGTGTCGGGCTGCGAGATTAGCAACTCATCCAGATCGACACCCAGCTTACGAGCATATTGCGGGTCCAACGCGTGTTCCGCGTCAACGAACGCACAGACACCGCCACGCTTTTGCTGTTCTGCAATACAATGCAGCGTCAGGGTGGTCTTGCCCGAGCTTTCTGGCCCGTAAATCTCAACAATCCGGCCCATCGGCAAGCCGCCAATCCCCAGCGCGATATCCAGACCCAGCGAGCCGGTCGAGCTGGCCTCGATATCCTGTTTGGAGTCCTCACCCAGCTTCATGATCGAACCCTTGCCGAACTGCCGTTCAATCTGGGCCAGCGCGCTGTCGAGCGCCTTTTGCTTGTCTGCGTTTTTCTTGTCGCTCATCGTCAGAAGATCCGCCATTGTCCTGTCGCCTTCCCTTGTGTCACACCCTTGAACGGGCGGCAATCACTGCTTTGTTCGCCTCTTGTTCCTTATGAGATCAAAAAGAGAACATTTCAACTAAAACTTACAATATTTACTCTTGGGCAATTGTGTTAAAGAGTCGTTTACGCCACTGTACAAAGATAACCAATCGTTCTGGCAGACACATAAATGCTTGTTTTCTATGAGGAACGCCTGGCGTTTCTGGCTGTTCCCAAAACCGGCAGCACCGCATATCACTCAGCGCTGAAAGACCGGGCGGACCTTGTCGTGACCGGTCCTCCGGCATTGAAACACGCTCCAGTTCGGCGATATGACAGGTTTTTTCAGAATATCTTCCAAAAAATGTATGACATCGACATGGAGATCATGGCCGTCGTTCGGGAACCAATCGACTGGTTAGGCAGTTGGTACAAGTTTCGTAGCCGTGACGAACGGATTGGGCATCCGCACTCGACCCGCGACATGAGCTTCGATGACTACATTCAGGCTTATATGAAGTCACCCCGCCCCGAATACGCAGATGTCGGCAGTCAGAGTCAGTTTTTCCGCACCCGCAGCAATGGCCGCGGTGCGGATCATGTGTTCAAATACGAAAACCAAGACAAGATTCTGGAATTTCTGGAAAACCGACTGGACATGAAGATTGCTCTGCAGCGCGAAAACGTCTCTCCAACCCGTGACTTGGCGCTAAGTGCAAAGACTGAACAGAAGTTCCGCAAACGTCATGCGCTGGAATTTGAGTGCCACGAAAAAGCGCAGTAGCGTATCAGTTCATTTGCCGAAACACTGCTTCGGTCAATTGGTTCAATGAGAATGGTTTCGGCAAAAAGGCCGAGTTTGCGATCTCAGGTCCCGAATCTCCGAACGCGCCTTCGGTGTAACCGGACATGAAGATAACCTGCACATCTGCGCGCTTTTCGATCGCAGTTCGTACCCAGGTTGGACCATCGAGTCCGGGCATCACGACATCGGTTACAAACACATCTACATGCAATGTTTCATCTTCTAGCAGTCTCAACGCTTCTTCACCCGAGTCGGCCTCGAGCACCGTGTAACCTTTCAAGCGCAGAGCCCGCGTAGCAAACGCACGAACCGGTGCTTCATCCTCAACCAGTAGGACGACGCCTTCGCCCTGGCGGGCATTCAGAACTTCGGGCTGTACTTCTTGGCTGGGCTCGATCTTCTGCGGCGTGGCTGAAATCGGCAAGAACACCGTAAATTCCGTGCCCTGCCCTTGCACGCTATCGACGAAAATAAACCCGCCCGTCTGTTTGACTATGCCATACACCGTCGAAAGACCCAGACCCGTACCTTCGCCGGTTCTTTTTGTGGTATAAAACGGCTCAAAGACTTTTTGCAGCTTGTCTGCCGGTATACCCACCCCACTGTCGACGACTTTTACAGTCACATACTCGCCCGGCGGAACTGTCGCGCGGTCGCGGCGCAAAGAATCGGTCAGCGAAACGACTTCGGTTTCGATCCGAACCTCCCCGCCTTCGGGCATCGCGTCACGGGCATTGACCACCAGGTTCATGAACACCTGTTCAAGCTGTCTTTTGTCGGCGCGCACGGGCTTCAGAACAGGATCGTGGCTGAGTGTCAAACGCACTTTCTCACCGACCAGCCGGTTCAACAAGTGAATCAGATCCGAAATTGTGTCGCGCAGGTCCAGAACCTCTGGCTGAAGTGTTTGCTTGCGCGAAAAAGCCAACAGTTGACTGACCAGAGCAGCCGCCCTGTTCGCATTCTGGTTTATCTGCACCAGATCACCGTAGTTCGGGTCATTCTGATCGTGCCGCAGCAATAGCAGGTCACAATGACCAGATATTGCTGTCAGCAAATTGTTGAAATCATGCGCGACACCACCGGCAAGCTGCCCGACAGCCTGCATCTTTTGTCCCTGCACAAACTGAGCCTCAAGTGTCTTAAGCTCGGTCGCATCGTTGAGCACGGCAATTAGGCACACCTGACCATCATTCACCACCCTGTTCAGCGTCACCTGAACGAATACGTCTTTGTCTTGCCGTGTCAGGCGCAAAAATTCGGATTTGGGGGTGGCGTCCTCGACAGCGGCGCGCGACAACCACTCCTGAATCGGGTAACCTAATCCCTGCATCATTTGCGAGACATTCGTCTCGCCTGTCTGAAAGTCGCCAACCAGTTTGATTGCCAATCTGTTTGCATCCAGAACGACCCCGTCCGGTGCAATGCACATGATTGGAACCGGCAAATCCGCAAAACGTGTTTCTGTTGTCGGTAGCGTGGTTACCTGGACAGGCAGAACCAGCATTTCACGCGCAGACCCCGATCGAGAAAGCTCTGCCACGGTAACATTCAACGGGGCGCTTGAGGCGTTGGCCTGTGTGATCTCACCCGGTGCAGGTTGGCCGGAATTGAAGACTTGATCTGTGTTTTCCGGTTTGTAGCCCAATACATGCTCGGCCATTCCATTGGCCCTAAACACAGTTCCATTTCGCCCAAGTGTCAAAACAGGAACTGCCACATCATCCCAACGGCCTTCAGCCCCAAGGTGAAACCGCCAGCAATACAGATCGTGCCCGACCGAGAATACTGTCACCGCGATAGTAGACCCGATAGTCACCACATCTTCGCTGGACTTTCCGTGAATCTCAGCCAGAGACTGAAGACGTAAAAGGATTGACGCTGGATTGGCGAAAACTGACATCAAGCAGTCTTCCAACCGGTTACCGGGGAAAGCGTGTAACTGGATTCTGGCCGCTGCGTTTGACGAAAGAACAAGCCCGTCCGCATTGGCAATGACGCCTGGAAACAAGTCCTGTTCAGTGAAAGTATTCATAACTTCAATGGCACGTCGGATAGACCAATCCGCAAACCAACCCTTGAGCGCGACCAGAACTCCTGCCGTGAACAATGAAATTCCGGCGACGGCGAACTCAATCTTCCAGCCGGTCGGCAAAACATTTGTGAGAGGTGCAAGTCCGATGACGATGCCAAATACCAACACGGACATCAGTCGCAGTGGAATCGGAGATTTCCTTATGGAAGGATCCGACAAAAAACTTGAAACTTCAGTCATTAAGAACTCAGCTTGTTGGGCCTGTCGCCAGTAAGCCCAAATAAGGTTAAAGACCGCTTAACGAAATCGCGGCCGCTCTACCTATGCTTGCTGTTTTTATTAAAAATACCGCGTCAAGTGTGCGGTGAAGAAACCGTCTGTTCCGTGTGCTGCGAGCCACAATTTCTGATAGGACATGTTCCAGCCGGAATGCGAACCGAGGAAATTTTCAACGACTTCTTGGTTTTCCGGGTTCAGCATAGAACAGGTCGCATAAGCTAACGTTCCGTCTGGGGAAACAAAACCAGATGTTTCCTCGAGAATGCTTAATTGCAGCGCGCTCAACTCCTTTAGACGCTCCGGGGTCAAAGCCCATTTTCCTGCCGGGGCGCGTCTCCAGGAACCGCTGCCCGAACATGGAGCATCAACAAGCACCACATCGAAAGGTGCTTGCGACCGCACCGCATCAGGCGTCAGGATTGTGATTTTCGCCCCTGCGCGTTCGGCCCGATCAGGCAAATCTCTCATTCGCGCAGGATTAACATCATGAGCAAAAACTTCGACCCCGGCATGCGCCGCAATGGCGAGTGATTTTCCACCTCCGCCCGCGCAATAGTCCAAAACGCGCTGACCTGGTTGCAAATTCAGATCGGCAACGATGGCTTGACTGGCTGCGTCCTGCAATTCGACCAGCCCAGTCAAAAATGCCTGACTCTGGGCGACTTTACGCGCGCCATCCAGAACCTCCAACGCCGTGTCGCAGGCGTCATGCGCGCGGGCAGTGATACCATCTGCCGCCAACGCAGCAATCGCGCGATCCGAATCCGCTTTGATCAGGTTGACACGCAAATGCACCGGAGCGCGGGTTTGCAAGGCCTGCGCTACGTTGATTGCCTGGTCCTGCAAAGAGGCTTTAAACACTGGCCACAACCAGTCGGGGATGTCGTATTGTTCGGCGTCAGACAGGAATGCGCGCCCAGTTTCGTCCTCACCAACGGGCGAAGGGGCGTGCCCAACTCCCGTGAACAGATCGCTCGGGTCACTCTTTGCCGCCCTCAGGGCCCCAAGCATCAAGCCACGCCCAGTTTCGGCCCCGCCCAACGCCGCGAAAGACCGCTTGCACCGCAACGCTCCGAACACGTGATCCCGAACAGCCGCCCGGTCCTTGGAGCCGGCAAAACGGCTGCGCCGCGCCCATCCTGTCAGGGCCTTTTCGACCGGAACATCCCTGAGAATTTCGTCAAGGATTTCAATAGAGGCCTGAAAGCGGGCTGCGGGGGTCATAAAGTCGTCCCATGCGTCTGTAGAAACACAAAACGGCGCCCGAACGGGACGCCGCAATGCAATTTAAAGCAGGTTACATCACCCGATAGTTCGGGCTTTCACGAGTGATCTGCACGTCATGCACGTGGCTTTCTTTCAGCCCTGCGCCAGTGATCTTTACGAAATTGCAGTTCCTGCGCATCTCTTCCACGGTGGCACAGCCGGTATATCCCATTGCCGCGCGCAGACCGCCGACCAGTTGGTGTACAACAGCGCTGGCAGACCCTTTATAGGGCACCTGCCCCTCGATCCCTTCGGGCACCAGCTTATCGTTGGCGGCGTCCTTCTGGAAATAGCGATCCGCCGAGCCACGCGCCATTGCGCCCAGGCTGCCCATGCCGCGATAGGATTTGAACGAGCGGCCCTGATACAGAATAACCTCACCGGGGCTTTCATCGGTGCCCGCGATCATTGAACCGACCATGGCGCAGGACGCCCCCGCCGCAATCGCCTTGGCGAAATCGCCCGAGAACTTGATGCCGCCATCGGCAATCACCGGAACGTCTCCGGCGGCCGAGGCACAATCCATGATCGCCGTCAGCTGCGGCACACCCACACCGGCCACCATCCGCGTGGTACAGATCGAGCCCGGCCCGATCCCAACCTTGATCGCATCCGCGCCCGCATCAATCAGCGCCTTGGTCGCGTCGCCCGTGGCGACATTTCCCGCGATGATCTGCACTTCGTTCGACAGGGTTTTCACCCGCCGCACCGCGTCCAGCACGCCTTGCGAGTGGCCATGCGCGGTGTCCACAACGATGATGTCGACGCCCGAATCCACCAGCTGTTCCGACCGCTCAAACCCCGCATCGCCTACCGAGGTTGCCGCCGCAACGCGCAAGCGACCCAGACGGTCCTTGCAGGCGGTGGGGTTCAGCACCGCTTGTTCGGTGTCTTTCAGGGTTAGCAGGCCGGTCAGCTTGCCTGCGCCATCTACGACCAGCAACTTTTCGATCCGGCGCGCCTTCATCAGACTTTTGGCTTCCTCCAGATCAGCCGGCTCCTGAAGCATTGCCAGATTGTCGGTGGTCATCATCGCGTGGATCGGCGTGTCGTCCGAGGTCGCAAAGCGCATGTCACGGTTGGTCACAATACCCACGACGCGACCATCAGGATCGACCACAGGGAAGCCGGTGAAGTTGTACCGCTCGACTAGCGCCTGCGCGTCGGCCAGCGTCTGATCGGCGCGCAATGTCACGGGGTTATAAACGATACCGGATTCGAACCGCTTGACCCGGCGCACTTCGCGGGCCTGTTCCTCGGTCGTCAGGTTCTTGTGGATCACACCGATCCCTCCGGTCTGCGCCATAGCAATCGCCATTCGCGCCTCGGTCACTGTGTCCATCGCCGAGCTGAGCAGCGGAATGTTCATGGTAATCTCGCGCGTCACACGCGTGGTCGTATCCGCCGTTGCGGGCAGCACAGAAGATGCGCCCGGAACCAGAAGTACGTCGTCAAAGGTGAGTGCCTCACGAATCTGCATCTGCTAACCCCATGCAAAACCCCGTTTGACGGCGACCCTATGACATGGATTGCAGCTAAGGAAAAGCCCCTGACCTAAACTAGTTGTCCAATGCGAGCCGATGCCACGCTGAAAAACGACGCAAGTTGCGCAAAACCTGCCGCTGATTGGCCTTTCCCTTTGCGCACAAACCCATATCTTCCCCGGCATACGCGCGAATACAAAAGGCAGGCCCGACATGACCACCGACCCCCTTGTTGTCTTTACCCCCTCGGGCAAACGCGGGCATTTCCCCGTTGGCACCCCGGTTCTGACCGCCGCCCGGCAGTTGGGTGTCGATCTGGATTCGGTCTGCGGCGGACGCGGGATTTGTTCGAAGTGCCAGATCACGCCCAGCTATGGTGAGTTTCCCAAGCACGGTGTCACCGTATCTGAGGACGCGCTGAGCGAATGGAACGCGGTCGAACAACGCTATGACGACAAACGCGGGCTCAAGCCTGGCCGCCGTCTGGGCTGTCAGGCGACGGTTCAGGGCGATATTGTGATCGACGTGCCGCCTGAGTCTCAGGTCCATCGTCAGGTCGTCCGCAAAGCGGCTGCCGCACGCGCTATCACCATGGACCCGGCGACGCGGCTGTATTTCGTGGTGGTCGAGGAACCCGACATGCACTCGCCCACCGGCGATCTGGAGCGGTTGGAACGCGCCCTGCGCCAGCAGTGGAACATTGAGGCCGTCACCGCCGATCTGTCGCTGATGGCCAAGCTGCAACCGGTGCTGCGCAAAGGCAAATGGGAGGTCACGGTAGCCGTCCACAAAGGCCACAAGGATGAGGTCGCACGGATCGTGGAAATCTGGCCCGGCCTGCATGAACAAGGGCTGTACGGTCTGGCCATCGACCTTGGCTCAACCACCATCGCTGCCCACCTGACCGATCTGGAGACCGGTGAGGTCAAGGCCTCGTCTGGCCTGATGAACCCACAAATCCGCTTTGGTGAAGACCTGATGAGCCGCGTGTCCTACGCCATGATGAACCCCGGTGGTGATCAGGAAATGACCCGCGCGGTGCGCGAGGCGATCAACGATCTGACCATCTCCATCGCCGAGGAGGCCGGGATCGACACCGCGCTTATCGTGGAGACGGTTTTCGTCTGCAACCCGGTCATGCACCACCTGCTGCTGGGTCTGGACCCGGTCGAGCTGGGGCAGGCCCCCTTCGCGTTGGCCACATCCGAGAGCATGTCCTTGCCCGCACGTGAGATGGATCTGACTAAGATGAACCCGCGCGCGCAGGTTTATATCCTACCCTGTATTGCGGGACATGTGGGCGCCGACTGTGCCGCCGTTGCGCTCTCCGAGGAACCCGGCAAGTCCGAAGACCTCGTGTTGATCGTCGATGTGGGCACCAATGCCGAAATTCTGCTGGGCAACACCACACGCGTGCTCGCCTGTTCCTCGCCCACGGGCCCCGCGTTTGAAGGCGCGCAGATCAGTTCCGGCCAACGCGCCGCCCCCGGTGCGATTGAACGGATCGAGATTGATCCCGCCACCAAGGAACCGCGTTTCCGCATCATCGGGTCCGACAAGTGGTCCGATGAGGACGGGTTCGATCTTGATATCGCCACCACCGGGATCACCGGCATCTGTGGCTCGGGCATTATCGAGGCTGTTGCCGAAATGCGTATCGCCGGGCTGCTGGATGAAAGCGGCCTGATTGGCTCGGCTGAACAAACCGGCACCGCGCGCTGCATCCCCGAAGGCCGCACGCATTCCTATCTGATCCACGATGCCAGCGCCGAAGGCGGCCCGCGTATCACCGTAACCCAAGGCGATATCCGCGCCATCCAACTGGCGAAATCGGCGCTTTATGCCGGTGCGCGCCTGCTTATGGACGAGATGAAGGTCGACGCCGTGGATCGCGTGGTTCTGGCCGGGGCGTTTGGCGCGCATATCTCGACCAAACACGCGATGGTGCTGGGCATGATACCCGACGCACCACTGGACAAGGTCTCAAGCGCGGGCAACGCCGCTGGCACCGGCGCGCGGATCGCGCTGTGCAACATCGGATCGCGCAAGGAAATCGAACGCGTTGTGCGCGAGATCACCAAGGTCGAAACCGCCATCGAGCCCAAGTTTCAGGACCATTTCGTCGCCGCCAACGCTATCCCGCACAAGACCGACCCGTTCCCGGAACTGGCGCAGGTGGTCACGCTGCCCTCACCCTCGTTCAACACTGGCGGCGGGGATGAGGAAAAATCTGGCCGTCGCCGTCGCCGCAGGTCATAGTCCCCGGAAGGAGGCACCATGACCATAGCAAACGAAGAACAGGCCGAATACTGGGGCCACTCACCCTCGGGTGCGAAATGGCTGACCTATGAGGACCAGATGGATGCGCTTCTGGCCCCGGTCCTTGATCTGGTGCTAGAGCGCGCCGCCCTGCAACCGGGGCAGCGCGTGCTGGATATCGGCTGCGGCACAGGGGCCAGCACGGTTCTGGCGGCGAAGGCTGTTGGTCCGGATGGGCATGTTCTCGCCGCCGATGTCTCGCAGCCTTTTCTGGATCGCGCCGCCGAGCGCGCGCTGGCAGACGGGCACGCGAATATTGGCTTTCAATTCGCCGATGCGCAGACCCATCCGTTTGAGGAGGGCGACCGCGATATCATGATCTCGCGCTTTGGGGTGATGTTCTTTGAGGACACCGTAGCCGCCTTTGCCAACATGGCGCGCGCGCTGAAACCCGGCGGTCGGATGTGTTTCGCCGCTTGGGGGCCGCTATCTGGCAACCCGTGGTTCCGCCTGCCCCATATCGCAGCGACCGAACGGCTTGGCACCCCGCCCAAGGTCGACCGCAATGCCCCCGGCCCTTTGGCATTTCACGATCAGGATCGAGTCAGCGGGTTGCTGGCCGAGGCTGGCCTGACCGACATCACTGTCGATGCCGTACCCCTCACCCTGCTCGTTCGAGGCACGCTTGAAGACAGCGCAGCGCTATGTACGCGGATCGGACCCGCCGCACGGGTGATCGCCCATTTCGACGGAACGCCGGAAGAAGTCTCTGCAATTCGGCAGGCTGTGGCCGAGGAGTTCAGGCCCTATGTCGCTGGAGATGTTGTTGCAATACCGGCCCTGATAAATCTGTTTCAGGCACGCAGGCCGGGCTGATCTGGAGCGGGTAACGGGAATCGAACCCGTAACAAGAGCTTGGGAAGCTCGTGTGATACCTTTTCACCATACCCGCCGCTTGGATCGGGATAACATCCCGCGCGACCAGACCGCAAGCGCCATTCCGCAGACTAACACGCGATTATTCCGTACGGGCACGCAGGCTGTCTATCAACGATTGTTCCACGTCCAAGGCCTCGCTGGCCGCGTCCAGCGTGCGCCGATCCAGATGCTGCGGGTTCAGGTCGATCCCGTCCGAGAACGCATCAACAATCGCGCGCATCGCTTTGATCCGCGCGTATTTCTTGTTGTTGGCCGGGATCACATGCCACGGCGCGATTTCCGTTGAGGTGCGCGCCAACATCTCATCCACTGCCACCTCGGCCTCGGCCCAGCGCTCGCGGTTGCGGAAATCCTCATAGGTCAGTTTCCAGCGTTTCATCGGATTGCGCAGTCGTACAGTGAACCGCGCCATCTGTTCCTCGGGTGAGATGTGAAAGAAAAGCTTTACGATCCGCGTTCCGTCATCCACCAGCATCCGTTCGAAATCGTTAATCTCGGCATAGGCGGCACGCCAGCGGTGTTCCGGCGTGAACTTTTCCAACCGCTCGACCAGGACCCGCCCGTACCAACTGCGGTCAAAGGCCGAGATCGCGCCCTCGGGCGGCAACCTCTCCCAAAACCTCAACAGGTAGTGACGGTTCAGATAATAATTGCGGGGTGCCCCGATGGGCCAGACCTTGAAACTGCGCGGGTCCAAAGCCTGACTGATACGGCGGATCGTGCCGCCCTTGCCCGCCGCGTCCCAGCCTTCGAACACCAACACGCCCTTGAGCCCGTGAAACAGAAATGCCTGCTGAATCAGTGCCAGCTGCGCCTGCAGATCGACCAGCTCTTCGAAATATTCTTTCTTGCCCAACCGCAGCGACAGATCGGCCTCGGCCAGTTTCGGAGGAAAGTGTTTGGTCATTTCAATGCCCT
This sequence comes from Ruegeria sp. SATB045, assembly GCF_059613525.1. NCBI lineage: Bacteria > Pseudomonadati > Pseudomonadota > Alphaproteobacteria > Rhodobacterales > Roseobacteraceae > Ruegeria > Ruegeria sp. SATB045. Next base: position 109,051 of record NZ_JBXWSR010000034.1, on the reverse strand, counting down.
GATCTGGTAATAATCATGGGCAGTGTCGCAATAACGACCGCAAGCAGCCTTGATCGGTGTCAAAACGAAAAAGGCCGGGCACTTGGCCCGGCCTTGAAGGTCGTTCCCGGCAGATCAGGCGCGGCGCCGGCGGCCACCGCCGCGACGGCCACCTGCCCCACCGGCTGCAGCGGCTTCTTCAGGCGACTTGTTGAATTTGATCCACGCCCCGCCATGCGGGTCATTGTTGGTCAACAGATTGGCGGCGCGGATGGCCTCCATTTCCTTACCGGCACGCGGTTGGGTCGAGCCCAGTCCGAACAACTGGCAGAAGGTCTCATCGTCCATATCCGCGGGCAGCACGATGCCCTTGGCTTCAACCTCGGCCTTCTTTTCAGCCAGTTTCTTGGGGCCAACCGGCAAGGCCACCGGGTTCATGATCGCCGAAGTCATGCCAGCGCCCATCGCCATCGGCAGGAACGCGTTGTTGATGCCATGACGGTTGGGTAGACCGAACGAGATGTTGGACGCACCGCAGGTGGTGTTCACGCCCAGTTCTTCGCGCAGACGACGGACCAGAGCAAACACCTGCTGGCCAGCGGTCGCCATCGCACCGATCGGCATGACCAACGGGTCAACCACGATGTCATGGGCGGGGATCCCGTAATCGGCAGCCCGTTCAACAATGGTTTTTGCCACGGCAAACCGCACATCCGGGTCTTCGGAAATCCCAGTGTCGTCGTTCGAGATCGCCACAACCGGTACGTTGTACTTCTTGACCAGCGGCAACACTAGCTCCAGACGCTCTTCCTCTCCCGTGACCGAGTTCAGCAGCGGACGGCCTTCAGCCGCCTCAAGGCCCGCCTCAAGCGCACCAGGAACCGAGCTGTCGATACACAGCGGCACATCGACCAGACCCTGCACCAGCTCGACGATCTTGGTCATCAGCGGTGGCTCGGTCTCGTTCGGGTTGGGGTTCGAGTTGTAGACGACGCCCGCATTGATATCCAGAACGGTTGCCCCTGCTGCAACCTGCGCGATGGCGTCTTTCTCGACAGTGGAGAAATCGCCCGCTTCCAGTTCCGCAGCCAGTTTCTTGCGGCCGGTGGGATTGATCCGTTCACCGATCACGCAGAACGGTTCATCAAAGCCCAGAACGGCGGTTTTTGTTTTTGATTCTACGACTGTACGGGTCATATCCGTTCCTTAGGAGTTTGCAGGCTTTGCCGAAGCGCCACCGTTATTGATCGCCCAGGTGGCGTTGGTCTTGATGCCACCCAGCGGGAAGAAGTGTACGTTGGTAATGTTGAAATCGGGGTTGGCCGCCTTGCGGTTGGCCAACTCGGTCAGAACATCGGTAGGCTCATAGGGCAACAGCAGCTTGGACACGTCCATGGCACGCTTCTGCAGCACCTTCAGCGAGGGGCCAACGCCGCACGCGATAGCGAATTTGATCAGAGTCTGCAGCTTGGCCGGGCCCGCGATACCGATATGGATCGGCAGGTCGATGCCCGCCTCTTTTAAGCCATCCGCCCATGCAATGATCGGCTTGGCATCAAAGGCGAACTGTGTGGCCAGCGCCATTTCGGCATCCGTCGTTTCGCTGAATTTCTGTTTCCAGCGCAGCGCGTCATCGACATTTTTGGTCGAGCCGTCAGGGTCGATGTCCTTGTTGCCTTCGGGGTGGCCAGCCACGTGCAGGCGTTTGAAACCAGCTTTGTCGAACAGGCCAGATTCCAGCAACTGCATTGAGCTTTCGAAATCGCCATGTGGTTTTTCGACACCGCCAGCCAGCAGCAAAGCCTGCTCAACACCTGCTTCGCCCTGATACATCGAAATCCAGTTTTCCAGCATGGCTGCGTCCTTGATGATCCGCGCAGGAAAATGCGGCATGACCGGATAGCCGTCATCGGCCAGACGTTTGGCCGTTTTGACCATGTCCTCGATGGGCGTGCCCTCGATATGAGCGATGTAGACGCGGGTGCCTTCGGGCAGCAGCGCTTTGAAGTCTTCGACCTTTTCGGCGGTGCGGGGCATCACTTCAATCGAGTAGCCCTGCAAAAAGGCTTCGACGGTCGGGTTCACAGGGCCGTTTTCGACGGCAGCACGTTTCTTGAAGTTCAACAGAGCCATCGTGGCCTCCCATAAAGATCTCGGGCTCATGCCCAACCATCATTCGCGATCAGAGCTTTGATGCGATCCTGATCATATTCAGCTTCCAAGCGCGCTGCCTCGGCCTCGGCAATGTCGGACGGATCGCCCTCAACCGCAAAAGGCTCGGCTTTGCGCCATTCGGCCAGGTAGGCATCGCTATCCTTGGCGTTCACCTTCATGGCCGCCCGGTCGATGGCTTGCTCGAACCGTTCCTCCAATTGCCGCTTTGCGCCCCGCCGACCTTTGCCGACGATGACTTGGGCGGGAATATCGCGCCAGTATACGATGGTGACGTCAGGCATCGCTGTTGATTCCTCCTAACCAGATGGACCGGTTCTAGACTTCTATATGGGCACAAGTCGGTCGGTTTTCGACACAAGGCGTATTTCAAACGACCTTTTGGCTCACGATGGGATAGCGGGTTTGTAACGAATAGTTCAACGTTCACGCATATCAAAATTCTCATCACTATAATGAGTGTCTTGCGCGATCAGAACACGCGACCTATGGTCGGGGTAACTCGAAAATCGGAGGGCGTTACGAATGGCGCCCAAGCGTCCCAAAGGTGCGGGCGCGTTCCCGAAAGCGGTCGAAAGCCCCGCGCCGGCAAGGCCCGATCCCGATGCGCTATACGCAGCGCTGGATCTGGGTACAAATAGTTGTCGCATGTTGATCGCCCAGCCCAAGGGCAGCGGCTTTCATGTGGTAGACAGTTTCTCGAAATCCGTGCAGCTTGGCGCGGGGCTCGAACGGACCGGACGGCTGTCTCGGTCTTCGATGGCTCGCACCATTCAGGCATTGCGCATCTGCCAGCAGAAGCTGAAACGTAACAAAGTCAAACGGATGCGACTGGTTGCTACCGAAGCGTGCCGCCGCGCAAAGAATTCGCGCGATTTCATCCGACAGGTCAAACGGGAAACCGGCCTGACCCTTGAGATCATCAAGCCCGAAGAAGAGGCCCGTCTAGCCGTTATCTCATGCGCGCCGCTTGTGTCGACCAAGACCGAGCAGTTGCTGGTCGTTGATATCGGCGGCGGTTCGACAGAGCTTGTGTGGATCGACCTTTCTTCGGTGTTGCGCCGCGATAGGCCCGCAGCGATCATGCGACTGCATCACGGGTTTCAAACCGCCGACAACCCCTTTCCGTCTGCCAAAGTTGTGGACTGGATCAGTGTTCCCTTGGGTGTCGCAACCCTTCGCGATCAGTTCAACGATGTCGAAGACGACTCGGCCCGCTTTGCTCTTATGAGCTGGTTTTTCGAGGAAAACCTTGCAGATTTTGCCCCTTACAAGGACGAACAGACACGAGAAGGCCTCCAGATCGTTGGCACCAGCGGAACGGTTACAACTGTTGCCGCATCACATCTGGGATTAAAGCGCTATGACCGAACCAAAGTGGACGGTCTGCGTATGACCAGCGATCAGATTGACAAGGTAATACGCGGGTATCTGGAGCTTGGTCCTCAGGGACGGCGCCGTGACCCAAGGATCGGCGATGACCGACAGGCTTTGATCATGTCGGGCTCGGCCATTTTGCAGGCGTTGCTGCGCTGCTGGCCCACCGACCGTCTTTCGGTAGCCGATCGCGGACTTCGCGAAGGTCTGCTGTACGCGCAAATGAGCGCGGACGGTGTGTTGGAAGACGGACCTTTTTAGGACCATATCTTCGATGCCGCTGACCGTCGTTGCCCTAGCCTATCGCACATCGACCGCAGCAACCACGATTTGTTGTCTGGAAGCAGCCGGATTTGACGTGTTCTGCCCCGGCTTTCAGATTGCAAACGCCCTACCGCATTATGCACTGGCCATAGGGGGAATTGCGCTGTCAGTGCCCTACAACCAAGGTCTGGATGCGCTGGCGTTTTTGAACGAGGTTTCGCACCCTGATGTTCCGAAGTCCTCCGTTTTGTCCACGGGGGCAAACTGTCTGGGCTGGCTGGGCTTTGGTGTTTCTTCTCCTTGGCCAGATCTGCTATTGATGGACGCACCGACAGGATCAACTTGATAACCCTAGACCAAGCCGGTAAACGCCCCCAGTCTTCAGGAGACCACACATGGCCAAAACACCGACTGGAAAAAGCAACTCGGGACGCGGACAACGCGATCTGAAGGTTAAGGTAAAGACCGCCCGAGGACGCAAACTCAGCTCGACCCGCTGGCTCGAGCGGCAGTTGAACGATCCGTATGTCAAGCGTGCGCAGGCCGAGGGGTATCGGGGGCGCGCGGCGTTCAAAATATTGGAACTGGACGACAAATTCCGTTTTTTGGTCCCCGGCGCTCGTGTCGTTGACTTGGGCTGTGCTCCCGGCGGCTGGCTGCAGGTCGCCGTCAAACGAGTGAATGCGCTGGGTGAGAAAAGCGGTAAGCGCATCGGAACAGTTCTGGGTGTGGACCTGCAAGAGGTCGAACCGGTCGCAGGTGCGATCGCCCACGTTTTGGACTTCATGGAAGACGACGCGGACGACAAGGTCAAAGAGTGGTTGGACGGCAAGGCCGATGTGGTCATGTCGGACATGGCCGCAGCCTCATCTGGGCACAAGCAGACAGACCATTTGCGTATCATGGCGTTGTGCGAGGCCGCCGCCTATTTCGCCTTTGATGTCCTTGAGGAAGGTGGAACCTTTGTGGCCAAGGTGCTTGCCGGGGGCGCAGAAGGCGACTTGCAAAAATTGCTAAAACAGAAGTTCAACAAGGTCGCCAACGTAAAACCGTCCGCTTCACGGTCGGACAGTTCCGAAAAATTTGTTGTAGCAACAGGCTTTCGTGGCTGACCTTAATCTTCGAGCGAAATAAAATCACCCGCCAGTACCTGTTGACGCAGTGACGCCGTAGCAATCCCCTGCATCAACAGCGCCTCACCATGGTTCAAGTATTCCGGCTTGCGCGTTCGCAGATCCTCGATCCGTTGGGATAGGGAAAGTGGCCGTTGCAGTTGCGACGTATGGACCGGTTTGTCGGACATGGAGCACCTTTTAACACGACGGGTTTTCTACCCGCCCCGTCCTGTTACAGGTGAAATTTGCCGCTAAAATGGCCGAAACCGGGCGAAGCGGTGCCGTTTTAGCGGGTCAACTGCCTTTGCAGTTGCAGCAGATCCGGGTGATCGGGTACCCGGTCCAACCCTTGGCTTAGGACGTCCAGAGCCGCTTCAGTTCCGCTGTTGAGTTGGACCAGTTGCACCAGAATGGGCCATGCCTCAGCTCTCTGTGGATCCAGTTGTATCACCTCGCGAAAGGCGCGTTCGGCCGCTGGCGCGTTCCGAAAGGTCAAAGCCATCCCGCCCAGCGCCATATGGGTTTCTGGAAAGTCCAGCCGATTGGCAATGGCATCCTGCCATTCTGCCATCACCTGACCAGCCTTTGACTGTTGCCCGGCGGTCAGGGCTTGTTGCGGAATGGTCAGAAGCTCTTTGGCGACAGCAATACGCACGTTCAACAACGGATCGGACAACAAAGGTTCCAGCCGCTCAATCTGATCGCGGAGCTCGGCGGAACGTTGCAGCACCACAGCGTTTGCACGGACCAAAGGATCTTGGTCAGACAGCAACCCTGCAGTCTGTGCAGCAACTTCGGCCGAGCCGTAGTTCTGCAATAGATATGCAGCTGTCGCCCTGACAATACCCGGTTGCGTCTGATCACCCGCAATACCCAACAGCGCCGATGGTCCTTCGGCCTGGCCCGTCACTGCAGCGTTGAATACAGTTCCATAATGGGGACCACGGTGAGACGATTCCGGAAACCAATCGGCTGTTTGTGCGGCAGCCCAGGATTGGTTTTGATCCGTATGGCAATCGGTGCAGGCATCCTGACCCAGTGCCAGATCGGGACGCGGGACGCGAAAACTGTGATCGCGACGGCCATCCACACCCATGTAAACCCGTTCAATCATGTGGCACGATTTGCACTGTGCCCCTGCGCTGCCATCGGGATGGTTATGATGCGCAGACGTGTCGTATTCTCCGCGGGCGAGGGTCGGAAAGCGGTCATTCCCCGCACCCGAATGGCATTGCGTACACAGCCCGTTTCCTTCGGCCTTAAGCATCGCGCTATGTGGCTCGTGGCAATCCATGCAGCCGACCCCTTGCGCGTACATTCGCGACTGCAGGAATGAGCCATAGACGTAGACCTCGTCCAGAATTTGGCCATCCGGGTGGTAGAGCCCCGGCCGTAAAACCGCCAGGTTGTAGGCATCGTGATACGCCGTGCCCGGCAACGGGTTGCCATCCCCATGCGCCTCGCGGCGGGAATGGCAACCGGCACATTGCTGTATCTCAGCCTCAGTCTGCCCCGCGCCCCATTCCATCGTGAAGCCATATTCCGTCAGGTCGGGGCTGCCCCCCTGCCCGTTCGTCCAGCCAATATGCGCCGAGCCTGGCCCATGGCATGCTTCACATCCAACCCCGATTTCCGCCTGGGTAGACGCATATGAGCGCGTGCCCGCGTCATAGTTCTTGTCAAAGCCAGTGGCGTGACACTCGGCACAACGCGCATTCCAGTTTTTATAGGGGCCGGTCCAGTGCAACCCATCATCGGGCGGCAGGTCCTGATCCGGGTATAAGTGGAACCAACGGTTTTCTTCAGTGTCCCAAACGACATCAAAGCTTTGCAATTGCCCCGGTCGGGTTTCGAACAGATATTGTTGCAGGGGTTCGATACCGACTACCGAGTGTACCGTGTAATCGTTTGATACCCCGTCTTTCTCCGTGACCCTGGCGCGCAGATCTCCGTCATCGGAGAAATGGACAGACATCCCATCATGGTCGAACTGCGTACCATTGAAATCTGCAACAACATGACCGTCCTCCACATCTGTCCAGGCCAAGGCGTGATGAGATTGCGACCACGCCGCGGCCTCAGCCTCGTGACAATCTTTGCATTGATCGGAACCGACATAGACGGGCACCTGGGCTGCGGCAAAGGTCGGCAGCATCAGACCAAGGATAATCCAAAGAGCTTTCACGGTTGGTCCCCATCATCGCCAACTTGCAAATCCATGAGCGCGCCATTGTATTCCGCGCCCAATATCAGGATCGCCGCGCACAGATACAAAAAGATCAGGGCAGCCATCGCTCCGGCCAAGCCTGCATAGGTGGCACTGTAGGATGCGAATTGGCTGATGTAGATCGAAAAGCCCCACCCGCCCGCGGCCCAAAGCGCCAAAGTCAACAAGACCCCCGGCAGAATTTGTGACATGGAATGGCGCCGAGTGGGCAGGATCAAATGCGCCAAAAAGACAGTTCCGGCTGGAACTGCTACGGTAAACGTCCAGCGCAGGCGGTCCACGGACAACCAATGCGATACGTTTACATCTGTCTTTTCCGAAACCAGTTTGGTGTAAACCGGCAAGATGACCTCGACTGCAGCGATGGCCAGAATTGTCGCCCCACCGATGATCACCAGACCAAGGCACAGCAGCCGCGTTTTCCAAAATGGCCAACTGTCTTGATCATGATAAGCCTGATTCATAGCCGCCCTGACAGCAACCACCCCGTTCGAGGCAAAGAAGATCGCCAAAAGGCCGCCCAAAGTAATCACGCCCGACCCCGACTGCTCTAGCACTGCGCGAAGTTCGGATACGATGGGATCGGCTACATCCTTGGGCCATGCGCCAAAGATCAATTCGATCAGTTCTTCGGTGACATAACCTTGTGACAAGGACCCGGCAAATGCCACTGTGAACAGAACAAATGGGAACAGTGCCAACATCAACGACATGGCGACATGGCTACTCATGACAAGGCCGTTTTTGCCACCGAACCGTCCAATGGCCAGCCACAAAGCCTGGATTGGGCGACTCAGCGAAGGAATCACTTGAGAAATCATGATCAAAGCCTAACCCGCCCAACGCGATCACAGAACCGTCAAAACCTCAAAATGGGCAAATTAACTTCCCCAAACATCTGGATGCATTGCATAATTTTCTGGTCTGTGCAGGATCAAGGTAATCCTACCTGCAACGTCACAGGCAGCTAAATGACCCTGGATCCAGAAAACTCCGCGTCCTCGCCGCGTATAAAATTGGCTGTCGTGCGCGATGCGGCCATTGTGGCGACGCTGACAGTGCTTGCGCTTTATGCGGGGGCGGCGTTTTTAATCCCGTTGACCATGGCCCTCTTGATCAACGTTCTGATCATGGCGCTTAGCGACCGTGTGATCGCCCTGACCCGCGCGCCTGTCTGGTTGGCCAATATTGCAGGCGTTACCGTGGTTTTGGCAGGGTTGTTCATGATCATGTATATTCTGGGCAGTCAGGCGACGCAGTTCGCACGCTCGATCAGCGACTACGAAAGCCAGTTCGACGGAGCCGTCAATCGGATCACCGGACTTGTGGGCAACAATGTAACAACCTTCATACGCGACAATCTGATCAATATCGACATGACCTATGTCGCGCGCGTACTGCTAGGCAGCGCCACATCACTGCTGAACCAATTCTTCCTGATCAGCCTTTACGTCGCATTTTTGATGGCCGAAAGACTGGCCTTTCGCAAGAAAATCCGGCTAGCCGCCGGGAACCCAGAAACCGGTGCCGAGTTCGCTGCGGTGTTGGATGCGATCTCGTTCAGCCTTCAACGCTATGTGGGCGTGAAAACCTTCATCAGTCTAATTACGGCGGGGATCAGTTACTCGGTGTTCCGAGTTCTTGGCCTAGAATATTCCGAAACATGGGCCGTGTTGACATTTGCACTGAACTTCATCCCTTCAATCGGGTCGATTATTGCGGTGGTGTTTCCGGCAATGATTGCATTGGTTCAATTCGAAACCATCGGCCCTTTCCTGATCATCGTATTCGGTTGCGGGACGATTCAGTTCGCTATCGGCAACTTCCTGGACCCTGCGATGCTGGGCCGGTCACTCAATATGTCGACCTTCCTCGTGATCCTGGCTCTGACTTTCTGGACAACAGTTTGGGGCATGATAGGAGCGTTCCTGAGTGTGCCTTTAACGGTCTGCATCCTGATCGTATTCAGCCACATTTCCGCCTTGCGCCCAATCGCGGTTTTGATGTCGCTGGACGGTCGGATTTGGGATGATCAGGACAACACAGAAACCTGAAGCGATGCAGCACCCTCTTTTCATTGGTGCCGAAATCTATCGGAAGTCCACCTACGGTGCGAAACATCCGCTAGCGATTCCCCGCGTTTCAACAGTTATTGATCTGTGTCGCGCGTTGGGCTGGCTGAAGGCTGAAAATTATCGCGTGAGCCCCTGCGCCAAACCAAAGGCGCTGCACGCGTTTCATACGCCTGCATACATCGATGCGCTGCAAAAGGCAGAGGCGTCGCAATACGTATCAGACGAAACCCGACAAAAACACGGGCTGGGCACCCTGTCCAACCCGGTTTTCCCCGAGATGTATCGTCGACCAGCCACCGCTGCCGGTGGTTCGATGCTGGGCGCGGAACTAATCCGCGATGGCGGTGTTGTCTTTAACCCTGCCGGCGGCACTCATCACGGTCTATCCGACCGAGCCAACGGGTTTTGCTACCTCAATGATCCTGTCTTGGCGATTCAGTCCCTCATCCGTCACGGATCGAGCCGGATAGTCTACGTCGATATCGACGCCCATCATTGCGACGGAGTCGAGGCTGCGTTCCACGGCTCCACTAAGGTCAGAATGATATCAATTCACGAAGAGCGCCGCTGGCCATTCAGTGGAACACTGGATGACACTGCGGGAGGAGCGGCTTTCAACCTGCCCGTTCCTCGGGGCCTCAATGACGACGAATTCTTTGCCATCCTGGAAGAGCTGATACTACCCGCCGCCGCTGCGTTTCGCCCTCAAGCCATCCTTCTTCAATGCGGTGCCGATGCTGTGGCCGAAGATCCCCTCTCGCGTTTGACCTTGTCCAATAATGCGCATTGGAGGGCAGTGTCGAGTTTGCAGAAATTGGCGCCGCGGTTCCTCGTTTTAGGTGGCGGCGGCTACAACCCGTGGTCAGTTGCCCGCCTATGGAGCGGCGTTTGGGCAACGCTAAATGGGTATGAAATACCGGACGCTCTGGATGCAAATGCGCAGATCATCCTCAAATCCCTGACATGGAGCCGCGGAGGGGGAAAACAGCCGCCCGAACACTGGGTAAAAACGCTTCGGGACAAGCCACACCTTGGACCAGTTCGTTCTGAATTGTCCGCTCGTCTGGCTCGCATCAGGGCAAGAATTCCATAGTGGAACGAAACGTAGCGGGCTGCTAACCTGATGCTAGCACAGCGCAATTCCGAGCAACCGTTACTATCCCAATTGCATCCCTGCAGCATGAAGCTTCAACTGGAATAAGCAATGAATGCACACAATCAAATAAATGATCTGAAATCTCGGATGGGGCAGTCTATTATCGGCCAGTCCGACGTAATCGACCGCCTATTGATCGGACTTTTGGCGAACGGAAACTTGCTAATCGAAGGTTTGCCAGGCTTGGCGAAAACCCGAGCCGTCAAAGCAATGGCCCGTAATTTGGATGCCCACTTCAGCCGAATTCAGTTTACTCCAGACCTATTGCCGTCTGACGTCACCGGAACTGAAGTGTTTCAACAAACACCGGACGGCGGAACATTCCGCTTCGAGCCGGGCCCCATCTTTGCCAATATTGTTCTGGCGGACGAAATTAACCGAGCGCCGGCAAAGGTTCAGGCCGCGTTGCTTGAAGCCATGGAAGAGCGTCAGGTCACGGTATCGGGTACGACCCACACGATGGACCCGTTATTCATAGTGATGGCAACCCAGAACCCCATCGAGCAAGAAGGGACCTACCCCCTGCCCGAAGCGCAGATGGACCGCTTCCTTATGCACGTACAGATCACTTATCCACCCGTCGAAGACGAAGTCGAGGTCATTCGGCTTGTGCGCGGTGAAGACAACGCCACCGCTTCTTCATCCCGAACCGAAGCTCCTGCGCCGATCCCTCAAGACGCTGTGTTCACCGCAAGGGCGGAAATTGCACAAATACATGTGTCAGACGCAATGGACAGGTATATGGCCGATCTGGTGCAAGCGACACGAACGCCCGACAAGTTCAGCGAGGACTTGGCCAACTTGATCGAGATAGGTGCAAGCCCGCGCGCTTCGCTGGCACTTGACAAATGCGGGCGTGCGCAAGCCTGGATGAACGGGCGCGACTATGTGGACCCAGCTGATATCCGGGCCATCGCGCATGACGTTTTCAGACACCGCATTACACTTAGTTTCGAAGCCGAAGGCGAGGCGACAACGGCTGACAATGTTGTCGCAGAAATTCTTCGCCTTGTGGCCCTGCCCTAAGCTGGCGCCGTGGCCCGAAATGCCACATATCCCTCTGATCCCCGCATCCATGTGACTGCGCAGCACTTGCTGCAACTTGGTGGCAGGTCTACCGGGCTTAGCTTGCTGCCAAAACAACCAGCCCGTTCGATCCTTAACGGGCGGCATTCCTCGCGATTGCGCGGACGTGGTCTTAATTTCGAAGAACTGCGCAACTACCTGCCCGGCGACGATATTCGAACCATTGATTGGAAAGTCACAGCCAGAACAGGTGCCCCCCACGTCCGCGTTTACACCGAAGAGCGTGACCGCCCTGTCCTGTTGTTGGTTGATCAAAGGGTTTCGATGTTCTTCGGAACCAAGGATTTCATGAAATCTGTTGTGGCCGCAGAGGCAGCAGCAATCGCAGCGCATCGAGTATTGGCGCAGGGCGACCGCGTAGGAGGTATTGTGTTCGGTGACACTGGTCTAGCAGAACACCGCCCTCAAAGACGTGCGGCGGCGCTTATGCGATTTCTAACTTCTGTCGGAGCCATGAACTGCAATCTGAATGCAGATTTGCGGTTCGAAACGTCCGTTACGTTGAACGAAGTTTTGAAGCAGGCAGCGCGTATCGCTCATACCAATGCGCTTGTCTGCGTATTTTCTGATTTCGACGGTGTGGACCAGAACTCGGAAAGCCTGTTTCGCAGACTGTCACACGCAAACGACCTGATCCTGTTTAACATTTCTGATCCCAGCGCACATACAGTTCCGACCGAGGCAAGGCTGACCGTCTCGGACGGAGACCAGCAGATCGAAATCGATGGCTCGACCCCCGATCTAGCACAGCGAATCCGAGAGGCTATGGAAGATCGGCTGGCCCAGTTGTCCAAATGGTCCCTAAGATATGGGTTCCCCATCGTTCCGTTGACAACTGCTGAACCAGCGCTGGGACAACTTCTGAAACTGTTCGGTCATGGCGGAGGTCCGAGATGAGTGCCGACGTCGGAGGCAAGTCCCTTGTCGAGCTGCTGGACATGCTGAAACCCGCGCCAGAGCCACAGGTGATCGCGATGACACCGCAAACCGTGGGGTGGTTAATTTTGGCGGTTTTACTAATCTTTGCAGTTCTTTGCGCGGCGCTACTGATACGTCGGCGCCGCAAGTTGAATGCATACCGCCGATTGGCTCTAGCAAATATTGACGACGCTCAAGGCGATGTAGCCCAAATTGCCGACGTTTTGCGCCGAACGGCACTGGCGGTATACCCGCGCTCGCTGGTTGCAGGTCTTTATGGTCGAGAGTGGATTGATTTCCTGAACCGATCTTCGGCTGCGGTCTTTCCCGATGCCCTAGGACATGTTCTTACCGAAGCGCCCTACAAAACGACGAGGAATGACCCAGAAGTTGCTGAAATTGCGAAAAAATGGATAAAAACACATCGTGTTGAAGGAGTGTCATGGTGATCTCCTTCGCTGCGCCTTGGGTCTTCCTTCTTTTACCGGTACCTGCGGTCGTTTATTGGTTCGCTCCGCCATATCGCGAAAAAGCGGCTTCGATCCGAATACCCTTTTTCCGCCGCGTGGCTAAAGCGAGTGGCGTAGAGCCTCGGTCCGGTTCGTCGATACGCAATCGCGCCAGACTACCCAAGCTTACAATCATACTAATCTGGTTTCTTCTGGTACTGGCACTTGCGCGACCTGAAAGACTGGCTGACCCGATAACACTCGAAAAATCCGCGCGCGACGTTGTTCTGGCGCTCGATATTTCCGGATCAATGGATCAGCGAGACTTCACGTCAACCGACGGCACGCCGAAACAACGGTTGGAGGCTGTGAAGGATGTCATGCGCACTTTCATATCCGAACGTGAAGGTGATCGAATGGCTTTGATAGTCTTCGGCACCAGAGCCTTCATACAAGCCCCATTTACGCGGGATACCAAAAGCTTAAACGGCTTTCTTGATCAGACCACGGTTGGAATGGCAGGCCCCAACACCGCACTTGGTGACGCTATTGGCTTGGGCATTCGTACGTTCGAATCCAGCGACGTTGATCTGCGTATGATGATCGTCCTAAGCGACGGAGCTGACACATCCAGCAGGATGACCCCGATCAATGCAGCCGCCATTGCGGCCGAAAAAGGTGTTGTCGTGTACACGATTGGCGTCGGCGATCCGAGCGCGACCGGAGAAGACCGTGTAGATCTTCAGGCGTTGCGGGATATCGCGGAACGCACCGGTGGCCAGTACTTTTTTGCAGACGATGAAGACGCCCTAACGGACGTCTACCAGCAGATCGATGCGCAAAACCCAAGGATCGTAGAAACACAAAGTTTCCGCCCAAGGGAAAACCTCGGTCAATACCCACTGTTGGCCGCGGTGATTGTGATACTTGCTATCTCAACCTATCTCAGCGTTTTTCAGCACCGCAGGTGGCCCCAATGATTGAGGCACTGGCGGAATTTCATTTTATTCGAGCGTATTGGCTGCTTTTTCTTATCCCAGTACTCTTTCTTTGGGGGATAACCCGCCCCAAGAAATCACAGAAACAGGATTTCTCCGAAAGTATCGCCCCGCACCTTGCAGAAGCGTTGCGGGTTGGCGCTGCAGAAACCCGCGGAGTTTACCCAGCTGACATCGCGATGATAGCGAGCGCGTTTATTGTATTGGCTGCGGCAGGCCCGACCTGGTCTCGAATGGAAAACCCATTGATTGCTGATACCGCTCCTTTAGTAATTACGCTGAAGGTAACGGAAAGTATGGAGAATTCTGACTTAACGCCCTCCAGGTTAGAGCGCGCAAAGTTCAAAATCACCGATCTCATCAACGCTCGCGCCGGTGCTCAGACCGCGCTCGTGGCTTATGCCGGGTCACCGCACCGCGTAGCCCCTTTGACTGAGGACGCCAATATCCTACGCCCCTTGCTTGAAGGTTTGGAACCGGCTGTCATGCCCAAAGACGGGGATTCAGCCACTGACGCTTTGGCAATTGGCGAAGACATACTGAAAGGCAACACAACGGCAGGAGCCATCCTTTTTGTCTTGGATGATATAGAGCCGTCGCAGCTGCAAAACATGAAAACAACCGAAGCCCAGCTTTTGTTTCTGACCATGCTTCCTGAGGGTGACACAATCGTTCAATTGGACAATCTTGAACGTGCACAAGTCGTTCAATTCTCAAACGATGATCAAGACATCAGGCAATTACAAAGGTTTATCAAGTCTGCCTATTCCAACGCGCTGGACGACAACGACCTTGTGAAATGGCGCGATCAGGGGTGGATTTTTGCTTGGCCCGCGGCCTTGATGTGTTTGCTGTGGTTCAGGCGCGGTTGGGTAATACAATGGGTATTGCTGGTTTGCTTTTTAGCTTCTCCGTCAGGTCCAGCCCAGGCCGAAGGTTGGCGAGATTGGTTCCTGACACCGGATCAACAGGGGCAAATCGCGTTGAATAACAAAGAGTTTGCAAAGGCTGCTGACCTATTCGAAGACCCGTACCACCAAGGTTATGCACTGTTGAAAGCGGGAAAATACCCCGAGGCGATCACCGTTTTGACCCAGTTAAACACCCCAGAGGCCGCATTTGCAGAAGGCTTGGCAAGAATTCGAAACCGAGAATACCGGCCTGCAATTCCCGCGTTCGAAACTGCTCTGGAGAGGCGACCAGGCTGGCCTGAGGCACAACACAACCTTGAAGTTTCACAGGCTATTCTTGCTTATGTTGAAACCACCAGAGAGCAGTCCGACACCGGAGAAGAAGCAGGTATCGGAGCGGACGACACCGTTTTCGATAATGAGGATGGACGCGGCCAAGATACGACCGCCCAAGCGCCTGTAGACGGGTCTGCTCCGTTGCCAGCGGATCAATGGATCAGTGCGATTGACACTGACATGCAGGATTTCTTGCGCAACCGTTTCCTTCTGGACAATCAGGTTCAAGAACAATGAGATACTTG
Organism: Ruegeria sp. SATB045; assembly: GCF_059613525.1. Taxonomy (NCBI): domain Bacteria; kingdom Pseudomonadati; phylum Pseudomonadota; class Alphaproteobacteria; order Rhodobacterales; family Roseobacteraceae; genus Ruegeria; species Ruegeria sp. SATB045. Next base: position 93,743 of record NZ_JBXWSR010000034.1, on the reverse strand, counting down.
TTTCTTCTCATATGTTTGGTCGCTCCCTCAGTCGCGCTACCACAATCGGAAAGCTCCGGTGAACCACGCGTGTCTGTCGAAGTTCCAGAAGAAGGTGTTATCGTCGGCCAGCCCGCCCTGGTTCGTGTGAAAGTTCTTGTTCCAACCTTCATGCCGTCTCCACCGGTGTTTCCGTCCCTTGAACAAGAAAATCTACTGGTTCGTTTGCCTGAGCGCGCCTCGGGCCCAGTAAGCGAAACAGTTGATGGTAATACTTGGTCCGGGGTCCAGCGCAGTTATCGACTTTACCCTTTGACACCCGGCCAATTGGATTTTGGCGAGCAAGATGTCGAAGTCACTTTTGCGGATCCTGACACGAATAAGCCCGTGCAAAGCACCGTAACGCTTCCGAAAATCTCTTTGTCAGTCGAAGTGCCTGAGGGCGCACAAGGGTTGGACCCGCTGATCATCGCCAACGGCTTTGAACTAAACCAAGACATTGAAGGGCCTTCCGAACTACATGCGGGAGACGCCATTACGCGCAAGTTAACGGCAAATATTTATGGAACCAGCTCAATACTAATACCCCCGCTTTTGGTGGATACGGACGATCCGCTGCTGAAGGCTTACCCGAAAGACCCGCGGTTTTCGGAATCCGAGGACCGTGGGATCCTTTCGGGCCAGCGCGTTGACGAGGTGGTTTATCTTGCCCAAGCAGCAGGGAAAACGACGCTGCCGCCTGTAACCTTGCGTTGGTACAACCTTGAATCCGACAGTGTTGAAACAGCCGAGGTACCAGCAATAGACCTGCAATTGACAGGGCCAGCCAAGCAACAATTTGACATACGGAACCTCCTGCAGGTCACTCCCTACGTTATATTTTTTACGTTAGTCTTGGCTGCCGTATTTCGTTTGATGGTTCCGTGGTATCGACGCAGGCGCAAGGTGCAAGCACAAATCTACAATGCGTCGCCGGAGTTCGCGTTAGCGCAACTAAGAACTGCGCTAAATGAACAGGACCTGTCAAAAGCCTATTCAGCATTGGATTTATGGAAGTCGCGCACGGTGGAAACGGTCGATACCAGTGTCATGGAACGCCACTTGGCTGCGATATCCGCAACAAGATACGCTGCGACGAAATCGGGGTCTGAGCCGGATTGGTCAGGTGCCATCGCGGCTATCGGCTCGTTGTCAAAGAGCACACAGCGTAAACCGACGGCACTTCCGCCGCTAAATCCTTGAGTTCAGGTTTGGCAATTTGCAAACAGGGCCGCCCTGTCTTTTATCAGGATGCGGCCGTAACCGATTTCAATTAAATCCAAATCCTCTAATCGGTGAAGGCTTCTGTGTAGCGTAGGACGGGAAACAGCCACCATCTCTGCCAATTCTTCCTGAGATACTATGATCCAGCCATCGGATTTGGACGTTCCCTCGTCCAGATGAAGCAAACGAAGAGCCACCCTTTTCTCGGCCCCGGTTACAAGAAGGTTGGCAATAACCCTCAAAGCAGTCCGCATATTGTAGTGGGTCAATGCGTAGAAATCTCGGATGTAGTCCGGATGTTTCTGTACAAGGCTATTGATCCGCGCACTTGGAAAAAACAGTACTGTGGTCTCGCAAGTTGTCACGACACTCATCAATCTGAATGAGTTCGCGAACATTGCCAGATCACCAAACCAGAAACCAACGCCTTGGCGGTGAAAGACTAAGTCCTGTCCATCATCCGCAGGAACGGCCAACAAAACCCCACCATCCAACACTGCGTACAGCCCATTGACCGGATCACCGTGATGGTAAAGCGTTTCACCAGTTTCAAACGCCCGCACCATCCCGCAGCTCAATAAATCTTCCTGGAAACATTGCGAGCGCTCGGCAAACCAAGTGGCTTCCCGCAAGAGGTTCATATTATTAACTTTATCAAACATTAGTAATTTCCAATGTGATCATATGATAAATTTAAAGTCCACCTTTTACCATACAGTAAAAGAGTTCGATTCCTTCACGAGCTACTCTGCCAAAAGGTCGAGCAAATTTTCTAAAACGGTTCAATTTCCTTATGTTGAACCTTTTTTTCAACAAGACTCTTTGGGTCTTTCTGACCCATATAGATCGGGAGAAAACCATGTCACCACCACGTTTGACGACCAAGAATTGGCGAATTGGGCTTCGCCGGATTGCTGTGGCGACTTTCGCCGTGGCCTTGGCGCTGCCAGCTTGGGCGCAGGACGAAAAGCCCAATATTCTGGTGATCTGGGGCGATGACATTGGCCAGTCCAACATCTCAGCCTACACCATGGGACTGATGGGGTATCAAACTCCGAATATTGACCGTGTAGCCAAGGAAGGCATGATCTTCACCGACTATTACGGCGAACAATCCTGTACGGCCGGCCGCTCGTCCTACATTATGGGTCAGTCGGTATTCCGGACTGGATTGTCAAAAGTTGGCTTGCCGGGTGCTGATCTGGGTATGCAGGTCGAAGACCCCACCATAGCCGGACTTTTGAAGGACCACGGCTATGTAACCGGGCAGTTCGGAAAAAACCACCTTGGTGATAAGGACGAACATCTTCCCACAAACCACGGTTTTGATGAGTTTTTCGGAAACTTGTATCATTTGAACGCCGAAGAAGAACCGGAAAATGAAGACTACCCCGGTGATGCTGTTCTTGCTGACGGTCGCACGTTCCGCGAAGCCTACGGTCCCCGAGGCGTCATTAAGTCCAAAGCCGATGGAACAATCGAAGACACCGGCCCGCTAACTAAAAAGCGTATGGAGACGGTTGACGAAGAAACGGTCGCTGCGGCGATTGATTTCATCAAGCGCGCGAACGAACAGGGTCAACCCTTCTATGTTTGGTGGAATGGTACTCGCATGCACTTCCGAACCCATGTCAAAGACGAAATGCGCGCCCAGGCGAACGAGATCTTTGGCGGTGTGGCAGACGAGTACACTGCTGGTATGATCGAGCATGACATGCATGTCGGCCAATTGCTGGATTTACTGGATGAGCTTGGCATCGCCGACAACACGATCGTGCATTACTCGACCGACAACGGCCCACACATGAACACGTGGCCAGACGCGGCCGCAACGCCATTCTGGGGTGAAAAGAACACGAACTGGGAAGGTGGCTGGCGCGTGCCGTCGATGGTGCGGTGGCCTGGCAAAATCGAAGCCGGTTCCGTCACAAACGAAATCGTGCATCATATGGATTGGTTGCCAACCTATCTGGCGGTCGCCGGTGACGCAGATATCAAAGAAAAGCTGAAAGCCGGATATAGCTCGGCTGCTATGGGCCGTGACTACAAAGTGCATCTGGATGGATACAACATCTTACCGTTGTTGACTGGTGAGGCGGCTGAAAGCCCACGTCGTGAAATCTTCTATTTCTCGGATGATGGCGACCTTACGGCACTGCGTTTTGATGATTGGAAGCTGATCTTCCTTGAGCAGAAAGCATGGGCAACCCTGCGCGCATGGATCGAACCGTGGACAGAGCTTCGTATCCCTCTGATCATCAACCTGCGTCGCGACCCATATGAACGCGCCTATCGGACGTCCAACACCTATTACGACTGGCTGCTGGATCGAGCGTACTTCTTGGTACCTGCCCAGCAATATGTCGGTAACTTCTTGGCAACATTCCAAGAGTTCCCTCCACGCCAGAAAGCTGCCAGCTTCAATCTGGATCAGGTGATGGAGAAATTGGCCACTCCGACAAACAACTAATGTCGACAGCAATACTTCAGGGGGCCGTTTCAATAACAACGGCCCCTTGCGATTTTCAGACATAAGGAATTGATCATGAAAGCCGTTCTTCTCTCTGGGCTTCTCTCGGTTTCAGCGGTTTTTGCTTATGCTGATCCGCTGCCCAGTTGGCAGGATGCCGACTCCAAGGCCCGCATTATCGATTTTGTACGCTCTGTCACTGACCCCCAGGGGATGGACTATGTAACACCGGCCGACCGAATTGCCGTTTTTGACAATGACGGCACCCTTTGGGCGGAACAGCCTGTCTATTTTCAGCTCATTTTTGCAATGGACCGTCTGTCAGAAATGGCTGAAGCAGATCCGACAATTCTGAGCAGCCCTGTTCTGGAAGCCGCCGCCAAACGCGATGTGCAAGCCATCGCGGAAGGTGGGCATGACGCGCTGATCGAAGTGATCAACGCGTCGCATTCTGGTACAAGCGTCGACGCATTCCAGGTGGCGGTCGAGGAATGGCTAAACACCGCACAACATCCTGAAACCGGCCTAAACTATGATGCGATGACCTATCAACCGATGGTGGAGCTTCTTCGCTACCTCAGAGATGAAGGATTTCGAACTTATATCGTGTCCGGAGGTGGGTTGCATTTCATGCGTGTCTTCGCCGAAGAAGCTTATGGCATTCCGCCGGAACAGGTGTTGGGTACCTATTCTGCTTCGACCTACGAAACGTTGGATGGCAAACCGGCTATCGTCAAATCGCCGGGCATCGCCTTCATCGACGACAAGGAAGGCAAGCCCATCAACATCGAACGCACTATCGGGCGGCGGCCGATCTTTGCCGCGGGCAACTCCGACGGAGATTTCGCAATGCTTGAATGGACAACTGCCGGAGACGGACCAAGGTTAGGAGTGTTGATCCATCATACAGACGCAGCGCGTGAATGGGCCTATGACCGTGAAAGTCCAATCGGGAAACTGGTGGACGGGTTGGACAAGGGGCCGGATATGGGTTGGGTGATCGTAGATATGGCCGAGGATTGGAAACGCGTCTACACTGGCTCCGACTAGATTGAAGAAGGGCCGCTAACACGATGTGGACACTGCTTGTTTCTGTCGCCGTCTTTTGCCTTTACGTGACGGCGGCCATCTTTGCTTTACGCGCGGCCCAAACTGCAAGAACACCACAAGGGGCCGTCGGTTGGGTGGTTTTCCTGATCTCGGCCCCTGTTTTTGGTGTCCCGCTGTATTTGTTTCTGGGCCATCACCGGTTTCGGGGCTACCGCATCGCGCGCAAGCAAAGCGAAAGCGTGGTCGAGGGGATCAAGACCTTCGCTGATTTTTCTAAACCCGACCCCAAAACAATGAACATAAACCCAAAGCCGTTCGAGGCTTTGGCCCATCTGCCTGTGTCGCGCGGCAACGGTGCACAGTTGCTGGTCGACGGACAGGCCACATTCGATGCGATCTTCGAGGCCATTGACGCAGCGCGCAGCTACGTTCTTATACAGTTCTATATCGTTCGCGACGACGCTTTGGGGCAGCGTTTGCAAGCCAAGTTGATCGCTGCAGCGGAAAGAGGCGTCAGTGTTCGCTTTATGACGGACTCGGTTGGCAGCTACAGTTTGCCGACAGCCTATTTGGACAAGTTGCGCGAGGCAGGTGTCGAAATCGCCAACCCGCGTGATCGCCGCGGCCCCCAGCATCGGTTTCAGCTGAACTATCGCAATCACCGAAAGACAGTGATTATTGATGGTGAGATCGGGTTCATCGGCGGCCACAACGTCGGTGTCGAGTATTTGGGCCAGGACAATCATTTTGGCCATTGGCGGGACACGCATATCCGGATGACCGGTCACATTGTCCGCCAGCTGCAACTGATTTTCACGGAAGACTGGCACTGGGCGCATGAAGAAGACTTGATTGACGAACTGGTCTGGGCAGGGCCGGAGTCCGATCAAGACATGAACGCCCTTCTTGTAGCAACCGGCCCAGGCGACGAGACCGAGACCGGAGCCATGATGTTTTTTGCCGCCATCGCCGAGGCCAAAACACGCCTGTGGATCGCATCGCCATACTTCGTTCCCGATATCGATGTGATGACGGCCCTTCAACACGCCGCCCTTCGCGGCGTCGATGTGCGCATTCTGGTCCCCGAAGTCATTGACCACCGCCTTCCATGGCTGGCTGCCTTTGCTTATTTCGACGAAATCCGGGACTGCGGTGCTCGTGTTTTTCGCTACACGGACGGGTTTATGCATCAAAAGGTATTCGTGGTGGACGACACTCTTGCTGCCGTGGGCACGACAAATCTGGACAACCGTTCATTCCGGCTGAATTTCGAAGCGATGGCCCTGTTTTTTGACAGCCGGGCCGCCGAGGCCGTCGCCGAAATGCTTAAGAACGATTTTGACAACAGTTATGAGCTCGAACGGAACTTGCCCGACCAGCGCGCTTATATCCGGTTCGGATCGCCCCTGGCGCGCCTGTTTGCGCCGATCCTTTAACCCATAAGCTCTTCTTTGAAGACCTGCGTCATCACGGCCACCATGAAGGCTGTGGACAGACCAAAGGCCAACAAACCTGTCACCGACGCGAAAGCACCGAAGATACGCAGGGGTTCGCCCAAGACGATGTCGCCATACCCGAGCGTCGTGAACGTCACCAACGAGAAATACAGCGCTGTGTTCCAGTCGGGCAGAATATCCCCCAGAATCCAGACCACCGCCCATAGCCAGACCTGAAACGTATGGATCGCGACGATAAACACCAATGCCACACATAACGGAGCTGCAATGGTGAAAAACCTTTTGCTGTTCTCCAGTCGCAACGCAAAGATGCGGATTACCTGCGTGCACCACGTCAGCAGAATGATTTCCAAAACGAAGCAAATCCCAAGATAGATGCTGCCCCATACGATCTGTTCAAGTAAGGTCATGTGTCCGTATCTCGTTTTGCCTTCTGAAAAAGCTCTGCAACAATGACTGGTTAGGCCCATCGGGACAACCCTGCGTGATCCGCTGCGACGAATGGAAACGAATCCGTGTCAGTGCTGGACTCCGACTGCGTTGGGTCCACATTGTGGCGCACGGTAAGAGAGCGATCAGAATGCTGCTGAAAATCGAGAATGTTCGAAAATCCTATCCTGGAGGACGTCCGGTGCTTCAGGGTGTTTCGCTTGACTTGGACACGGCCCAAACTTTGGCGCTGACCGGTGAAAGCGGCAGCGGCAAAAGCACCCTTCTGAACCTCGCGGCGGCGATGGACAGTTTCGAAGACGGAGAGATCACGTTGGATGGCACAGGTTTGTCGTCGCTCGACGACCCCGGCCGGGCCGATCTACGCCGGCATAGCCTGTCGATTGTTTTCCAGCAGTTCAATCTGATCCCATCTTTGACGGTCAGGCAAAACCTATCCTTCCACGCCCGGCTTGCGGGGCAAGAGGATAAAGACTGGAACGCCCATCTGGCCGACCGGTTGGGCCTGTCTGATCTTTTGGATCGCTACCCCGAGACGCTTTCGGGCGGCCAACAACAACGCGTCGCTATCGGGCGCGCGCTGGCGTCTCGACCCAAGCTGCTGCTTGCCGACGAACCGACGGGCAATCTCGACGAAACCGCCAGCGCGAATGTTCTGGACCTGATGTTGTCGCTGGTCTCCGAGACAGGGACCGCTCTGCTTTTGGTGACACACTCAAGCGAGATTGCAGACCGGCTGGACAAGCGCGCACATCTCAGCGGTGGTCGCATAGCATGACGCAAGCCGTTATTCAGGCCCTGTTGTCCCATTGGCGCGCACATCGAATACAACTCGCCACCCTTCTGATCGGGATCGCGCTGGCGACAGCGCTCTGGTCGGCTGTACAAGCCATCAATGCCGAAGCCAGGGCCAGTTATCAAAGGGCGAACAACCAGTTGGCTCTGGGGCAATTCGAAACCCTTCAAGACCCCTCGGGCCTGTTTCCCTTAGCGCGCTACACCGAGCTGAGGCGTGCAGGATGGCAAGTGGCCGCCGCGCTAGAGGGCTCTATGCGCATAAACGGCCGCACAGTTCGAGTGCTGGGTGTAGATATGCTTAGCTACCCTGCCCTGCCCGCAGTTACCCAGATGGAGGAAGGCGAAACCCCTCCTGATCCGGCCCAGATACTGACCGCTCCAGGCCGATTGCTGGTACACCCTGCGCTGGCAACGTTGCTAACTGGAGCCCAGGACCTGCCACCAATGGTGGTGACAGATAACCTTCCATCAGACCTGATCCTTACAGATATTGGTGTGGCCGAGGTTTTGCTGAACCGCCCCGGTCTTTTGTCCCGTGTCATCATCTTACCGAACCAACCACGCAACCTGCCAGATCTTGCCGCCGTCGCTCCGTCTCTGGAACGGATAGACGCAGCCTCGCAACTGGACACGGCCCAACTGACCGACAGTTTCCATCTGAACCTGACAGCTTTTGGATTGCTGTCCTTTGCAGTTGGGCTGTTCATCGTCCACGGTACGGTCGGGCTTGCCTTTGCTCAGCGGCGCGCAATGATCCGCACCTTACGGGCACTTGGGGTCTCGATGCGGCGACTGGTCTGGATGATCATGGCGGAACTGACCCTTTTTGCCATCGTCGGAGGCATTCTTGGCCTGATGCTTGGGTTCTTCATTGCGGGCGCTTTGCTGCCTGATGTTGCAGCCACTTTGCGCGGTTTGTACGGGGCACCTGTGAGTGGCCAGATCGCCTTGCAACCTGAATGGGTTCTGGCGGGCCTTGCGATGGCCGTCGGTGGCACCTTGCTGGCCAGCGGGCAAGCCCTGTTCCGCTTGTCCCGAATGCCATTGCTGTCGGGCGCTGGGCTTCAGACGTGGCGTGTAGCTTCGTCAGACAGGTGGCTTTCCCCTATTGCGGGCGCTTTGGCGATCCTCGGCGCTGTCGCAGCGCACCTTCTGGTCGGAGGCCTGGTAAGCGGTTTTGCCATGGTCGCCGGCTTTCTGGTCGGTGCCGCGCTCATTTTGCCAACGTTGTTATCCCTCGCGCTGCAAGTGCTGCAACGCCGTGCAACAGGCCCGATCGCCCAATGGGTATGGTCCGACATGCGCGCTCAGCTTCCCGGTCTGTCCTTGGCCTTGATGGCCCTGTTGCTGGCCCTGGCTGCCAATGTCGGTGTGGGCACGATGGTGTCCAGCTTTCGACTGACCTTTACCGGATGGCTGGATCAACGCCTGACGTCCGAACTGTACCTGACACCTTCCGATCAACAACAGGCGCAAGAGATTGCCGAATGGCTTGCCCCACAAGTGCACGCATTACTTCCTATTCGCAACGTGGAGCTGTCGCATAGCTCGGGACCTTTGTTTTTGTACGGCGTTGTCGACGATCAGACCTATCGCGAAAATTGGCCCCTGATCGCATCTTCATCAGAAACGTGGGACCGTGTGATGGACGGAACTGCAATCTTGATCAACGAACAATTGGCCCGGCGCGAAGACCTTTGGCCGGGTGACGTTCTAAGCCTTGGCGCGAACCTCAGTTTGCCCATAGCAGGGGTGTATTCTGATTATGGCAACCCCACCGGACAAGCCATCGTTTCGATGGATCGCCTTGATAAAATCGCCCCCGGGGCGAAAATCCGTGGCTTTGGCATCCGAGTCCCTGAAGATCGGGCAACGGAACTGGCCCAGACCTTGCGTGACCGCTTTGATCTGCCATCGCGGTCGGTCGTTCAACAGGCGGCGATGAAGGCGCAATCCGTGGCGGTTTTTGAAAAAACATTCGTCGTCACTTCGGCGCTGAACATCCTGACACTTGGTGTCGCAGGATTTGCGATTCTGACAAGCCTGCTAACACTGTGGACGCAGCGCTTGCCGCAAATTGCGCCGATCTGGGCGCTGGGGTTAACACGAGCGCGTCTGGCCCGGCTAGAGCTGTTGCGCAGCGTGTTGCTTGCGGCGCTGACGGCGGTTTTCGCGCTGCCGCTTGGGTTGGTGTTGGCATGGACCCTACTTGCGGTCATAAATGTCGAGGCCTTCGGCTGGCGATTGCCGATGTATCTGTTTCCATCGGATTGGGTCTATCTTCTGGTGCTCACCCTTGTGGCCGCTCTCATCGCGGCTGCCCTGCCTGCACTTCGCCTGTTACGCCTGCCGCCAGCCGACCTTTTAAGGGTGTTCGCCAATGAGCGTTAAATATGTCCTCTTGATACTGACTTTGCTGTTGCCAAGCACGGCACAGAGCCAAGGCTATGCCGGTTTGGGCGGCTCGGCCGAAGGGTTCGACGTACCTCAAGCAGGTTATGATTTCAGCTTTCCGCAAGATCACGGTCCGCACCCGTCATACCGGATCGAATGGTGGTATCTAACGGCAAACCTGACCGGAGAGGATGGGCGCAGCTATGGTTTGCAATGGACCCTGTTCAGATCGGCCCTCAGACCAAACGAAATCGAAGGGTGGCAAAGCCCTCAAATCTGGATGGGCCACGCAGCTGTCACCACACCCGAAGCGCATTTCTTCGCAGAGCGCCTTTCGCGTGGCGGTATTGGTCAGGCGGGCGTCACAGCCGACCCGTTCGTGGCGTGGATCGATGAATGGTACATGCAGGGGGACGATCTGGATCGCCTGAACCTTCGCGCTCAGGGGGTGGATTTTGGGTATGATGTGTCCCTCGAGGCGCAGGGTCCGTTGGTTTTCCATGGAAACGGCGGGTATTCCGTCAAATCCGCAGACGGGCAAGCCAGTTACTACTACTCGCAACCTTTCTACACCGTTGAAGGGACGCTGCGGCTGCCTGACGGCGATATCGCTGTCACGGGGCAAGCCTGGCTGGACCGCGAATGGTCATCGCAGCCGCTGGCTGCCGACCAGACCGGGTGGGATTGGTTTTCCCTCAGCTTCGATGACGGTGACAAGCTGATGGCCTTCCGCCTAAGGGGGGGCCGTGGGGACTTTACCGCCGCCACGTGGATTGCCCCTGACGGTACAACCATCTCTTTGCCCGATGGTGCTGTACGGGTCCTTCCGTTGGACACGGCACAGGTGGCTGATCGTGATGTGCCCATTCGGTGGCAGGTCACGCTGCCGGATCGCGATCTTGATGTAGAGGTATCGGCTATGACACCGGATTCATGGATGGCGACGATGTTTGAATATTGGGAGGGTCCGGTTACCGTCACTGGCAGCCACAGTGGTCGTGGCTACCTTGAAATGACCGGATACTGACTAGCGAACGACAAAAACCGAGACGTTAGAGTGTCGCACTACCCGCGCCGCATTCGGACCCAGAAGGTAGTCCTTGAAATCCGGTTTGTGCGCTCCGATCACGATCAGATCTGACCCGGCACTATCGGCCGTTTTCAGGATTTCCTGATAGGCTGTACCGGTTGCAACCACATGGCGGACAGTCTCGTTCCGTTCCGCACCCAGCGCCGCGACACACATATCGGTCAGTTTCGTCTGCGCTTCTTCCAACGCTTTTTCATGGAAATCGGCTTGAAAGAAACCGGACACCCAGCTTTCGCCGAAATCCGGCAGAACAGTTACAACATCAAGCTGCGCGTCTTCCATCTGGGCTAAGGCAGCCGCTTTTTTGAGGACATGGACATCCAGATCACCATTGCTGATGTCAACGGCACAGAGGACAGAGTTTGTCATGCGGGCACCTCTTGTCTGGTGGCACGGCCACGTTGCAGGAAGGCGATCAGACCCAGGAATATCATCGCCGGGATATAGATCAGTTGTTTCGGAGGCTGGCTGGACGGCACACTGACCGAGGTCAGACGGACCGCCTCATCCCCGTAATAGTCAAAGATGTCCAGATCATCGGCAACCGGCGCACCGAACAAGGGTTCTTCCAATTTGACCAACCCATCCTCTGGGATCAGCAACAGCCCCAAAGCTTCAACCCGCGCTTCGCCGCCCTCTTCGTCGCCGACGGTCACGACGACCGTGGTATCAGTCATCTCAAGCGTGTCAAAATCGGGGCCAGCAACGACCAGTCGCATCTCGGTTCCCGGTGGGGTTTGGCCGATCGTTTCGACCAAAGCAGCCGGTTCGACCGATGTGTACGGAGGCGCGATCCGATCCATGAAGTAGTCCGGTCGGAACAGTGCAAAAGCCACAGCGATCAGCGCGATGCTTTCATAGATACGGCTGTGGGTCAGGAAATAGCCCATTGTCCCCGCAGTGAAGACGAGGATGGCAATGGTCGCGAATATAGCGACGATTATGCCCTCGACCCAAGTGACGTCGATCAACAGCAGATCCGTGTTGAAGATGAACACAAATGGCAGCGCTACGGTGCGCAGGCTGTAGAAAAACGCGGTGAAGCCTGTCTTGATCGCGTCACCCCCAGAAACGGCGGCTGCAGCGAAGCTGGCCAAACCCACAGGCGGCGTCACATCGGCCATGATACCGAAATAGAACACGAACAGATGCACGGCGATTAGCGGCACGATCAGCCCGCTTTGCGCGCCCAGCTCAACCACCACTCCGGCCATCAAAGAACTGACGACGATATAGTTCGCAGTGGTCGGCAGGCCCATGCCCAGAATCAGGCTAAGCAGTCCGACCATCACCAGCATCAGAATCAGGTTGCCGCCCGACAGGAACTCGACCAGATCAGCCATCACCTGCCCCACGCCGGTCAGCGTCACGGTGCCCACGATCACGCCCGCCGTGGCGGTGGCCAGCGCGATGCCGATCATGTTCCGCGCGCCGTCAATCAGGCCCTGCCATAGATCGGCCACGCCGTCGATGAACGTATCGTAAAGGTTGCTCTGACCCCGGAAGATTGCCTTGAGCGGCTTCTGCGTCACAAGAATTACAAACAGCAGCGCGGTGGCCCAAAACGCCGATAAGCCGGGCGATTTCTGTTCGATCATCAGGAAATAGACCAACACGATGATCGGCAGCAGATAGTGCAGACCCGCTTTGTAAATTTCGGCGATAACGGGCAGCTCTACCTCTTTGGCATTTGGATCGTCCGGCTCCAGATCCGGGACCTGAGAAGCCAAATAAAGAAGGACCACATAAACCGCACACACAATCAGGCTAAGGATCAGACCCGCCGCAGACGGAGCCCACGCCGTGACCGCCTCGACCGGGAATTGCGAGCTATAGCACAGCCCTGCAAACACTAGGAAAAAGGACAGCATCCCGACAACGGTCCGCGCCAGATGCACCTCGCGATTGCCCAGCGTCGGCATGTTGCGCTTCACGGCTTCGAGGTGAACGATATAGACCAGCGCGATGTAGGAAATCGCGGCGGGCAGGAAGGCGTGGGTGATCACCTCGACATAGGAGATGCCCACATATTCCACCATCAGGAAGGCCGCAGCCCCCATCACCGGCGGCATGATCTGTCCGTTCACCGAACTCGCCACCTCGACCGAACCCGCCTGTTCACTGGAAAAGCCCACCCGCTTCATCAGCGGTATGGTGAAGGTGCCGGTGGTCACCACGTTCGCAATCGACGAGCCCGAAATCAGGCCGGTTGCGGCCGACCCAACAACAGCCGCTTTGGCCGGACCACCCCGCAGGTGGCCAAGCGCACCAAAGGCCATCTTGATAAAGTAATTCCCTGCCCCGGCCTTATCCAGCAATGCGCCGAACAGCACGAAGAGGAAAACGAATTTCGTAGACACACCAAGCGCGATGCCAAACACACCCTCGGACGTGATCCACATGTGGCTCATGGCTTTTTTCAAGCTTGCGCCCTTCCAGCGGATCACCTCGGGCACCCATTCCGAGGAACCGAAGAACACATAGAGCAGGAAGATCGTCGCGATGATTGCCATAGCCGGGCCAAGCGCGCGGCGTGCGGCCTCGAACAGCAGCAAAAGGCCACCCAGCGCGATCCACTTGTCGGTATCATCCGCCAGACCACCGGCGTTTACGATCTTGTCGTAGAAGAAATACCCGTAAAGCGCCACAAACGCCCCAAGAGCGCCCATGATCCAGTCTTGAATGGGAATGTAGTTTCGCGGACTAGATTTCAGTGCCGGATAGGCCGCAAAGGCCAGGAACATCGCAAAAGCCAGATGGATCTGGCGCGAGTTGTTCACCACGCTGCCCGGCAGAGCCACGTTGGAAATCGGCGAGGCCAGAACGACCTGAAACACCGACCAAAGCGCTGCAACGACAGCCAGAAAAATCCCGACACTGCCAACCGGATTACGCCCCCCTGCATCGGACGAGGCTACAAGCTCCTGTAGCTCTTCTTCGGATAGAGGGCGATTGGATTGGGTGTCGGAACTCATCAGGATGTCTCCCCGTCATGCGACCTTTTTGGCCTTATTCGCTACCCGGTTACGCCGGGCTTGGGTGGCGGAGCGCCCGAAGGCACTCCGCATCAGGTCTGGATTATTGAATCCAGCCTTTTTCTTTGTAGTACTTCTCGGCGCCCGGATGCAGCGGAGCCGACAGACCGTCAGAAATCATTTCTTCGGGCTTGAGGTTGGCGAAAGCCGGGTGCAGCTTTTTGAAATCGTCGAAGTTTTCAAAAACCGAGCTGACAACCGCATAGACCGCGTCTTCCGACACATCCGCCGAGGTCACGAAAGTCGCGCCAACACCAAAGGTCGTGGTGTCACCGTCAGACCCGCGATACATGCCGCCCGGAATGGTCGCGGTGCGGTAATACGAGTTGCCGTCGATCAGGCCGTCAATCGCGTCGCCGGTTACGTTGACCAGAACAGAGTCACAGGCGGTGGTGGCTTCCTGGATCGAGCCCGACGGGTGGCCCACGGTGTAGATCATCGCGTCGATCTGGTTGTCGCACAGGGCTGCCGACTGTTCGGCTGCTTTCAGTTCGGATGCCAGGGCGAAATCATCGATCGTCCAGCCCATGGCGTCCAGAACCACATCCATGGTGCCGCGCTGACCGGAACCGGGGTTGCCGATGTTCACGCGCTTGCCCTTAAGGTCTTCAAAGCTGCTGATGCCGGAATCGGCACGGGCGACAACAGTGAACGGCTCGGGGTGGACCGAGAACACAGCGCGCAGATTTTCAAACGCACCAGCATCTTCGAATTTCGAGGTGCCGTTATAGGCATGGTACTGCCAGTCGGACTGGGCCACACCGAACTCCAGCTCGCCTTCGCGGATGGTGTTGATGTTGTAAACCGATCCGCCGGTTGACTCGACCGAGCACCGAACGCCATGCTCTTTGCGTCCTTTGTTCACCAGACGGCAGATCGCGCCACCGGTCGGGTAGTACACGCCAGTCACACCGCCGGTACCGATGGTGATGAATTCTTCCGCATAAGCCGCCGGAGCCATCATGGCTGCCGTGACAAACGCGCCAAGGCTTAGCTTGCTGCTGTTTTTCATTTTTGAGAACTCCCAAACTCTTATTGTGGATGAGAGACATGTCAGCGGCCCCCCATCTGGGACCATGCCGGTACGGCAAGCCACCCTATCATGCAACAGGGTCAAGCATCTGAAATTCCAAAATCTCCCAACTTAGACGACGTTTCATTCAGACACTCATCTTGTCAACCCCTGCACATGACGTAACGTCCTCAATCCGCATATATGACGGAACCTGCCAAAGTTTCCCCATTGGTCGAATTTGAGTGTATACCGCTTCAAACTCAGCCATTGGCCGGTCCTAACGGAATGGTTTGGTTGGTTCGTTCAAACCCGGAGTAGAAAGGGCGAAAAGCCGTGAACAAAACATCGTTCAGCCCGCTGCTGGCCATTGCGCTTGCCCTAAGTGCCGCCATCGCAGTTTGGGGGCTTGCCGACCCGCAAGGGCTGGGCAAATTGGCCGCTGCCGCAGTGGCGACTCAATTCAACAGCCGCGGCTGGTTTATCATGCTCGAGGTCAGCGGGTTGCTGGTCGTCGCGCTCTTTCTAGCCTTTTCCCGGTTCGGGAACACTCGGTTGGGCAAAGACACGGATACGCCCGAATTTTCCACCCCGGCTTGGATCGCTATGCTTTTTGCCGCCGGGATGGGCGTCGGCCTGTTATTTTACGGAGCTGCCGAGCCGTTGACCCACTTCGAAGTTCTGCGGCAATACCGCGACGAGCCGGATGCGGCCAGCTACGCCATGTTCGTTACCTACCTTAACTGGGGGTTTCACGCATGGGCCATTTACGGAATCGTGGCGTTGGTTATCGCCTATTTCGCCTATCGCAAAGGCAGGGCCTTGCTTTTGAGCGCACCAGTGCTGGACACTTTTGGCGATATGCGCTGGACCCGGTCCTTAGGCTGGCTGTTCGATCTTTTGTCAATCGTTGCGATCGCTGTGGGGTTGGCCGGGTCAATGGCCATGGGGGTTTTCCAGATACAAACAGGGTTGGCGGGGCTGATCGGAGTTGAAAACCCCGACACCCTGACGATACCGGTCTTTGTCGCGCTTTGTGTTGCGTTCATTATTCCGCTGCGCAAGGACCTTGGCGACGGGATGGCGCTGCTGTCAAACGCCGCGATGCTGATTGCTGTCAGTATGATGATCTATCTGCTGCTGCTTGGCCCAACATCGTTCCTTATGAACGACATCGTCGCCGGGTTTGGCCGGTACCTGTTCGAAGTTCTACCCGCCGGGTTTTCGACCGCCGAGTTTTTCGATGATATCATCGTCGACTGGTTTCAGGGCTGGACGCTGAACTACATGATCTGGTGGTTAGCTTGGTCGCCCTTTGTGGGTATCTTTATCGCTCGTATTTCGCGCGGGCGAACCATTCGTGAGTTTCTGGTAGGCGTTATCGTCGCACCCACCCTGTTTTCGATCTTGTGGTTCGGAATCTTCGGAGGCTTAGGCTTTTACGACGCCCTGCGCCAAGACGCAGAACTGTCTGCGATAAACGCGCAAAATCTGGACGCCACGACCTTTGCTCTGCTGGAACGGTTTCCATTGGACGGCTTGACGAGGGCCGCAACGGTTTTGGCGGCATTTCTGTTCGTCATTACCAGTGTGGTCAGCGCCGGATTCACCTTGGCGATGATCGGAACCGGTGGGGACGAGAACCCCTCGCCCCGCATACGCACAATCTGGGGGGCGATTCTCGGAGCTTTAGGGCTGGCTATGATATTTGTCGGTGACATTGGGCTTGTCCGGTCGATCATAGCCTTGTCGGCCATAGCCTTTGTTTTCATCGTTCCGGTACTGGTTATCTGCCTGATCAAATCACTGGCCCGCGAGGACCACTCATGAGCACTTCCCTGATTGACACGCTTCTAAACATCAATGTGTTCCTGTTCATCGGCTTTCTGGTCTGGCTCAGCCTCCGACCGGACCCTTAAGGGTCGCCAACACACTTTGCTTAACGGAAGATGTGGTGCCCAAGGAGGGCACATGACAAAAGTATCAGTTCACATCATGTAGTGTCATAGATACACCCATGTTTCTGTAACTAAATATTATTCCAATATTTCCACCTTGCAGATAGTCTCAACTCGTGTCACCGTACCGCAATATGTATTGGGGGACGAGATGGGGGACGATTAATGCTGGGCAAACTACACAAGCTTTCAGCAGCCGGTTTGAAATCGCTCCCTCCTGGTAAGCACGAAGATGGAGGCGGACTACGGTTCGTGCGGCGTCAGGATGGTACGACAGCTTGGGTATTTCGCTTCACGATCCATGGCAGACGCAGGGAAATGGGTCTTGGCCCCTACCCCGATGTTTCCCTCAAGGCTGCGCGAGAAATGGCGGCCGAGTACAGGCAACAGGCCAAGCGCGGTATCGATCCTATAGCCAAGCGCGAAGCAGAGAAGCGGGAAGCCATCCGTAATCTACACGTGGTTCGGGATGTGGCACAGGATTGCTTTGAAGCCCGCAAGGCAGAACTGAAAGGTGATGGAACTGCGGGACGCTGGTTCTCGCCGTTGGAAATCCACATCTTGCCCAAGCTTGGAAAGATGCCCATCGCTGAGGTGGATCAGGTCTCCGTGCGAGACACGCTGGCGCCGATCTGGCATGAAAAGGCGGAGACGGCTCGTAAAGCTGCGAACCGCCTGAATCTCGTTTTGAAGCATGCAGCCGCTTTGGGCCTGAATGTGGATTTACAGGCGGTGGACAAGGCCCGCGCTCTTCTCGGCAAGCAACAGCATGAAGCGAAGAGCATTCCGGCTCTGCCGTGGCAAGAGGTGCCGGGTTTCTATGCATCGCTAGGTCAGGGCATAACTGAACTCGCGTTACGCATGTTGATCCTCACCGGGGTTCGATCTGCCCCGATCCGCCACGCAAGACCGGATCAAATCGATCTAGGCGCGCGTATCTGGACGATCCCCGCCGAGCTTGTGAAGAGTCGCAAAGGTGCGACGGGAGATTTTCGAGTACCACTGACCGACGAGGCTGTGATGGTCGTAGAGGATGCTCTGCGTCGCGGTGGTGAAGTGTTGTTTCCGGGGCAGCGCGGAAAACCGATCAGCGATATGACGATGAGCAAACTCATGCGCGACCGGGGAATGGCGGCCCGTCCGCATGGTTTCCGATCGAGCTTGCGGACTTGGGCTGAGGAAACCGGCCAGCCGTACGAAGTCGCTGAAACAGCACTTGGTCATGTTGTCGGCAATGCGGTGGAGCGGGCGTATCAGCGATCCGACCTGATTGAGAAGCGTCGCGTTTTAATGGCCGCGTGGGCTGATCATGTAACAGGAAATGGCGAGGCTGAGGTTGTGTCGATCATTGGGGGGCGGGGATGAGCGAAGTTAAGGTGCCTGAAGGTTTGGGAAACGTGACCGTGTTTAAACCAAGGCTGCGGTCCAAGTCCGATGCCAAACGAGTGCTTCGGCTTTGTGCTGAAGGCACCGAGGGTTGGAAAGGGTGCAATACGGCGGAAGGCTTTATTCTCGAAGCAGACTGTAGGCGGGCCGATGCGATTTGGAATGGTGTGCTTGATCCCGACCCTGGTCGACCAGTTCGGCACGACTGGACGTTGATTGAGAAGACAGCGCGCGAACTTGCTCACGATGAGAGCAACCGAACGGCGCTGCGCTGCAAAGTCGCGGAACGATACCAAGAACAAACCGGGCGATACCTTGCCTCTGACAGCGGCACATTCAAGGCAAAGATGCGAGAATGGCTGGGCCCTAAATCATAGCCCTTCGGCCCCGGTTCCTAAAGCAAGCCTTTGAGGGCAGACTCACTCCATGACTTCAGAATTCATGGAGTAAAAAATGATCGACCGACTTTTAACTGACCGCGAAGTTGCCGAGCGCCTTGGCGTGTCCAAGGCTACAGTCTGGCGACATGCCAAGGCCGGATTGCTACCAAAACCCGTCAAGCTTGGATATGCCGCCCGCTGGCCGGAAAGCGATATTCAGACTGCAGTCGAAAGCTTGAAAGCCGAGCGAACTTAAACACCCCAAAAACCGAAAACCTAAAACGCGAGCTCAACAGCCCGCGAACGGAGAAGACATGCCTCATCTGACCTTTCGAATACTCGAACACGATTGGCGTCGAAAACACATGCCGAAACCCGAAACTCAAACGCATCAAGCCGAAAAGGAGAAACACAATGCAATTTCCTAACAGCGGCACAGGCCGCCCATACATCCGCCTCGACGCCAGAACAGCGACATTCAAGGCGTCCTGCGTAGACAGAGATGCAATCGCCGTCGATTTGATTGGTAAGGTCTCAGACCTGGATCTTGCTGACGCAGAACAGGGCTGGCTGAAAGTGGATCAACAAGGCGCGGATTTTGTACCCTTAGCCAAGCGAGATGATTGGAACGGAACACCAAGCCCATCTCCGGAATACTCGCCCGCCGTATCGCTGGACCTCAGAAGTGAAGCCTGGGGTGAACCTGCAGTCCGCGAACTACGTGGCGGTTCACGTGCCATCACCTCTTTCATCGCATCCGTCGCAAAAGAGGCAGGTGAGATTCCAAACGGAAAGGCTGTTCGAGTTCGCATTCTTGCGGTCGACACCGTGAAATTTGGACGAGGCACGTCGACCGAAATCAAGTTTGAAATTGCGCCAAAGAGCAAATGGCCTGACCTTTCAACATTTGCGTCTGATGTCGGTTCATCGGGATCCGATCCTAAGTCCGGAGATGATGGTACCGAAGATCCGGATGCCTGGGCCTGAGGTCACCGCAGGCAAGTACAAACGCTCGGGTTCTGATTTGTACCGAGAATCAAACCCGAGCCGCCTGCATCGTCTTGCCACGACCTTCCTGCGAAATAGCAATAAGCGAGCACAAATATGAGTGATACGTTGATCGATTTCACCGACGGCGAACGCGAAGACCTGCGGGTGGCCGCGGGCCGCATGGCGTTGTTCTGGAAGCAAGAAGGACTTACTGACGCGGTTCGCCAGATTGGGCCAGACCTCGGCTATGAAGGATTGCAGGTCGCGTTGGGCGCGTATTACGAGCTGCGGCAACAGAGAGTGGACCGGGACCGCCGGAACAAGTTTCTGGATGACGAAATCCCGTTTTAGTCCAATCGATCGAGCAGCGTTTTGGGCGACGGCGTCCAATGAGCTTCTTCGCGACGCGGCAACTGAAGCCTTCGGTGAGCCCAACTTGACCCTTTCGAACCAAGGCGACCTCAGATTCGGCCAACGGGGATCCAAGTCTGTCGTTCTGCACGGTGAAAAACGCGGATCCTTCTATGATCATGAGGCTCAAGACGGTGGCTACCTTCGCATTCCCGATGCGGATTTTGATCAGCTTGCAGCCCAGGGCGACAGAACATTCAGATTGGGCAACAGCAAAATGGAAAAACCTAACCGTGAAAAGGCCCGACAGCTTTGGTCAAAGGCTCTTCCGATCGAAGGTACGCCTGCCCAGAAGTATCTCGAAGCACGCGGCATCTTAAGACACCTTCCAGAAAATGCAGCCCGCTTTCATCCGAACGCTGTGGATGGCCGTCCCTGCTGCGTTTTTCCAGTGTTGGATTCAATGGGCGAAATCTGTGGCGTGCAACGTGTTCCGCTTTCAACTGATGGTGTGCGTGTCGGTGATCGAAAATCACTTGGGCCAATTGGCGAAGGTTGGTTCGAGGTCTCAGATGCCGAACCGGCTCATACTCTGGTTGCGGAGGGCGCAGAGGATGCTTTGGCGATCTGGCGAGCGATGAAAGAGGACATCTCCACACCTGACGTCCGGTTGGTCGCAATGCTTGGCCAACGATGGTCTCGAGCAGTGAAAGATTTTCCCGGCGCGATATTCTGCGCGGACGCGGACAGTGTCGTAGCAGCACGCGATGCCGCGGTTTCCTGCGGCGGGCGTATTTTTGATCCGTCGCCACGCAAGGACGCAAACGAAATTCTAATAGAAGATGGCCCAACGCAACTCTGGGATCGTTTAAGGCGCGCTCAACGCGCAGTCGCAGGCAGCGAAACGCCAGAGCGGGTGGCGACAGATGGCTTCTGGTTGGGAGAAGTTGAACCCATACTTAAAAACGCTGATGCGATCCGGGGTTGGTTGCCGAAACGTGGAATCGCAACGCTGTTTGGACCGCCGGGTTCCGGAAAAACATGGTTGGCGTTGGACATGGCAGCACATCTTGCTGCAAACCAGCCATGGTATTCTCACCGCACGCAAGGCGGGCCGGTTGTCTATGTCGCGTTCGAAGGTGTGGGCGGGGTGCGCAACCGCCTAGTGCCTCTTTTGAGAAAGGTTGGACCCGCTCCGATGTACGTTCTCAATGGTGGCCTTGATCTTTGCGATGAGGAAGCTGTTTCTATTTTGATAAAGCAAATCCGAACGCTCGGTCGGGAAGCTGGCCAGGCCGTACAATCTATCTTCATAGACACATTGGCTCGTGCAATCGGCGGGCGTGACGAAAACTCGCCAGAGGGCATGGGGGCGGCTCTGAAGGGCGCTAGCACGATCGAGAACGCAATCGATGGGCTGGTCCTGCTTGTTCATCATACTGGCAAGGACACGTCGCGTGGAGCACGCGGGCATTCTTCTCTCAAAGGCGCCGTCGATGCAGAAATCTCAATCACACGTGATGGCGATATAATCACGGCAGTAGCAGAGAAAGTGCGGGATGGAGAAGACGGGGCTAAATTCTCTTACCAACTCCAGCAGGTGGCGCTGGGTCTCGACAGCGACGGGGAGCATGTCACGTCATGCTATATCGAGCCGATGCCCAACTCACCGCATGAAGCTGCTGACGCGGCGGTACAACTGCCCGACAAACAGCAAAATCTCATTGAGGCTCTTTCGCTCTACATCGATGAGCATGGCAGCTGGAATCCCGGAGGCGAAGAATGGCCCGAACCGGAAATGCACCGGATTGTTAACCAGGAGGAGCTCATTGCGTACGCTTCGAAGTTGGGCATCTCCAAAGCATCGCGCGATCGCGACCAAAAACGAGAAATTACCCGGATGATAGATGCACTGCAGACTGCGGGTCGCGTAGGAACAAACAGAGATTGGATTTGGCTTGTTTAAACGTGAGCGAGATACGCGAGAAACGCGCGAGATCGCGGTTTCTCGCGGGCGCGAGGTTTGGCGCGAGGTCCCTATAGATAAACTCGCATCTCGCGCGTTGCTTGAACCATTGCAACAGGGGCGAGAGCGCGAGCCCGGGCAAAGCCCTCGGGCTCGCGCTCTCGCTGTCATAAGTTGTGCGAAATGGCGGGCGAACGGCGTGTTTGAGCAGAGAAACTGACTTTCACTGAATTGGCTTCAATGACCGCTTCGAGCCCTGAGTGGCGTTTTTGAAGCCATCTACTAAAACGAGCAAGATATGGTATTCAGGTACGGTGAAGCTGGAGGTCCACGCATGACAGAAGCTCAATCCATTTCCGACCATTGGGGTAAGGGTGACGTCTTTGCGCGAATCCTGGAAGCCATGAAAAGGGCTGGGATCGATCCTGGGACTGCGACTATCGAAGACCTCGCGCCGGTAGATCATTTCCATGCAAGGGGCTTCCCGGCGACAGTCGATCTTGCCGAAGAATTACCGATCAAAGAAGGGGACCGCCTTGTTGATATAGGAAGTGGCATCGGCGGCCCCGCCCGATACTTGGCCAAACGGTTCCGCTGTCACGTGGATGGCGTCGACATAACAGGCCCCTTCGTTGAGGCGGGGAACAAGCTGAGCGCACTTGTCGGAATGGAGAACAGCGTTCAGTTCCGACACGGCGACGGTCAAAAGTTGCCATACACTGATGAACAATTTGATGGTGGTTACGCGCAACATGTCACTATGAACGTGCCTGACCGCGATGCCTTTTTCACGGAAGCCTTTCGGGTACTCAAGCCCGGTGCGTTCTTTGCACTGACTGAACACGGGCTCGGCGAGGCGGGTGAACCACATCACCCTGTCCCATGGTCCGAGGACGGGAGCGGTGCCTATCTGATGCGCCCTTCAGAGACAGTTACAGCTCTTGAGAGGGCTGGCTTCTCAGACATCAAGGTGACCGATACGGGTGAAAAATATCTACAAGGCTACAAGGCAGCGATTGCTCTTGCGGAAAAGGGTGAAGCGCCGGAGTTTGGGGTGCATATCCTTTTGGGCAAACTCGCACCACAAATTGTCCGAAATGCCGCGCGAAACATCGAAGAGGGTAGAACCCACCCGGTTCAGATCGTTTGTTACAAACCTAGATAGGCGTCCTGCAAAAGGTGTGGCAACGGCAGCTTCGTCCCGCTTAGCGGTCGCTCGCTGGAACTTGCTTGAACGTCTGCAATGCGGACAAAGCGGCCTTTCGTAGATTGGCTTGTTTTTGGGCTTTATCCCGTATGTTGGAGTTGCAAAGTTCGGCTACTCGACCAAAGCTCAGGTAACACTTTCCTGGAGTTGAAGGAGATCCCATGGCCAATCTGGGCACACAGCCGATCAGGACTCAAAGTGATATTTCTGAGTTCGAAAAAGAAATGACGCTTGAAGAGCGTTTGCCGGAGCAAAGCATCTTGGATGTCTTTATCAACAGCGGTGAGCGCTATCCTGATGCGACTGCGCTAACAATGCTGATGACCGGATCTGAGGACGAAGAGCCGCGCCGTGTAACCTATAAACAGTTGCTGGGACAGATAATGCGCGCTGCAAATCTGTTTGCAGCGATTGGAGGTGATGCTCCGGGCGTCGCGTTTATGCTGCCTGCTTTGATTGAAACCCACGTCACTTTGTGGGGTGCGGAAACGGCTGGTTATGCTGTTCCGATCAATTTTCTTTTACAGCCTGAGAGCATAGCAGAACTTCTCAAAGCCTCCGAGGCAAAGATTCTAGTTGCTCTTGGCCCTCATCCACAGCTGGATATCTGGGAGAAAGCTCTAACAATGCGGGAGCAGATTCCGGGTCTCATACTTGTGCGCGTTTCTCCGCCGGGCACACCGCCCGAAGAAGGAGTTATTGATCTTGCTAATGCTTTGATAGCCCAACCTGATGATCATCTGACGTTTGGGGAGGCGCGCAGGGGTTCAGATCTGGCGGCCTATTTTCACACCGGGGGCACAACCGGTGTGCCAAAGCTCGTTGCGCACACCCACCGCAGCCAACTGGTCGCAGCATTCGGGGGAGCTGTCATGTGCGGCTTTCGCTCTGATGACGTATTTACCGCTACTTTTCCTCTTTTTCACGTCGCCGGAACGATTGTCGGCGGTCTCAGTTGCTTTATGGCAGGCGTTGAACTGCTCGTCATGACTCCTGCCGGTTTGCGAAATCCAGCAGTTGTCGCAAGCTTTTGGCGACTTGTTGCAGATTACAAGGTTACAATTGTTGGCGGCGTACCAACTGCTATTGGGGCGATCTTGCAAACGCCAGTCGGTGATCATGACATCTCGCGTGTACGGGCGGGCGCGACTGGCGCTTCATTGCTACCGCCTGCAGTTGGGCAGAAGTTCGAGGAAGTGACTGGTTGCACTCTTTTTGAAATTCTGGGCATGACGGAAGCTTCCGGACTAATTAGTATCGATCCACTCTGCGGCTCTGGCACAACAGGCTCAGTTGGCTGGGCGTTACCTTATACAAATGTCGAAGTTCTCAAGCTGGAAAGCGATGGTGGTCTCGGGGCGGTGTGTGAAATAGGCGAAATCGGTGTTGTAGCCATCAAAGGGCCCCACTTATCGCCCGGTTACAGCGATCCAGAATTCAACAGTGAGGTGTTCGTAGGCGGCGTCCTGAATTCGGGCGACCTGGGGTATAAAGATGCGAATGGGTGCCTTTATGTTGCCGGACGCTCGAAAGATCTGATTATCCGAAGCGGCCACAATATCGATCCGGTCATGATTGAAAATGCGATGAGTACCCACCCTGCTGTCGCGTTGGCAGCGGCGGTCGGCATGCCCGATACTTATGCCGGAGAACTGCCGATGTGTTTCATTCAAGTCCACACATCCGTTGAGGTTACCGTTGAAGAACTAATGGCACATGCTCAGAACACTATCGATGAGAGACCAGCTTGGCCGAAGATCATCAAGATTGTTGATGAAATACCCCTGACGTCAGTCGGCAAAATCTTCAAGCCCAGTCTGCGGTGCGATGCTGCAAAGCTGGTAGTATCAAATCTGCTTCGTGAACAACTGAAGTTGCCCGACGCTCACGTGCAAGTGGAGGCCGGTGGGCCACGCGGACTTTGCGTCACAGTGAGCCTTTCTGAGACAGACGCGTCGTCTAGTTCCAGCGTTGAACAGAAGCTTCAAGACTTTCTTTTCGAGACGCGCGTTGAAGTCGGATCGTAGGGGACAACTCTCAACATGGCTCAAATTGCCAATCGCAAAGTATATTGTGTTGCCGGTGGCCATTGTGCGAGCCTTTTGATTGTTTAGGTTGGGAGAGCGAAGTGACAGTTCCGTTTGGAGTAATATCGGTCTTCGCTGGTCTGACCATCTGGGCATGTCTTGCTGTTCATGCGGTACTGCGACGTAAGTATATGCCAGTTCTGCTATTCGGCATTTTCTTGATGCTCTACCTGAACGCGGGCTACGTCATTTACGGTCCCGCGGCGTCGATCGCCAATTTCGTTGGCATCTACGACGTGTTGATCAATTTGGGATTAAGCGATCCTGCAAGCGCCGCCGCCGTCTCCAAATGCCCTAACAATTCTTGCTCCGCCTGGGGTGAAACATTTTCCAATCATCCGGCATGGGGTGTTGCGTTCTATAACCGTTTCGCAAATGGTCCGGAAATACGATCCGCACTCCTGCTGGGGCATGTTGTCTGCAATACAATCGTCTTTGTGTTAATGCATGTGCAGGTGTTTTTCCCCGGTGGTCAGGCGCGAAACCATGCATTGATTGGCCGAGTCTGCTTTGGGATACTGACAGTTGGTGTCGGGTGTTCCGTGGTACTTGCTGCCCAGCACGGATCAGTAAGTGAGTATGGTGGAGCACTGTCGACCTGGGGCTTTGTCTCAATGTCGATGTTCGTGTACACCACAGCTGTACTAGGCGTGTTTGCGATCCGCCGCCAAGACACAACTCAGCATCGTATATGGATGTGGCGCTTTGTTGGCTCGATGTGGGGGTCGTTCTGGCTGTTTCGTGTCTTGCTGTTCGTAATCGACCCGCTCTTTCGCGACATCGAAGCCCTTGCAATCCTAATCTGTATTTGGGGATCAGCGCCTGCCGGCATCCTGATCGCCGAAATAGTCCGAAGACGCGTCGACGCAAGCAACGCAATCCAGCCAATCGTCGATGGATAAGACTGCCCTACGCACCGGTCTCGCTCCTAGCGCGTCGCAATAATCGTTCCATGTCGTCGACCGCGCCGGTGTCTCAATTGTGCTTGGTGCAGACGTTCACCAAATTACGTGCAAACACCGTCTCTGAGGGGCGTTTCTGTATAATAGATAACTGCGCAACCACCCTATGTAACTGGACAAAATCCACTACCCAAATCAATGTCTCTCGGTAAATTGGGTGCGTGCCCGCCTCTACCCAAGTTCTTCTGACAAGACCTTAATTTTTACTCCGTTTTGGAACAAATGACTTAAATCAAGTATCTCGCTGCGAGAATCCCCTAAAATTTAGGAAGGAATGCCGAGTTGGATTCTCCATGCCCGCCTCTAACCCTCTGCACAACCTCCCTGTTCGCGCGTCCCGCGTGGCTTTTGCTTTGGCGGGTATCTTCCTGCTGTTGTTGCAAATGCTGAGCCCGGTTCTGGCGAGTACCGGTGAAAGCATGTGGGTGGAGATCTGCTCGGAGGCGGGGGCGGTCTGGGTTCAGGTGGACCTTGAGGAGGAGACCGAAGACCCTATCGCGCCCTGCCCGAAATGCGCCGACTGCGCCCTATGCGCGGTCACAGCCGCGGCCCCAGTGCCGGACCTACCCACTATGACGCAGCCCGCCGTAACCCACCTGGCAGTTGCACAATGCGTCGATCAGCTGCGGCACCGCGATGCAACACGCCTGTGGCCCGAAACCCGAGGACCCCCGTGCGCGACCCAAGAAGCAACTGAACGCTCCCTACGCGCGTCCATGGCGTCTACCCTAAATACCGGAGGTGCGCCGTGGTCGTAAGTCGCGCAATCCATTTCCTGCTGGCCCTTGCCCTGTCCTGCCTGATGGCGATCAGTGCCCATGCAGACAGCCTTGCCAGCTTCCTCCCTGAAATAGAACCCGCCGATCTGGCCCCCGGTGCCGATGCTTTTGGTCCGGTCCGCAATGACATTCCGGTTGCCCCGGTCCTGAAAGGCGGTGAGACCGTCGCCTGGGCCTTTCTGACCTCTGATTTCGTGGGCACCACCGGGTATTCTGGCAAGCCAATCCATGTCGTTGCAGGCATCGATCAGGATGCAGTGCTGACCGGCGTCCAACTGGTCAAACACTCTGAACCCATCGTGCTGGTCGGCATTCCCAATTCGCGCATGGTCGAGCTGACCGAAGGCTATACTGGTCTGGACCTGAAGCGTGAGGCCGAAACCGGTGGTGAGGGACATGACCTCGACATCATCTCGGGCGCAACAGTCACGATCATGGTGATCGACGACAGCCTCGTACGTGGCGGGATCAAAGTGGCGCGGGCGCTGGGTCTGGGAGGCTTATCTCCGCTACAGGCTGACGGGCCGAAGCGCGAAGTCGATCTGGCGCAGGGCGCGGTCTATGACTGGACCACCCTATCCGGCGACGGCTCGGTACGGCGACTGACGCTGGATATCGGACAGTTGAATACTGCATTCGAGGCCACGGGCGATCAGCGCGCTATCAGTCGGCCTGAGCCGGGCGAACCCGACGAGACGTTCATCGACATGCACATGGCGCTTGTCTCGGTCCCATCCATCGGCAAGTCGCTACTGGGAGAGGCCGAGTTTCAGAACCTTGTGGACTGGTTGGACGAAGGCGAACAAGCCGTTCTGGTGCTCGGGCGCGGAGCCTATAGTTTCAAAGGCTCGGGCTATGTTCGCGGGGGTATTTTCGACCGGATCCAGTTGATCCAGGGCGACAGTTCGGTGCGGTTCTTTGACAAGCAACAACGCCGCCTAGGAGAAGTGGCTGCGCCGGACGCGCCCAGCTTCACCGAATTGGATATCTTCAAAATCCCCGCCGATGCCGAGTTCGATCCGACAGAGCCGTTCCGCTTGCAACTGCTAGTACAGCGTGCGGTGGGAGCGGTTGAGAAAACCTTTTTGACCTTCGATTTGGGCTACAAGCTGCCCGAACACTATCTACTGCCGGTCGCAGCGCCTAAGGTCGTGGATGACGCAACCGATGAAGCCGCTGCCAAGGCCGTCCTGTGGCAACGTATCTGGAAAGACCGCGTGTTTGAGATCGCGGTTCTGGGCGTGATGCTGCTGGTACTGACGGCCACCTTCTTCTTCCAGTTCCACGCCACGATGAATGCGCGGGTTTTCTACTGGTTCCGCATCGGCTTCCTGACGGTGACTCTGTTCTTCATCGGCTGGTACGCCAACGCGCAGCTCAGTGTGGTGAACCTGATGGCATTGGCCGGCAGCCTGCGCACCGGCTTCTCGTGGGATGCTTTTCTGCTTGACCCGCTGGTCTTCATTCAGTGGTTCGCCGTTGCTGCCGCGCTGCTGTTTTGGGGCCGCGGTGCCTATTGCGGCTGGCTGTGCCCGTTCGGTGCGCTGCAGGAGCTGACCAACAAGATTGCTCGCGCCTTCAAGGTGCCGCAATGGACGCTGCCCTGGGGGTTGAACGAGCGGCTTTGGCCCGCGAAATACATGATCTTCCTCGTACTCTTCGGCATCAGCTTCGTTTCGATCCCGTTGGCCGAAAAATATGCCGAGGTCGAACCGTTCAAGACCGCGATCATCCTGAAATTCATACGCGACTGGCCTTTTGTGGTCTTCGCGCTGGCCCTTCTGGGGATCGGGCTGTTCATTGAACGGTTCTACTGTCGCTATCTCTGCCCGCTGGGCGGAGCGCTGGCGATCCCCGCCCGTATCCGCATGTTCGACTGGCTGCGCCGCTACAAGGATTGCGGCACCCCTTGTCAGACCTGCGCCAACGAATGCCCCGTTCAGGCCATCCACCCCACCGGCGAGATCAATCCGAACGAGTGCGTCACCTGCCTGCATTGTCAGGTGCTCTACCAGTCCGAGGACAAATGTCCCGTCGTTATCCGCCAGCTGAAACGGCGGGCCAAGACAGGGTCGGTCCAGATGAAGACCCCACTCGGACAACCACCGGCGAACCATCCAAACGCCAAACCGCAAACCGCTTCCTAAAAAGGAGGGAAGATCATGTCGGATACTGAAAACAAACTGAACATCACGCGCCGCGGAATGCTGGGGGCCACTGCCACCGGTGCCGTTCTGGCCGGGACCGGGCTCAGCTCGACCTTGATGACCGCGCGCGAGGCAAGCGCTGCCGCAAATGCGCATCTGGAGCCGGGTGAGCTGGACGAATATTACGGCTTCTGGTCCTCGGGCCAGACCGGTGAGCTGCGCATTCTGGGCGTTCCCTCGATGCGGGAGCTGATGCGGGTGCCTGTGTTCAACCGCTGCTCGGCCACTGGCTGGGGCCAGACCAATGAGTCGCTGAAGGTTCTGACCGAAGGCCTGCTGCCGGAAACCAAGGAGTTTCTGGCCGCAAACGGCAAGGTCACCTATGACAATGGCGACCTGCACCACCCGCACATGTCCTTCACCGATGGCACCTATGATGGCCGCTATCTGTTCATGAACGACAAGGCCAACACCCGCGTGGCCCGTGTGCGCTGCGACGTGATGAAATGCGACAAGATCATCGAGATCCCGAACGCGCATGACATTCACGGTTTGCGTCCGCAGAAATATCCGCGCACCGGCTATATCTTTGCGAATGGTGAGCACGAAGCACCGCTGGTGAATGACGGCCAGATCCTCGACGATCCGTCGCAATATGTGAACATTTTCACCGCCATCGACGGTGATACGATGGAGATTGCGTGGCAGGTAATGGTGTCGGGCAACCTCGACAACACCGACTGTGACTATCAGGGCAAATACGCATTCTCGACCTCATATAACTCGGAAATGGGCATGAACCTGGCCGAGATGACCGAGAATGAACTGGACCATGTGGTCGTGTTCAACCTCAAAGGCATCGAAGACGCGATCGCCGCGGGCAACTATCAGGAACTGAACGGCGTCAAGGTCGTGGATGGCCGCAAAGAGGCAGGTGGCAACCTGACCCGCTACATCCCGATCCCGAACTCGCCGCACGGTGTGAACGCAGCGCCCGACAAGAAACATATCATGATTAACGGTAAACTGTCGCCGACCGTGTCCGTGATCGACGTTGAGAAGGTCGACGCGCTGTTTACCGACAACGCTGATCCGCGTTCTGCCATCGTGGCCGAACCGCAGTTGGGCCTTGGCCCGCTTCACACTGCGTTCGATGGCAAGGGCAACGCCTACACCACCCTTTTCTTGGACAGCCAGGTGGTGAAATGGGACATCGCCAAAGCGATCGAAGCTTATGGTGGCGCAGACGTTGATCCGATCCTCGACAAGGTGGACGTGCATTATCAGCCCGGTCACAACTCGACCTCGATGGGTGAAACCGCCGAGGCTGACGGCAAGTGGCTGATTTCGATGAACAAGTTCTCGAAAGACCGCTTCCTGAACGTGGGCCCGTTGAAGCCTGAAAACGAGCAGTTGATCGACATCTCGGGGGATAAGATGAAGGTGGTTCATGACGGCCCGACCTTTGCCGAGCCGCATGACTCGATCCTTGTGCACCGATCCAAGGTGAACCCGGTCAATGTCTGGGATCGCAACGACCCGATATGGGAAGATGCGCGCAAACAGGCCGAAGCCGATGGCGTCGATCTGGACTATGGCGCGGATGAGCCGATCCGCGATGGCAACAAGGTGCGGGTCTACATGACCTCGGTCGCGCCTGTGTTCAGCATAGAGAAGTTCACCGTCAAGCAAGGCGATGAAGTCACTGTTTACGTCACCAACCTGGATGACGTGGACGACGTGACCCACGGCTTCTGCCTGTCGAACTTCGGCATCGCGATGGAGGTAGCGCCGCAGGCCACCGCCTCGGTCACGTTCATCGCTGATCGTCCGGGCGTGCATTGGTTCTATTGCCAGTGGTTCTGCCACGCGCTGCACATGGAAATGCGCGGCCGGATGTTCGTTGAGCCGCGGAGCGCGTAATCATGCGTTGGTCCCTGCTCATACCGCTCCTGCTCGGCTCACCCCTTTGGGCGGCGGACTGGAATGTGCCCAATCGGGCGGGGGCCATCAACGAGATACTGGCGCAGGCGGAGGATGGAGACACCCTCCGCCTGAGCCCTGGCGTTTACACTGAAACGCTGGTTCTGGACCGGCCCGTTACCCTCGACGGGCTGGGACAGGCCACCATTGACGGACAAGGTGAGGGCAGCGTCATCACCGTGACCGGGCCCGGCGTGACCCTGCGCGGGCTGACAGTGATCGGCTCAGGCTCGAACCATGACGGGATCGACAGCGGCATCCAACTGACCAAGACGGCCAAAGCGCCGGTGGTCGAGGATAACGTGCTGCTGGGCAATCTCTACGGCATCGACATCCACGGTGCAAAAGACAGTATCGTGCGCGGCAACCGGATTGAAGGGCGGCAAGACCGGCGGGTGAATGACCGTGGCAATGGCGTCTATGTCTGGAACGCGCCGGGGGCTGTGGTTGAAGGCAACGATATCCGCTATGGCCGTGACGGGATCTTTGTGAACTCGTCCAGAAAGAACATCTTCACCGGCAATCTGTTCCGCGATCTGCGCTTTGCCGTGCACTACATGTATGCCGACGACTCGGTGGTTAGCGACAATGTCTCGATCGGCAATGATCTGGGCTATGCCGTCATGTTTACGTCCAACGTGAAGGTCACCGGCAATGTGTCAATTGGCGACCGCGAGCATGGCGTGATGCTGAACTATGCCAACAAGAGTGTAATCTCAGGAAACGTTGTAAAGGGCGCGAAAGAGAAATGTACTTTCATCTATAATTCGAACAAGAACAAATTCACCGACAACTGGTTCCAGGGATGCGGCATCGGAATACATTTTACCGCTGGCAGCGAGCGTAACCGAATCGTCGGCAACTCATTCGTCGGGAACCGGACGCAGGTCAAATACGTCTCGACCAAATGGGTCGAGTGGTCCGAAGACGGGCGCGGCAACTACTGGTCCGATTTTGCCGCATATGATGTGGATGCCAACGGCATCGCAGATTCCCCCTATCGCCCCAATGACTCGATGGACCATGTGCTGTGGACCCAACCCGCAGCCAAACTTCTGCTCGGCTCCCCCGCCGTGCAGCTGGTGCGCTGGTCGCAATCCGCTTTCCCGGCTCTATTGCCGGGCGGTGTGATGGACAGCAACCCATTGATGCAAGCCTCTGAACCCCCAGCTATAAAAATGGTTCCTCATGATGGATAAGGCCCTGACGATTGACCATGTTTTCAAGGACCGGGGCAAAACCCGCGTTCTCGACGATATCACCCTGTCTCTTGCCCCCGGCCAGCGCGTAGCGCTGCTAGGCCATAACGGCGCGGGCAAGTCGACGCTGATCAAATCCATTCTCGGCCTGACGCCAATCAACGGCGGAGCCATTCGGATCGGAAACACCACTCCAGGCAGCGCTCAAGCGCGGCGCGAGACAGCGTATCTGCCCGAGGCAGTGTCGTTTCACCCAGCCCTGACCGGACGCGAACAACTGACCCTGTTTGCGCAGCTTTCGGGTGCAAAAACCGATGTGCTCGGCCTGTTGGAGCGCGTTGGCTTGAGCGACGCTTTGGACCGCCGGATCGGCGCTTATTCTAAAGGCATGCGGCAACGTCTGGGTCTGGCGCAGGTTCTGCTTGGGCAGCCGAAAGTGGCGCTGTTGGACGAGCCGACCAGCGGATTGGACCCGATCTCGCGGCAGGATCTCTATGCCATCATCGACGAATTGGCCGGGCAAGGTACCGCCATTCTGATTGCGTCCCACGCCCTGACCGAGGTTGAGGCCCGCACTGACCGCATCGCCATCATGCGCAAGGGCCGGATGGTCGCCAATGACACGCTGACTAACCTATCCGCGCTGGCTGGCCTGCCGATCCGCCTGCAGGTCCGCGCCAGTGCCAACCCCGAAGCGCTTGCCGCCGAATTGGGCGGCAACCGGATCAACGGTTCGTCGGTCGAACTGCTCTGCACCCCCGATGACAAGATGGAGGCCCTTCGCCGCATCGCCGGGTTGGGCGACGCGGTCTCGGATGTGGAAATGACCCCGCCCAAGTTGGAAGACCTCTATCGCCACTACGCAAAGGAGGATTTGCAATGACCCGCTTCCTCGCCATCACCCGCACCGAGATGCTAATCCTGCGCCGCAACCGCTGGCTGGTGGTTGCCACGCTGATCATGGTGCTGTTCGCTTTGGCGCTGACATTTGCAGGCAGCGCGCCCACCGGCACGCTAGGAGTCGATATGCTGACCGTCTCGGTCGCCTCGATGACCACGCTGTCGGTCTACCTCGCTCCTCTTTTGGCGCTAATGATTTCCTTCGACGCCATCGCGGGCGATGTGGACCGGGGCAGCCTGTCGCTGCTGCTGTCCTACCCTGCCGGGCGCGGAGAAATCCTGTTGGGCAAGTTCACCGCCCACCTCGCCGCGCTGGCCTTTGCCATGACCGTTGGTTTCGGCACCGCCGGCGCGATTGCCGCGTGGTTCGGCGGCGCTGGGCCTGAAAGCCTGATGGCATTGGTCCGTCTCATCCTCACGTCCATCATGTTGGGTGCCGTGTTTTTGGCGCTGGGATACCTACTGTCCGCCCTGGCGAGGGGCGCAACGGCGGCGGCAGGTCTGTCGGCCGGGCTCTGGCTGGTCTTTGTCGTCCTCTATGATCTGGGCTTGTTGGGAGCCGTCGTCATGGATGAGGGCGGCACATTCACCCAATCCGTCTTTCCGTGGGTGATGGTTGCCAACCCGGCCGACGCATTCCGTCTGTGGAACATTGCCGCGACCGAGGGCGTTGCGATGGCGTCCGGCATGAGCGGAGCCGTACAGGCCCTGCCCGTCTGGGCTGCGCCCGCGTCGCTGCTGATCTGGCCGGTGCTGGGTTTTGCCCTAGCGCGGCTTGCTTTCCGGAAAGTTGAGCCATGAAACGCCTTGCCCTGATCGCGCTGATCGCGTTGAGCGCCTGTAAGGAAGAAGTCGCCGAGGCACCTGACCCGGTCGATTTGACCCCGGATGCGCTTAGCTTTTTCTGCCAGATGAATATCGCCGAACACGGCGGACCAAAGGGGCAAATCCATCTGGAAGGCTACCCCACGCCGCTGTTTTTCGCTCAGGTGCGCGACATGCTGGCCTATCTGAAAAGCCCCGAACGCGATGCCAAGATCACCGCCGTTTACGTCAGCGACATGAGCGTCGCGTCCAGTTGGCGGCAACCAGGGATTTCCAACTGGATTGACGCAAACGTCGCCAGCTTTGTCGTCGGCGCAAATGTCGCCGGGGGCATGGGCGCGCGCGAAGTGGTGCCCTTTGGCAATCCCATGGCGGCCGAAGCCTTCATCGCGGATTACGGTGGCAAGGCGCTGCCGCTGTCCGGTATCCCAGATACTGAGGTTCTGGGTCCCGTCGATCTGGATCTGCAACTGGAGACCCCCGCATGACCGTTCTCACACGTCGCCGTTTCCTGACGATCTCAGCCGCCTGCGCCGCCATGCCTGCGACCGCTGGTACCGTAGCACATTGGCGCGGCAGTGCATTGGGTGCTCCAGCCAGCTTGCGGCTTGAAGGTATGACCAACACCGACGCCGCCCCGATCTTTGCTGCAGTTGAAGCCGAGTTGGATCGACTAGAGGCGATATTTAGCCTCTATCGGCCCGAGTCTGAATTGAACCGCCTAAACGCGTCTGGACTGCTGAGACACCCTTCGTCCGAGCTGTTGGGCCTGCTTAGCCTCTGTGCCGTTCTTAACGACGTATCGAAAGGCGCGTTTGATCCGACAATTCAACCTTTGTGGAGCGCGCTCGCAAATGGATCTGGTGAATTGGAGCTGCAAACGGCCCATGAAGCAGTTGGTTGGCAGAAGGTGATAGTGAAAAGAAACGAAATCCAATTGCCTGTCCCCGGTATCGCTGCAATAACTCTGAATGGCATTGCTCAAGGTGAAATAACGGATCGCATCGCCAAGCTGTTACGGTCGTTCGGTTTGCAGAATGTGTTGGTGAACATGGGCGAAATTGCCGGGCTGGGCAACCGCATTGACGGTGCCGCTTGGCAGGTCGGGCTGGCCGGCCCAAATGACGTGGTGCTGACCAGCATAGAACTGCACAACCGCGCCGTGGCCACTTCAGTTCCTGGCGCGATGCACCTGAAGGACAGGGCCGGCCATATCTTTGATCCAAGGTCCCTACTGGTGTTTCACGATGCAGTTTCAGTTTCTGCCCCGACCGCTGCGATGGCAGATGGGCTTTCCACTACATTGTGTATGATTCCAGCCGAACGGATCGACTTGGTGCTGTCCCGATTCCCGGACGCAAGTCTTGAAATTTTGGTTTGATTAGACGGGTTGGCTGATCGCAAAAAACGTCGCTTTCCCAACCGACCAAGTTAGATACTAAGCTTTCATAGCTTTGTTCTGGCCGATCGAGATTGGTGCTGCGGTCGGAGTTCCCCGGATCAAGCTTGATGTCGGTTCATTGCCAAATACCACGACTTTGCAAAGTGGCTTTCTGCGCATTGCTGTCATTGGGGCATCGCGCATCATCGGTCAAAGCGGGCTCGATGCGGTCATGCGATGATATTTCGTAAGCGTCTTCTATGCGATCAAAGCTGACACCTGACAGATTTGACTGAACAGCTGCCAGCCTATTTTAGAGAAAAAGGGAACTTCGTATGAACAGATGGATTTATTTTGGGTTCGCGTTGCTGGTTTCAGCGTGCAGCCCACCTCCCAAGGCTCCATTGGTCACTGACGCGAACGGTCAGACTGCCATCCAAATCAACTCAAGCGGGCTGACATGTTACGAGTCGACCTGTCTGGAGATTACAAGGGGCAGCGTTCGCGCGATCGGACACAAGAGGGCTCGGATCCCCAAAGGTATCGATGTCAGCAGCGGAGCCGTCACCCCAGACGAGTTCAAACGGATGCGCCAATCAGCGATGCTGGCGGGCGGACCCGGTTCTGGCAATCGCTAAACGGAGGAGAGTTAGCGATATGTTCAACGATGACGTCCAGGCACGATGCCCGGAATGCGGATCGCCGGATACGGTGATTACGGGTGAGAAAGCTGCCTGCAATGCATGTGGGTACGAGGAGCCTTACCTGCTAGATGGGGAGATGAGCGACCGCTCTGCGGGCGGTACCGTCGGACAGCTGAACCAGAAAAGTCGGAGAAACTGGTCAGACCGGTTCTCTCAGATCAACCTACCTGAAGGCCAAACCCAAACTTTGGCGAACTCAACGGAAACAGATTGCTGATCTGCTAACCCAAAAAAACATCAGACAAGGCTAGAACCGCTCCGGCAACATTCCTACTGGTACGTTCTGGAAACAAACAGGCCGCAAGAAGCGTCGGATGGCCAGTGTGCCTACGGATGTTGCCCCAAAGTTTGTGGAAGCTGGGTATGGACCTCCATGTACCATCGTGTCGCTGACTTCCACTCCAGTCGGGAAGCCATTTACAAGAACCCGGCCAGCTTTTCGTTCAAGAATTGGCATCAACATTTGGGCAATTTCTGCGTCATCTGGATCCATGTGTAGCGTGCACGTGAGCTGCCCCTGCAGCGACATTGAGACTTCACGCATCTGCCCCATGTTTTCTGCGACTACGAGAAGCCCCAATGGCCCGAAAACTTCGTGTCCCAGTGTTTCATTACCCAGCCAATCCTGTGCCGAGACCTGGTATAGGAATGGGGCTGCTGTGCGCCCGTCGGACACGCTTGCCAGCAATTCGGTAACAGACGGTTCTGCAGCAAGCGCAGACTGACCGCTGCGATAAGCCGCCGCAATGCCGTCCGTCAGCATCGGTTGAGGGGCGGTATCCTTCAAACCTTCGACTGCTGCCTTGGCAATTGCTTCGGCGTGGTCCTTCAATACGACTGCAACGCCAGGGTTGGTACAGAATTGGCCCACACCCATCGTAAGCGAACCTGCCCAGCCGGCACCAATTTCAGCACCCCGGGTGGCAGCGGCAGCCGGCAGGATGAACATCGGGTTGATTGAGCCCAGCTCACCAAAGAACGGAATAGGTTCAGGACGCTGTGCACAAAGATCGAACAGTGCCCGGCCACCGGTCAGAGATCCGGTAAACCCTACCGCTCGGATCAGCGGGTGTTTTACCAACGCCTGCCCTGCCGCCATCGTGTCACCGTGTACGAATGAGAAAGCGCCAGGATGCGTGCCCGTCTTGTCGATTGCGCCCTTGATGGCTTCTCCGACGATCTCTCCTGTACCCGGATGCGCGGGATGGCCTTTGACCACAACAGGACAACCGGCGGCTAGCGCCGAAGCCGTGTCGCCGCCGGCGGTTGAGAACGCAAGCGGAAAGTTCGATGCACCGAAAACGGCAACCGGCCCTATGGGGCGCTGTACTATTTTCAGGTCCGGACGCGGAAAAGGGGCTCGATCTGGCAACGCTTCGTCATGGCGACGGTCCAGATAGTCCCCTGACACTATGTGAGAGGCAAACAGGCGCAACTGGCCTACTGTACGACCGCGCTCTCCCTGAAGCCGAGCTTCGGGAAGGCCGGTTTCCTGCGTTCCAATTTCGGTGATGACATCGCCGCGCGCGTCGATCTCATCAGCAATCGCATTCAGCAGAGCCGCGCGGTCTTCGCGGGTGGAATACCCAAAGCTCCAAAATGCCTCTTCGGCGGCTTGGACTGCTGTGTCGATATGGGCGGCGGTTCCTGATGAGAACT
Organism: Ruegeria sp. SATB045; assembly: GCF_059613525.1. Classification (NCBI taxonomy): domain Bacteria; kingdom Pseudomonadati; phylum Pseudomonadota; class Alphaproteobacteria; order Rhodobacterales; family Roseobacteraceae; genus Ruegeria; species Ruegeria sp. SATB045. The sequence goes on along the minus strand of NZ_JBXWSR010000034.1, from coordinate 55,881 downwards.
CATGTGCGTCCCCACTCGCCGGGGAGGATGAGAATTGCGCGTCGCCAGCGACCCATTCACCTGCAATCAGGTGCTTCCCGTGCGGCTTAAAAGTCATGTTTCAGTTTTCCCAATGCGTGACCATGTCACATGCGATATCAAAAGCAGCGCGGGTTGCCCCGACGTCTGCACAGCCCTGTCCTGCGATATCAAAGGCCGTTCCGTGGGCCGGGGTGGAAACAGGGAACGGCAGACCACCTTGCACCGTCACACCACGGTCAAAGCCAAGCAGTTTAAGCGCAATCTGACCTTGGTCGTGATACATGGTCACTACCGCGTCGATTTCCTTGGCAACCGCCTTGAGGAACACTGTATCGGACGGCCACGGGCCATCAACCGACATCTGCCCCTGAGCCAGTTTACGGACTGCCGGTTCGAGGATGTCGATCTCCTCGGTGCCGAAATTGCCACCGTCACCGGCATGCGGGTTGATCGCGGCCACTGAAATCCGAGGGTGTTTGAGACCTGAACGACGCAGTGTGTTGTGGATCAGGTGCACCGCTTCGGCAACACGCTCTTCGCTGATCATGTCAGCCACGTCACGCAGGGCAACATGGCTGGTCACACGGCTGGTCCACATGCCGTCAAGCGTGTTGAGTTCCGAGATGTAGTTGGTCACGCCCAGCTTTTCGGCCATGTAGTGAAGCTCGTCATCGTGACCCAACCCTGCCAAGTGCATCGCGGCCTTATTGAACGGGCCAAATACGATGGCGTCAATCACACCGGTGCGCGTCAATTCCAAAGCGGTATCCAGCGTTCGCAGAACCGATGCTCCGCCAGCTTCGGTCACTTCGGCAACCCTGACTTCGTCAGGTGCAATCGTCTCCAAGTCGTGCAGGGCGAACGCCGGTGCTCGGGTCCAGTCGGCCGACGCGTCAACGGAAGTTAGGTCATAGGTTTCACCGGCGACGATCTGCCCCGTTTCAAAAACATGCTTGTCGCCGATCAGCAGAATGTCGGCGGCATCGGATACGCCTTCCGAAGTCAGCAACCTTGCGATCAGTTCCGGCCCGATGCCGCTTGGATCACCGGGGATAATTCCAATTCTGGGCTTCATGTTTCAGTCCTCAGACTTTGCTCCACTGCTTTGGGCGTGAAGGCGTTTAATATTCTTGATTGTACTATTCAGGTGATCGCGCAGTGCCCGCCGTGTCGCAGCTGCGTCACGCTTTTGCAGGGCATCAATTATCCGCGAGTGTTCAGACAGGGTATTGTCACGACGATCAACCTGTTGCGACGACAAGAAGCGGGCACGCCAAAGGCGGGCGTTATATTGCCGGTGCGTTTCGATCAGGGGCTCATTCCTGCTGGCTTCAACGATGGCCGCATGAAACTGCATGTCGAGTTGGAAGAACTCCAGCGGCTCGAGGTTTCCGGAACCTTTGGACATACGCGCGCCCAAGCGAACGATTTCGGCTATTTCAGCCATCGTTGCCTCGACGCAGGCGATTTCACCCGCCAACGCTTCGAGAGCGCCCAGGACCGAAATATACTGCGTCAACTCGTGCAGAGAAGGGTCAGCAACGTGCGGGCGCCGCGTGGCCGAGTACTCCACTAGCCCTTCGACTTCGAGCAACCGCAAGGCTTCGCGCAAAGGCGTACGGGATACGCCAAGCGCCTCGGCCAGATCGCGTTCGGGAATTGCTGTACCGGGGGCCAGCTTGCCTAGCAGAATAAATTCGCGCAGGTTATCGGCGGCTTCCTCGGCAAGCGTCTTGCGTGGCTTTACACCACCTTCTTCTTTCAGGCTATCAATCCAGCTCTCGCTCAAATCACTTCCCCCAGCTCAAAACCATAGGATCCAACAGCCGCAACAGGTCGATCAGACGCGAGCGGATCGAGGGATGCAACGGCGGAATTGGATGGCGGCAAAATTCTGATTTGATTACGCCGCCTTCTACCATCGCGGCCTTGCACGATTGCCAACCGCATTGACGGTTTTCGTGATTAATTGCCATGGCTACCCGGCCATAGGCGGCGGTCGCTTCGTCGATGCGTCCGGCATGGTGGAGGGTCAGCACCGGTTTGATCTGATCCACGATCATGCCAGAAGTCATCGAACCTGTTGCACCGGCATCCAAATCCGCCAGAAGCGTGATGGCTTCTTCGCCATCAAAAGGCGCTTCGATTGCATCGCCACCCTGTTCAATTAGCGCTCGGATCTTGTTGGCGGCACGGGGACATTCGATCTTGAACAGCTTCACGGCCTCAATCTCTTGTGCCATGCGTACCAGCAGAGGCACAGGCAGATCCACGCCGGAAAGTGGCGCATCCTGAACCATGATCGGAATGCCGATTTCGCCAACGGCTGCGAATTGCTCGAAGCTCTGTTCGGGCGTGCCTTTCAGAAGTGCACCATGATATGGCGGCATCATCATAACAATATCAGCGCCCAAATCCTTGGCGAATTGCGCGCGCTCAACAGCGATCTGCGTAGCAAAATGGCTGATCGTTACTATCACCGGCACCCGCCCCGCGATATGTTCGACCGACAGCCGCGCAAGAACTTCGCGTTCGGCATCCGAAATCAGAAACTGTTCTGAAAAGTTGGCCAGAACGCAGATTCCATCCGCCCCTTGATCAATCAGGCAATCGAGCACCCGTTTCATACCTTCGAGATCAAGTGTCCCGTCATTATTGAACGGTGTTGGCGCGACCGGCCAGATACCTGTGTATTTCCGGTTCATTCCGTCACCTCGAAGTCATGTAGATGCTTGTTCGAGATCTCGATCCCGAGGCCGGGCTTGTTGTCGTCCAGATCCAGATAGCCATCCACGGCATCTGGGTCGCCTTCGAAGATGTAATAGAACAGCTCGTTTCCAACTTCGACGTCGAATACCGGGAAGTATTCGCTGATCATGCAATTCGCATTGGCCATGGTAAGGTGGTAATTATGCATCTGACCTGCATGCGGAACGACTGGAACCTGGAAAGCTTCGGCAACGGCGTTGATCTTTTGCGCAGCCGTGATGCCACCCACTCGGTTAGTGTCGTATTGCAACACGCTGACGGCTTTCTTTTGGATCAGATCCTTGCAGCCAATTAGCGAGAATTCGTGTTCGCCACCCGAAATGGGAACGATATTCATTGCGTTAAGCTCTCGGTATCCTTCCACATCGTCGGCAATCACCGGTTCTTCCAGCCAACGCGGTTCGTACTTCGCCAGCTTGGGCAGCATCCGTTTGGTGTAATCGACGTTCCAACCCTGATAGCATTCCAACATCAGGTCGACGTCATAGCCAACAACTTCGCGCACCGCTTCGACGCGCTTCAGATTTTCTCGCATGCCGGCCATGCCGTCTTTTGGGCCCCAGCCAAACCGCATCTTGTAGCCTTGATAGTTGTTATTCTTGGCTTCTTCCGCTTCGGCCTGCATTGCTTCGACGGGGCCCGAATAGAGCTTAGAGTAATAGACCGGTATCTTTTCCTTGGTGCGACCGCCAAGCAACTTGAACACAGGCTTGCCCGCCAGTTTGCCCATCAGGTCCCAGATGGCGATGTCGATGGCCGAAATCGCTGTCATTCCAATACCCTTACGGCCCCATGCATGCGAGCGGCGGTACATCTTTTCCCAGAGGTAGGCATAGTCGAACGGGTCTTCGCCGATCACCATAGGTGCGAACCATTCGTCGATGGCCTTTTTCACAACACCTGGCGCTAGGGCAGCGTTGCCGATGCCGACTGTGCCATCTTCGGTTTCAATCTCGCAGGTCAGCCACTGGTGAAAACGGAAAGAGGACATCGCATCGCCCTTTTCCCACAATAAGTCGCTGGCGTTAGTGCAGAAATTGCCCTGCGGCGGAACGGTCTTACCTTTCCAATTCCAGACACGGGTGCGGACGTTTTTAATTGTGGTCATTGTTATTCTCCGGTCGACTTAAGCGGCGAGCGTTGTTTGAAAAGGCGTCCCCACAGCATCGGACCGAACAGAGCCAGGACCGTAAGAACAAAGAAGAAGAGTGTCAGCGGACGGGTCACCATGAGCCACCACTTTTCGTCCAGCATCACCATCGACTGGCCGAGGCGTGTTTCCAGCATACCGCCCAGGATCAAGCCGATCGCCATGGGCACGACGGAAAAACCATGACGACGCATGAAAAAGCCCAAAATGCCAGAGCCGATGGCGATCCAGACATCCAGCATGGATTGTTCCAGCGCATAGGCACCCACGATCGAGAAGATGAAGACGCAAGGCCACAAGATCTGGATCGGGATCAACGTAACGCGGGCAAAAATCTTGGCACCCCAAAGTCCGATGAAGAAGAACAAGATGTTCACCAACATCATCGACCAGAAGATTGCGAAGGCAAAGTCGGCCTGCTCTGTAAACATCGTCGGGCCGGGTCGTAGGCCGTGCACCATTAGACCGGCGAGGATCACAGCCGCGGTTGGGCTACCAGGTATCCCCAGGGCAAGCGTCGGAACCATCGCCCCACCCGTGGCCGAGTTGTTTGCAGCCTCAGACCCGGCGATACCTTCGAGAGAGCCGTTGCCGAATTCTTCAGGTTTCTTGGACCAACGCTTGGCCTCGTTATAGCCGATCATCGAAGCCACCGTTGCACCTTCGGCTGGCAGGATACCGATGAACGTGCCTATGCCAGACGACCGCAAAATGGTTTTCCAAACGCGGGAATAGTCTTCGCGAGATGGCAAGCGGATAGCCTTCATGATGACGCGTTTGCGCTCTACATGCAGGTTATCTGCCTGTACCAGCAATTCAGAGATGCCGAACACACCGATCATGACGGGCACAAATGGAATACCTTCGCTCAGCTCATTCAGGCCGAAGGTGAACCGTTCGATCGAGGTCAGCAGGTCGATACCGACAGTGGCGATCAGCACGCCAAACGCGCCGGACAGGATGTTCTTGACCGGCGATCCATCTCCAATTGTTGCCAACATCGACAGACCGAAAACTGTCAGCGCAAAGTATTCAGGCGGTGCAAAGTTATACGCAGCCCGCGCCATCAATGGGGCAGCGGCCATCAGGCACACGACAGAGATAATTCCACCAATGGTCGAGGAGACCGCGGCCATCCCCAGCGCGCGGCCTGCCTCTCCCCTTTGCGCCAAGGGGTAGCCATCTAAGCAAGTGGTGGCACTGGCCGAAGTCCCGGGCGTATTGATGAGAATAGCAGTGATTGCGCCGGCAAATGTCGCGGCACAATAAATCGTTGTCAGGATTGCGATGGCCGGAATAGGTTGCATCGTGATCGTAAAGGGAAGAAGCAGCGCAACACCTGTTGTCGCGTTCAATCCCGGGAGAGCACCAACCAACACACCGCCCAGTGTCGCTGCAAATATCAGCGCCAGCAGGTTGGGATCAGCAAGAGCCAAAAGGCCAATCAGAGCAGCTTCCATTGTCTTTACCCGTACCAGAGGTTGGTGAGGATCCCGCGCGGGAAGCGGACCTCAAAAATGCCGTTGAACAAGAAGAAAACCGTCAGCGGTGCGATGATGCCGACCAGCACAAGTGCCCAGACACGCCGCTCACCCCACAGGGCCGCGAGCGACACAGCAAACAGCCCCAGCCCAAGGAAGAGATCAATCTCGGCAATCAGCAGGAACCCGACGAGCAATCCGATTGTGGACTGTACAAGTCGCGAGAGCTTTGCAGGGACCTCATCACGGTCCTTAAAAAGCAACCAGACTGACAGTAGAATGATCAGACCGATAACCAGTTGAGGGAAATCGGAGGGCTGCATACCGCGTTTCAGGATTGGCGGAACGCGTTCGAATTGCGTCGAAAGCCAGAAGGCCCAGGCACAAAACACCAAGATCCCCAAAGGGACGGCGAGCTGCGCGAAACCGCGCTTTGGACCGTGTCCGGTATTCTCATTGGACTTTTGCATTAGTTGTACCAGTTCGCACAAAAAGTGAGCGCGGCAAGCAACTGACCTGCCGCGCGTAAAGGGTCAGATTATTCGATAAAACCCAGCTCTTTCAGAGCGGATTCCATATCGGTGACCATAGTAGTGATCTGGTTGCCCCACTCTTCGGAACCCACCACCGACGTGCTGTCCAATCCGACGGATTCCAAAAAGCCTTGGTAAACGCCGTGGTTCATGGACTTCAGCAGTGAATCCTCGATCTTTGCAGCAACATCATCAGGCGTATCGGCGTGAACAACAAAGCCGCGAACGGTCGAGAAGCTGACATCAATGCCCATCTCTTTGGCGGTTTTCACATCCGGCAGACCTGCCATACGCTCGCTGGCCAAAACAACGATCGGGCAAACGTCGCCTGCGTCGATCTGTGATCCGGCTTCGGCCAGGTTCAGAACAGCCGCGTCAACCGCACCTGCAACCAGTTGGGTCGCGAGTTCGCCACCGCCTTCGAAGGGAACGATTTTCGGGGTCTGCATGCCGCCTTTTTTGGTGAACATAAATGCCGATACGTCATCGATGTTGCCCAAATGGGTGGTGCCATAGCTGATTGGTGATTCCTTCTGAGCCGCGACAAAAGCTTCAGCATCCTCGTATTCACCACAACGCACCATCAGGATCTGAGGGTCATCGGTACCACGAGCGATCGGGCGGATATCATCCAGAGACATCTCAGTCTTGCCTTTGGCAACTGTTGCGGCATGACCGATGGTAAAGGTCAAGATCGAATAGCCATCCGCCGGAACAGTCAAGTAGTGGTCCATAGCAACCGCGCCACCGCCGCCTTTCTTGTTTACGACGACCATGTCGGTGCCCAGTTCGCGACGGGCACGCAGCATCATCATGCGAGTGGTGACGTCAGTACCGCCGCCGTTACCAGCATGGGTTACAACCTCGATGGTTTTGGACGGGTATTCATCGGCAGCAGCGATGGTCCCAGTCAGGGTCATGGCCGCAACCGAAACGGTGGCAAGAAACTTCATCATTTATCGATCCTCCTAAGTTCTCGAACCGGGCCTCCTCAGATCCGATTCGCAATCTCGCACAGCTGTCGTATCAGGTATTTGGAATTTGGTATACCAAGTTTTTTATTTGCCGGCACCTGCCTTAAAAATGGGAGAGAAAATAGGAAAAGCTGTTTTGACTATTCTTAGGTGATTGACCGACCTCAGCCCAAATCTGACTTTCAACAGCCCAGCAATTTCAAAGGGTTTTTCAAGAATTTTGCGTCAGCTATTCGCTTGAGTAAGGCCACAATGCTAACGCACAGAACTCGTGCACTTTCAAAACGTTTGATCCATTTAAACGAAAGGCCGATTTGGGCTCAGCGCAGACTTTCGCTGCACTTACAGCGAACGTCAGCTTTGCGTGCAGAACGAACGTCTTTTCTTTCCAAGTAGGCGTTGGATAGTTATAATCCTCGCATGTCAAAGCGGGACAAACTCAAGCGTAACCGTATGAAGCGGTACGAAGATTTAGCATCGCGTCGAAACTACGTTGAACCGATGCAATACTTGTTTGGGCAGCTGAAAGGCGCTGTTGATAAGGGCAATCATGACAAGGCTATCAAGATTGCGATGTTTCTCATTCCATTTGGGCATGCCAAAGCTCTGCCGCGGAAACAGGATGATGAAGTGGTGGATACCGACCGCCTCATAGTCAACTTCACGCTGGACTGATTACATCCGGGACATCCGGTGTCGGAGATTCCAAAAGGATCAAGCGACTCATCCACCATAGATCTCATGGGGGACTATTTGGGGGGCTAAACAGGAGTGAAAAATACAAGTCACTGATACTATTATATTTATAGCAATCTTGTGGTGCCCAAGGAGAGACTCGAACTCTCACGCCCGTGAAGGCGGGGGATTTTGAATCCCCTGCGTCTACCATTCCGCCACTTGGGCCACGAACACTGGATTAGCGCCCAAGTTCAGGAAGGTCCAGAGGCAAAAAACAACCCATCGTCATTTGTTTTTCCGGCGGCAGTTGACCCTAGGATGACCGCGTGATTTGGCTAACCCATCTGTTGACCGGGATTTTGGCGCCGAATGATACGATCACTCTATGACTGGACTATTCGTCTGGCCGAACACCCGCACGCTTTGTGGGCATTGGCCGTAGTGGCCTTTATTGAAAGCTCGTTCTTTCCGATTCCGCCCGATGTGCTGATGATTCCGATGATCCTGGCGCGACCCTCACGCGCGTGGTTGATCGCGGCAGTTGCGTTGGTCGCATCGGTGCTCGGTGGGTTGCTTGGATACGCGATTGGGGCGTTTTTCTATGAAAGCCTCGGTCAGCCCATCCTCGAATCCATGGGCAAGGCTCACGCGATGGAGGAATTCAACACCCGTTTCAACGATTTCGGGTTCTGGGCTGTACTGGCGGCGGGCGTGACCCCCTTTCCTTACAAGGTCATCACCATTATGTCGGGCTGGACCGGCATGCCTCTGGGCACATTCATTGCGACGTCGATTCTGGCACGTGCATTGCGCTTTTTCATTGTAGCCGGTCTTTTGTGGGGCTTTGGAGAGCCGATCCGCGCCTTCATCGAAAAGCGACTGGGCCTGATGTTCACGTTGTTCATAATCCTGCTGTTCGGCGGCTTTCTCGTGGTGAAATACATATGACACGAAGAGCTCAACTGATTTTGGTCGCTGCCGGCGGCTCTGGCGCGTTGCTGCTGGGGGCGTGGGCATTTCAATACCTTGGCGGTATGGCACCTTGCAAAATGTGCATTTGGCAACGCTATCCTCATGCCGTAGCTTTCGTTGTAGGCGCGTTGGCTCTGGCGCTGCCGCGTTTGAACTTTTTACCCCTCGTCGGAGCACTAGCTGCGCTGTCCACTGCGTCTATCGGCTTTTTCCACGCCGGGGTCGAGCAAGGGTGGTGGGAAGGCCCCTCAAGCTGCACTTCCGGTGATATCGGAGGACTATCGACTCAGGACCTGTTCGACCAGATCATGACCGCGCCCCTTGTACGCTGCGATGACATCCCGTGGGAGATGTTCGGATTGTCCATGGCCGCCTGGAACGGCGTAATCTCGACTGTGCTGATTGTATTCTGGATGCTGGCCTGGCGTCAGAACTCGTCCAGCTCGGCATCCCAGTAAAGAAAGTCGATCCAGCTGTCATGCAGGTGATTGGGCGGGAACTTCCGCCCGACATTGCGCAAGGCTTCGGCATCGGGCTGGCGCGGCGGCTTGCGCAGGGTCATTCCTGCCTGCCGCAGCGATTTCGACCCTTTGCGCAGGTTGCACGGGCTGCACGCCGCCACCACATTCTGCCAACTGGTCACACCGCCTGCGGCACGCGGCACCACGTGGTCAAACGTCAGATCCCCCCGGCTGCCGCAATACTGGCAGCGGAATTCATCCCTTAGAAATAAATTAAAGCGCGTGAAGGCCACGCGCTTTCTGGGTTTTACATAGTCTTTCAGCACAACAACCGACGGTATTCGGATTTCAGTGCTGGGGCTTCGGACGACCTCGTCATACTCGGCCACAATGTCCACCCGATCCAGCCAGGCGGCTTTCACAGCCTCCTGCCATGGCCAAAGGGACAGTGGATAGTAAGACAAGGGGCGATAATCGGCGTTCAAAACCAGTGCCGGATGATGCTTTAGCGCACCGGGTTCCCTGACAAATTCGGTCCTGAAGTCTGCGTCCATATCAGAATCGCTCCTCGCTCTGCTCTGCCCGTTTGACATCAGAGCGGGGAACACCCGCCCCGGCCTTAAGTTAACTATATATCGTGTTAAAACTCTGACAAGCCCTGAGTATCCACAATATCTCGGGGAATGGGTAAGCTGCCTGCGTAACAGGCACATGACAGTTATCCACAGGTTGCACGACAGTATCCGCCGCGCTATGGCGAAGGCCATGAGCTGGTTTATTCGATTCAACAAACCCTTCGACGTGCTGCCGCAATTTACCGACCGGGCGAACGCGGACACACCGCGCAGCACCCTGTCGGATTTCATCGACCTACCGGGCGTCTATCCTGCCGGGCGGTTGGACCGTGACAGCGAAGGGCTGATGCTGCTGACCGACAATGGGCGGCTGCAGGCGCATATCGCCGACCCTAAGCACAAGATGGCCAAAACCTACTGGGTACAGGTCGAAGGGCTGCCCGATGCCGCCGCGCTGAAGGCGCTGCGCGACGGGGTTGAGTTGAAAGATGGCGTGACCCGCCCCGCCAAGGCCCGGATGATGGATGAACCCGATGGGCTTTGGCCGCGCACCCCTCCGATCCGCGAACGTCAGACAGTGCCCGATTGCTGGATCGAACTGACCCTACGCGAAGGCAAGAACCGGCAGGTTCGCCGCATGACGGCGGCTGTGGGCCACCCGACCCTGCGCCTGATCCGCGCCCGCATCGGCGACTGGACGCTGGATGGGCTGGATCCCGGCCAATGGGACAGCCTATCCGAACCCGCGATCAACGCGGCACCACAGCGTAAACGTGACCGCCGACCCCGTCGGTGACAAAAAACTCCGTTTGTGATAGGCTTAGGCCATGAAAATCACGTCGGATATCCCCACCCCGCAGGGCATTCTTGAGGCCGCTTTGTACGTCGATGACCTTGACGTGGCCGAACAATTCTATGGTGAGGTTCTGGCGCTGAAAAAAATCCAGCGGGTTACCGACCGGCATGTGTTCTATCGCGTGGGTGCGACGGTTCTGCTGATCTTCAACGCTGACGAGACCGAGAAACCGCCACTGAACCCCGACCTGCCCGTGCCCCCTCATGGAGCGCGCGGACCGGGCCATGTCTGCCTGTCCATGCCCCGCGACCAGATCGCGGTGATGCGCAAACACCTGCTGGACTGGAACGTACCCCTGGATGCCGAGTTCGATTGGCCGAACGGTGCGCACTCGCTTTACGTGCGCGATCCGGCGGGCAACTCGGTGGAGTTCACAGAACCCCACCTTTGGAATTGATTACCGAAGCGGCTGTTTTTCGCCGCCTACGATGCGGTAAATATCTGCGGATGTGACCCCAACCTTACCCAAAGCATCCTGAAACACGGCCATATGCGGCGTGGCCATATGCGCCTCAAGCGCAGCTTGGCTTTCCCACTCTTCGTACACTCGGAAGCGGTTGGAATGCCCAAGAACCTGGCTGAATTCGTAGATGTTACAGCCTTGTTCTTTCACCGTTTCCGCCACCATTTCCTGCGCGGCTTTTGCCGCCCGTTCAACGCCTTCCGGCGCGACCTCAACCGTTCCAGTAACGACCAGCATTCTTAACCCTTTCTCAGTTCAAACCGTTTGGAAATCCGATCAACCGGTGTGCCGTCCCGAAGGGGAACGCCATAAGCGACCGAGTAGTCCAGAAAACCCATCTTGTCGTAGTAGCTCAACCCTTGGCGGTTATCGGCCCGGATCGTGGCATTGATCGCGCTGAACCCCAAAGCCGCCGCATGTTTCGAGGTTTCGGCAAACAGCGCGCGCCCAACACCTTTCAAAACCGGATCGCGGCGCGCAAAAGTGGCGATATCGGCGCAGTCGTCAGGCAATTTTGCATGCGATCCCAGCCACTGGAAACCGGCCACCTCGCCATCACGGTCCAGCGCAACATGACAACAAATCTTGTCCGGCCCATCCAGGTAGCTTTGCGCAAAAAGTGCCTCAGAGAACGGGATCTCGAACGCAGTCGTCCCCCCGATCTCGATAATCTGGTTGAGGATCCGACACGCGGCTGCCACATCCTCGGGCATCATCGGCCGGACTGCGATCATTGGATCACAGGCTCAGCTTGTCACGCATGAAGGCCAACGCTACGCTCAGGCCATCAGGCGCGATACCGTGGCCGGTACCCTTCATGATATGGGCGTAAACCTCTTTGAAATCGGCAGCCTGCAGCGCCTCGGCCGCCTCAGGCAGCGATTGCGGCGGCACCACATCATCAGCGTCTCCATGCACCAGAAGGATCGGCATCCGACTGACCGTCTCATCGGGCAGCAGATCAGGCTCTAGCAACCGGCCCGAGAAGGCGACGATCCCAGCTACCGGGTCTTCGCGGCGCGGGGCCACGTGCAGGCTCATCATCGTGCCCTGACTGAAGCCGAACAGCACCACCTGTTCGGGCAGCACGTCCTCATCCACCATCAGCGCGTCAAGGAAGGCGTTGAAATCCTCGACCGCCATCTCCATACCGCGACGCGCCTCTTCTTCGGACGAGCCGTCGATCCACGGGATCGGGAACCATTGAAATCCGTTGGGCATACCAGGGATTTGCTCGGGCGCGTCGGGCGCCACGAACAGCGTGTCGGGTAGATGCTCACCCAGTGGTTCGGCCAGCCCCAGCAGATCGGCCCCGTTGGCGCCATAGCCATGCACAAACACCACGACCGAGCGCGTGTCGCCCGAAACAGGCTCTTTTCGGAGCGCATTCAATACTCGAGTCATCTGATCCCTTCTCGTTCCTTTGCCACCCGGTAATAGGCCCACAACACCCGCGCCGCAACCGACCGCCAGGGCGACCAAGCGTCGGCCATCTGCCGTAATTCTTTGTCGGTCGGGCGCTTGGGCAGATCGTAGAGGATACGCGCGGCCTCTTGCAGCGCCAGATCGCCCGGTGCGATCACATCGGCGCGGCCCAGCGAGAACATGGCGTAGATCTCGGCGGTCCAGACCCCGATGCCAGGAACTTCGGTCAGAACGGCGACCACCTCCGCGTCAGGAAGATCGCGTAACGCCTTGTAATCAATACGCGCCTCGGCCAGCGCGCGAGCATAGCGAATTTTCTGACGGCTCAGCCCAACGGCGCGCAGGTCATCATCCGTGGCCCACATGATCTTGCGCGGGCCGGTCAGTTTCGCGTCCTGCAACCGTTTCCAGATCGCATTGGCCGAGGCCACGCTGACCTGCTGGCTGACAATCGCGCTGAGCAGTTGCGCGAACCCGTCAGGCTTGCGACGCAGGGGCAACGGTCCCACCTGATCCAGCGCATAGGCCATGCGCGGGCAGGCATTGCCCAGCCACTCGGCCCCCTCACGCACACAGTCGTTGGTTTCGATGATACGTCCGACGGACATGCGGGCCTCAGGCTGTTTGATTGCGCACACGTTAGGCTGCTTTGACGCATATGCAACCCGCTTGTGCGACATGCTTTTCGCGGATACCCATGGGCGCATGACGATGACCGCCACTACCCCCGATGACAGCCAGGCCAAACGCAACGTCGCCGTTCTGGTGGCCGCGCAAGCGGTGCTGGGCGCACAGATGCCGATGATCTTTATCGTCGGCGGGTTGGCGGGCGAGTCGCTGGCGACCAATGCCTGTCTGGCGACCCTTCCGATCTCACTGATCGTGCTTGGGTCGATGCTGGCGGCAACGCCGATCTCGGCCATCATGCAGCGCTGGGGACGGCGCGTTGGCTTTCTGGTGGGCGCAACTGCAGGTGCGCTTGGCGGTCTGGTCGGGGCTTACGGCCTGTATCTGGGGTCATTCCCCATCTTTCTGCTAGGCAGCCTGTTGACCGGTATCTATATGAGCGCACACGGCTTTTACCGCTTTGCCGCCGCCGATACGGCCTCGGACGCTTTCCGCCCCAAAGCGATTTCCTATGTCATGGCTGGAGGGCTTGCGGCGGCGATCATCGGGCCACAGATCGTCAAGCTGACCTCAACCGCCTATGTGATCCCGTTCCTCGGCACCTATATGGCGGTGATTGCGGTGAATGTGATCGGCTCTGTCCTGTTCTTCTTTCTCGACATCCCGACCCCGGCAAAAATGGCAGAGGACGCACCCAAAGGTCGCACCCGGCTTGAGATGTTGAAAACCCCGCGCATCGCCGTCGCGATCATCTGCGCGATGGTGTCATATGCGCTGATGAACCTTGTCATGACCTCAACCCCGCTGGCGGTTGTCGGCTGCGGCTATTCGGCCAATGACGCGGCCGATGTGGTGACTGGGCATGTTCTGGCCATGTATATCCCCAGCTTTTTCACCGGTCAGTTGATCGCCCGCTTTGGAGTCGAGAGAATCGTTGCCCTTGGCCTTGCCATTCTGGGCGCAGCCGGAGTGGTCGCCCTGCAAGGGGTCGAGCTTGGCAATTTCTTCATCGCGCTGATCCTGCTGGGTATCGGTTGGAACTTTGGCTTTATCGGGGCCACTACGATGCTGGCCTCTGCCCATGACGTGAATGAACGCGGGCGGATGCAGGGCTTGAATGACCTGCTGGTGTTCGGCGGCGTAACCTTTGCCTCGCTTGCTTCGGGCGGGTTGATGAACTGCTCGGGCGGTTCGGCGGTCGAGGGGTGGACGGCGGTGAACCTTGCCATGATCCCTCTGTTGACCTTGGCCGGTGGCGCGCTGTTGTGGCTGGTGTTGAAGCCTACGGAACCCGAGGCCGCCTGATCGCCTACCAGTGCCCCCGCGCGGCCGTCCACATCAGGGACAACCTGCGCCGCATTTCCCCCTGCGCCATATCCCCGGCAGCCACACGATCCGGTTTGGCAATGGCGCGACGCAGCACCCATTCGGCTTGCCACCCGGAATACAGCGCCGGACGTGCCTGTGCCGACACCATCGCCGCATTCGCCCGCGCCCGCCGCAACTGGTCCAACCCTGCTTGCGCCAGCGCCCGCACCCCGTCAGGTGTGCCGTCCAACAATGGGATGCGCCCGCGCGCCTCAAGCTCGGGGATCGCGCGCAACCAATTCGCCACGCCAACCGCATAGCCGAAGTCGCGCAAAACGCCCTCATCCGCTGGCCCCAGAACCTGCGCAGAAGCAACCATTAGGCTACCTGCGCTCTGGTCCAGATAGGTGTCGAAATGGGCCTGATCTTCGAACGGATCACGATATATATCCCAACGCCTTACGGCCACATACTCATCAAGTTGCGCGGCCAGATGAGGCGACAGCACACGGGACAAGGGCGTCACCACCTCGTGCCGGCGCACAGTTCCACTTTCGGCAATTTCCTGCAACGCATCGCGCCACCATTGCAGACGCATTTCGGCGATCATCGTCTCTTGCGTGACCCACGGCGCGCGCGCCACCTCGGCATTTAGTGCGTAAATCGGAAAGAGCTTGGGTCGCACCGCAACCGGAGCCGCCATCACCGCCATGAACCGATCCGGATCAGCGCGATGCACAAGTGCGGCGCAGGCCTTTACGTCATCGTCGAAGGCAACGCTCACTCGGCCACCACCGCCTGCGGCCCGCAATCACGCACCAGTTTCCACTGGATCGCATCCAGCAGAGCCTCGAACGAGGCATCGACTATGTTCGCACTGACGCCCACGGTCGACCAGCGCCGCCCCTGCCCGTCTTCGCTGTCGATGATGACGCGGGTCACAGCCTCGGTCCCGCCTTGGGTGATGCGCACCTTGAAATCCACCAGCCGCATATCCGCCAGAACCTGCGAATATTGCCCCAGATCTTTCGCCAGCGCCTTGGCAAGCGCGTTCACCGGTCCGCGATCGCTGCCATCCTCATCCAGAGACTCACTGACCGACAGCTTCTTTTCGCCGTCGACTTTCACCACGACCACGGCTTCGGACAGGCTGACCATCTTGTTGTACTTGTTCTTGCGCCGTTCAACGGTCACTTTGTACCGCTTGACCTCAAAGAACTCGGGCAGTTGCCCCAACTCATCCCGCGCCAGCAGTTCAAAACTGGCCTGTGCGGTGTCATAAGAATAGCCCTCGGCCTCGCGCTGTTTGATCCGGTCAAGGATGCGCCCCAATGCAGGGTCGGCTTTTTCCACCGACAGCCCCGCCTCGGTCAGGCGCTTGCGCAGGTTCGATTGCCCAGCCTGATTTGACATCGGGATGATCCGCGCATTGCCGACTGCCCCCGGATCTACATGCTCATAGGTCGAGGGATCCTTGAGGATCGCGCTGGCGTGCAGCCCCGCCTTATGCGCAAAGGCCGAGGCCCCCACATAGGCCGATTGTTTGCTGGGCACCCGGTTCAGGATGTCATCCAGCATCCGGCTGATCCGCGTCAGACCGGCCAGCGCCTGTGAGGTGACGCCTATATCAAAGTTCGATGCATAGGGTTCTTTCAGCAACAAGGTCGGGATCAAAGCGGTCAGGTTCGCATTGCCACACCGCTCGCCCAGCCCGTTCAGCGTGCCCTGTATCTGTCGCGCGCCTGCATCCACAGCAGCAAGGGAACAGGCGACTGCGTTTTCGGTGTCATTGTGCGTATGAATACCCAAACGATCGCCCGGCAGACCTGCGGCGATCACTTCGGTCACAATGCGCGAAACCTCGGCTGGCAGCGCACCGCCATTGGTATCGCACAGCACAATCCAGCGCGCGCCTGCGTCCAGAGCCGCCCGGCAGACCTGAACCGCATAGGCGGGATTGTCCCTGTAGCCATCAAAGAAATGCTCGGCGTCAAACAGCGCCTCGCGCCCCTGCGCCACGATATGCGCGAACGAGGCGCGGACATTCTCGACATTCTCTTCCAGTGTGGTCCCCAACGCGTGGGTCACGTGGTAGTCATGGGACTTGCCCACCAGACAGACGGCCTGCGTGCCAGCATTCATCACGGCGGCCAGCACATCATCATTCTCGGCCGACCGGCCCGACCGTTTAGTCATCCCAAACGCTGTCAACCGGGCCGAGGTCTTTGGCGCAACCTCGAAAAACGCGCTGTCGGTGGGGTTTGCACCGGGCCAACCGCCCTCGATATAGTCCACGCCCAGCTCATCCAGAGCCTTGGCAATCTGCACCTTTTCAGCAGTCGAGAACTGCACACCCTGGGTCTGCTGCCCGTCGCGCAGGGTGGTGTCGTATAGATAAAGCCGTTCCTTCGACATCACACACCCTCCAGCTTGGCAGCGTCAAACCCGGCCCCCGGCACCAGCTCCACACCGTCCTTGCTCATCCGCACTTCCAGCCCTGCTGCGACATAGGCCGCCTTCAACCGGTCCACTTCCGAGAAGTCCTTGCTTTGCATCGCCTGGGCCCGCGCCTCGGCCAGACGCGCCGCATGACCAGAAAGATCTGCCGAGCCCGTATCGGCCCAAGCGCCCATTTCAGGCTCCAACAACCCCAGAACTTGCGCACTGGCCAACAGGCCCGCTGCGTCACCCTCTGCCGCCAGACGGTGGAGTTCCGCGACAGCCCCCGCCGTGTTGAGGTCATCACCCAGCGCGGCTATCAACGAGGGGGCCGCGCTGGCGGCGGGCTCGATGCCCGCTGTCAGCGCCCGCCACTTGCGCAGCGTCGCCTCGGCGTCGCGGGCTTTCTTCTCGGTCCAGTCCATCGGCTTGCGGTAATGCGTCTGTAAGAACACAAACCGGATCACCTCACCCGGAACGCCCTGATCCAGCAGATCATGTACGGTGAAGAAATTGCCCAAAGACTTGGACATCTTCTTGCCCTCAACCTGCAGCATCTCATTATGCAGCCAAACCCGCGCGAACTCGCCCTCGGGATGGGCGCAGCAGCTTTGCGCTATCTCGTTTTCATGATGAGGGAACATCAGATCATTGCCGCCGCCGTGAATGTCAAAACTCTCACCCAACAGCTCAAAGCTCATGGCCGAGCATTCGATATGCCATCCCGGACGTCCCCGTCCCCACGGGCTGTCCCAGCCCGGCAACTCGTCACTCGACGGTTTCCAAAGCACGAAATCCATCGGGTTTTTCTTGTAAGGCGCAACCTCGACCCGCGCCCCGGCGATCATGTCATCGACCGAACGACCAGACAGCGCGCCGTATTTAGCCTTCCAGCTGTCCACAGCGAACAGAACATGCCCCTCGGCTGCATAGGCGTGGCCTTTGGCGATCAAGTCCTCGATCATGGCTATCATCTGGCCAATATACTGCGTCGCGCGCGGCATCTCGTTGGGCTCCAGCGCGCCCAAAGCGCCCATGTCATGCAGGTACCAGCCGATCGTCTCGTCCGAGCGTTCCTGCACAAGCTGCTCCAACGTGCCCGCTGCACCCGCTTTCTGCCGCGCCAGAGCAGTCGCGTTGATCTTGTCATCCACGTCGGTGAAATTGCGCACATAGGTTACGTGATCCGCGCCATAGGTGTGGCGCAGCAACCGATAGAGCACGTCAAACACCACTACGGGCCGCGCATTGCCCAGATGGGCGCGGTCATAAACCGTCGGACCACAGACATACATCCGCACGTTGTCAGCACTGATCGGCACGAAATCCTCTTTCGTCCGGGTCCTTGTGTTGTGCAGTTTGATCGTAGTCATCGGTCGGCTCCTAAGAACGGCGTGGCGTCTCGCGTTGGCGCGGGCTTAGCAACTTGTCTCAGGGATGAAAACGAAAGAAACTGGCCCGCTTGATAAATCAGCAGGAAATGCAGCAGGTAATGATGCAGAACGTCAGTTTCATAGAGTTTGGTTATCATGCGGGCATTGTTCCGCCAAGCCCCTGTTTTCACGCTGCCTCGAATTGACATTCACAAAACGCTCTGGCCCTTTCGGCTACAAAACAGGCAGAGGCGCATCATGAAACTGTCACGGCGTATTAAGCAATTGACCAGAGGCGACGGCGACGGGTGGGACGTATTCTACCGCGCCCGACGAATGATAACCGAAGGCCTTGCGGTTACCGAACTGACCATTGGGGAACATGATATCCGCACAGACCCGTCAATTCTGCGTGCGATGAATCTGTCCGCCCGACAAGGCCATACGGGATACGCATTGGTGCCCGGTACGGATCTGCTGCGCGATACAGTAGCTGCGCGCGTTCAAACGCGAACCGGTGTTCCCACCACACGTAACAACGTATTGATTACACCCGGTGGTCAATCGGCTCTGTTCGCGGCCCATATGGCGGTTTGCGATCCGGGTGATGTTGGCCTGTACCTGGACCCGTACTATGCCACCTACCCTGGAACGATCCGCGGCGCCGGCGCCATCGACCGGGCGGTTCAAACCACAGCCAAGGCAGCCTTTCAGCCAGACCCCCAGCAGATCGAAGCCGCCTCTGACGGTGCGGTTTCGTTGCTCATCAATACGCCCAACAACCCTACCGGGGTCGTGTATTCCCGCCAGACCCTCGAGGGCCTGGCCGATGTCTGCCGTAAACGCGACCTGTGGCTGATTTCCGACGAAGTTTACGACACGCAGGTTTGGGATGGAGCGCACATCTCACCCCGCAGCCTGCCTGATATGGCGGACCGCACTTTGGTTGTTGGCTCAATGTCCAAATCGCATGCCATGACGGGCTCTCGATGCGGGTGGGTCGTCGGGCCAGAAAAAGTGATCTCTTATCTGATCACATTGGCCACACACACGACCTACGGCGTACCCGGCTTCGTTCAGGACGCGGCCCATTTTGCGTTGACCGCCGGAGATGACCTTGAAAACAGCATCGCGGCTCCGTTCCGCCGCAGACGGACGCTGGCGCTCGAAATTCTGAGCGAGCAGACCATGGTCGGCTTAGTGCCCGCGCAAGGCGCGATGTACCTGATGCTGGACGTGCGTGCGACCGGCCTCAGCGGTTTAGAGTTCGCAAATGCACTGCTGGATAAGCGTCGAATCGCGGTGATGCCTGGTGAGAGTTTTGGCACTGCTGCTAAAGGACATATTCGCGTGGCCATGACAATCGAGGACGTGCGCTTTGCGTCTGCTTTGAAAACCATATGTGATTTCGCGAAAGAGTTGGCTGACCAGAGTGCAGCAGAGTAGCCGTGGTCAGAACCGAAAGGTCGTTCTCAAATTGAAAACGTTGGAATCGAGGCCGCCTTCGGAACGGGTCACGTCGTCAAAATTCTGTCTTAAAGCCTCACCACTGATGACAAATCTATCGGTGACCGGATAGGCAACGCCGATTCCGTAGACCGCAGCTGTGTCATTTTCGACCGAAGAATCTACTCGTGCGGCTCCCACAACTACATACCCAAGCGCAGATCCGAAATCGTACCCGCCACGCAGTTTCACGCGGGTCATGCCGTCTAGGCTACCTTCGTTCTGGCCCAGATTCAAAGACAGCCGATTATACTCAAGCTCACCTCCCAGAACGAAATTCCCAAAATCGTGGTCATACCCGACATGAGGACCGAAGCTAGAATCACTACCGCTTGCGCCGTTCCGGCCATCTGCATCTGCATAACCAAAGCTGAATCCTGCATAAGCCCCGCTCCAATCCTCGGCAAAAGCCGAGATGGTGCCGGTCAGTGTCATCGCGACAATGATGGGCAGCAGATGGTTCATTAGACTACAAAAGCCTTTCATCAAAACATTCGAGTATTCTTTTCAGAGTGCCATACAACTGGAAGCCAATCGTTAAAAATCAATTGAGATCACGAATTGCTGCTAAATAAGTGACCGAAGTATAACAGATTTCCGGATCAAACGGGTAATTTCTTTACCTAAGGTAATCTATGTGCCGAAAAACTCAGGTTTGTTTCGCTTTTGGTCATCGAAGTCGCAAACAGAACAGAATGAGGCGACCCGACTTGGAACACTGCATGCCACAAGGTGAGGAGCCTCATGCACAGTGACGTTTGGAAGATCCGGCTGATCAGCCGCACCATCGGTGCGGATCGTGGTCGCGCGGCCCGAGGGCGACCAGTCCGGGATTGAACCGCCCTTAGACCACTCGCAACTCACCAATCGGACTTTGATATGAACGACCAATCCCGTACCTCCTCTCGCAGCGGCGGCCGTGCCGCACGTCGCGCGGCCCGTGCCTCGGCCCTTCCCGACCACTTGCGCCCCGTTCGCCCTGGCCTTGAAGGCGGAACACTGAAACCGCTCACCCCTCGGCAGGTTGAACAGATACACGAGGCCGCGCTGACCGCGCTTGAAACGATCGGGCTTGCGGACGCGCCGCAAAGCGGGATTGACTATCTGGTCGGCGCTGGATGCACCTTGGGCGACGACGGGCGCATTCGCTTTCCGCGGGCGCTGGTCGAAGACACGATTGCCAATGCCAATCGTTCCGTGACCCTGCACAGCCGTGATGGGCAGATGGATCTCGATCTGTCGGGCACGCGCGTCCACTATGGCACCGCGGGCGCTGCTGTCAGCATGGTCGACGTCCATGGTCGGGAGTATCGGGACTCGACCGTTCAAGACCTGCACGATGCAGCGCGGATTTGTCAGCAACTGGATAATATCCATTTCGTTCAACGCCCTATGGTGTGTCGCGACATCACGGACAACATGGAGATGGACCTGAACACCGTGTATGCCGCCTGTTCTGGCACGTTCAAACACATCGGCACGTCGTTCACAGAGCCCAGCCATGTCGCCCCAGCGGTTGAGATGTTGCACATGATCGCGGGCGGAGAGGATAAGTGGCGCGAGCGACCATTTGTATCGAACTCGAACTGTTTCGTTGTTCCTCCGATGAAATTCGCCACCGAAAGTTGCGAAGTGATGGAGGAGTGTATCAAGGCTGGAATGCCTGTACTAATGTTGTCCGCAGGTATGGCCGGTGCGACGGCCCCCTCGACCATCGCGGGCGCAATTACACAGGCCACCGCCGAATGCCTGGCCGGACTGGTTTATGTAAATGCCGTAAGCCCAGGCGCACCTGCAGTTTTTGGCACCTGGCCCTTTGGGTTGGACCTGCGAACCGGCGCTATGTCCATAGGCTCGGGCGAGCAAGCCCTACTGACTGCCGGGTGCGGACAAATGCACCAGTTCTATGATCTTCCCGGCGGCGCGGCGGCCGGCGCATCGGACTCGAAAATGCCAGATATGCAGGCCGGCTGGGAGCAGATGTGCTCGAATGTCATGGCGGGATTGGCTGGCGTGAATATGGTGTACGAGGCCGCTGGAATGCACGCCTCATTGCTGGGTTTTTGTTTTGAAAGCCTGATCCTAGGGGATGACATTATAGGACAGGCGCAGCGCTGTGTTCGTGGGATCGAAGTCACGGATGAAACGCTGGCGCTCGACCAGATCGCCGAAGTCTGCATGGGCGGCCCGGGCCATTACCTCGGCACCGATGCAACGCTAAGCCGAATGCAAGCGGATTACGTGTATCCGACTTATGGCGACCGCACGTCTCCCAAAGAATGGGCCGAATTGGACAAGCCTGATCTGATCGCCAAGGCCACGGCCCGGAAAGAGGAAATCTTGTCCACGCCGTCACCCGCACGGTTCGATCCCATGCTGGACGCGGCCCTTCGCGAGAAATTCAACATTCACTTGCCAACGTAAGTGTATGAAAAAAAGGGGGCCGAGGCCCCCTTTAAGTTTCGCCATCCAGGCTCATATCGTTGACCGCCCGGTGTTTTTTTGCCTGCGGCCTGGACTGCGCATGGGACGAGCGCACCCGTCCCGTGAGAGAGTGGGAAAGAGCAATATTCCGCCCCACCCTGTTCCCGGCCGACACGGGCATGTCGGCCGAGTGGAAAAAGGCATCGTCGGTAAGTCTCGGCGCCTTCTTCCGTATTCGTCGGGACCGGGCATTCGGGGGAAAGCCCAGGTCCCTACACCCCGCCTGACGGGGCGTTTGCCTTAGCTACACCCGCTGGTCGCACCGCAGGTGTTGCATTTCATGCAGGTGCCGTTGCGCACCAGCGTGTAGTTTCCGCATTCACCACAGGGATCACCCTCGTACCCTTGCATCTTGGCTTTGGTGCGGGCGTCCATACCGGTCGCCACTGCGGTTTCAGCAGGGGCTTCGAACACGGCGGCAGGTTCCGCCATCCCGGTCGCATCTGCTTGCGGTGTGAACACGGCCAGATCCTGCGGCAACCGCTTGCGCAGATACCCGGTCGAGCTGATTTGCTTCAACACTTCCAAGGACTTGGAAGCCGCTGTTTCACTGACCTCGGATACGTTTGAGACGCCCTCTTCCTCGCCCCGGCCGATATCGTCAAAGGTCGCGCCTTCGGGCTTCACATGGGCCAAATCAGTGCGGTCCAGATAGCTGACGGCCAGCTCGCGGAAGATGTAGTCTAGGATCGACGTCGCGTTCTTGATCGAGTCGTTGCCCTGCACCATCCCCGCCGGTTCGAACTTGGTGAAGGTAAAGGCGTCCACGAACTCTTCCAGCGGAACGCCGTATTGCAGGCCGACCGAGACCGCGATGGCAAAGTTGTTCATCATGGCCCGGAAGCCAGCGCCTTCCTTGTGCATGTCGATGAAAATTTCGCCCAGCGAACCGTCCGAGTATTCACCCGTCCGCAGATAGACCTTGTGGCCGCCCACGATGGCTTTCTGAGTATAACCCTTCCGACGCTCGGGCATCTTTTCGCGGTGCGAGCGGACGATCTCCTTGACGACGACCTTCTCGATGACCTTCTCGGCCAGCACGGCAGCTTTTTCGGCCGGTGTGCCGCTTTCCAGAACCTCGGCGGCCTCATCATCATCCTCAACCAATGCAGCGGCCAGAGGCTGAGACAGTTTCGAGCCGTCGCGGTACAGCGCGTTCGCCTTCACACCCAGCGACCACGACAACTCATATGCCTTCTGACAGTCTTCGATGGTCGCGTCGTTCGGCATGTTGATCGTCTTCGAGATCGCACCCGAGATGAAGCTCTGCGCTGCCGCCATCATGGTGATGTGGCTGTCAACCCCAAGGAAACGCTTACCTTTCTTGCCGCACGGGTTGGCGCAATCAAAGATGGAATAGTGTTCCTCTTTCAAGTGCGGCGCGCCTTCCAAAGTCATGGTTCCGCAGACGTGATCATTCGCCGCCTCGATATCCGCGCGGGTGAAACCCAAGTGACGCAGAAGGTCGAAAGTCGGGTCATTCAGCTTGGTGGCCGGGATGCCCAGAACGCCGGTGCAGAAATCCTCGCCCAGCGTCCACTGGTTGAAGACGAAGCGGATATCAAAGGCGCTTTCCAGCGCAGCGTCCACTTTCGCCAGTTCGTTCGGACCAAAGCCGTGGCCGGTCAAAGAGGTGTGATTAATCCCCGGCGCGTTGCCGATGGTGCCATGACCAACCGCGTAGCCCACGATCTCTTCGATCTGAGACGAGGAATAACCCAGCTTCTCCAGCGCCGAAGGCACCGAGCGGTTAATGATCTTGAAGTAACCGCCACCGGCCAGCTTCTTGAACTTGACCAGAGCAAAGTCCGGCTCGATCCCGGTGGTGTCGCAATCCATCACCAGACCGATGGTGCCGGTCGGCGCGATCACGGTCGCCTGCGCATTGCGGTACCCGTTCTTTTCGCCAAGGCTTAGTGCCTCATCCCAGGCTGACATGGCCAAGTCGATCAAACGCTTGTCCGGGCAATTGCCGTGGTCCAGAGGTACCGGCTTCACTGCCAGCTTCTCATAGCCCTCCGTGACACCCTGCGACGCGCGGCGGTGGTTGCGGATGACACGCAGCATGTGGTCCGCGTTGCGCTCATAGCCCTTGAACGCACCCAGCTCACCGGCAATTTCCGCCGAAGTCGCATAGGCCACACCAGTCATGATCGCGGTAAGCGCGCCGCAGATCGCACGACCCTCATCCGAGTCATAGCTGTAGCCCATGTTCATCAACAGACCGCCGATATTCGCGTAGCCCAGACCCAAGGTACGGAAATCGTAAGACAGTTGCGCGATTTCCTTCGACGGGAACTGCGCCATCGTCACCGAGATTTCCAGCGTCAGGGTCCACAGGCGCGAAGCGTGCATATAGTCCGCCGCCTGGAACTCACCATCCTTCAGGAAGGTCAGCAGGTTCATCGACGCAAGGTTACAAGCCGTGTCATCAAGGAACATGTATTCCGAGCACGGGTTCGATCCGCGAATCTCGCCGTCTTCCGGGCATGTGTGCCACTCGTTAACCGTGTCGTGGAACTGGATACCCGGATCGGCACAGGCCCATGCGGCATGGCCGACTTTCTCCCACAGATCGCGCGCCTTAACGGTCTTGGCGACCTTGCCATCAGTCCGGTTGATCAATTCCCAATCGGCGTCTTTCTCAACGGCGGTCAGGAACGCGTTGGTCACGCGGATCGAGTTGTTGGAGTTCTGGCCCGAGACTGAACTATAAGCTTCCGAGTCCCAGTCCGTATCATAGGTAGGGAATTCGATACTGTCGTGACCCTGCCGTGCGTAATCCAGTACGCGCTTAATATAAGTCTCGGGGATCGCGACCTTTTTGGCCTCGCGCACAGCGGTTTTCAGGCTGTCATTCTTGTTCGGATCATAAGCGTCATCGGCGGCACCGTCCCAGCTGCGGATGGCCTCGAAAATGCCGTTCAGCATCTTCTCGTGCATCTTCGATCCGGCAACGATCGAGGCCACCTTCTGCTCTTCGATCACCTTCCATTCGATGAATTGCTCGATATCGGGATGATCTGCATCGACGATTACCATCTTTGCTGCTCGACGGGTTGTTCCGCCTGATTTGATCGCGCCAGCGGCGCGGTCGCCGATCTTGAGAAAGCCCATCAGGCCCGAAGACTTGCCGCCACCCGACAGCGCTTCGCCCTCTGCACGCAGATGGCTGAAGTTGGTCCCGGTTCCCGAGCCATATTTAAACAGGCGCGCCTCGCGCACCCACAGATCCATAATGCCGCCTTCGTTGACCAGATCATCATCGACAGACTGGATGAAGCACGCGTGCGGCTGCGGATGTTCGTAAGCGGATTTCGACTTGGTCAGTTTGCCGGTTTTATAGTCGACATAGTGGTGACCCTGCGCAGGACCGTCGATACCGTAAGCCCATTGAAGGCCCGTATTGAACCACTGTGGCGAGTTCGGCGCGGCGCGTTGGGTCGCCAGCATATAGCGCATCTCGTCAAAGTAGGCGCGTGCGTCTTCCTCGGTCGAGAAATAGCCACCCTTCCAGCCCCAATAAGCCCAGGCACCAGCCAGTCGGTCAAACACCTGTTTCGAAGACGTTTCTCCGTCGAATTCTGCACCCTCGGCCGGGACCGAGCGCCACAGGAATTCGGGCACGTCTTTTTCCTTAACTTTCTTCAGCTTGGTAGGCACACCGGCTTTGCGGAAGTATTTCTGAGCGATGACGTCACTGGCCACCTGACTCCAGCTTGACGGCACTTCGATATCTTCCAGCCGGAAGACTATCGTGCCATCAGGATTCCGAATCTCAGACGTTGCGGACACAAAGTCCAAATCCGCGTAGGCATCTTGTCCCGATTTAGTGAATTTCCTGTCAATCTGCATGTCCGCCGCCCTAGATTCAATCAACTTGTCCCTTAGTGATTGACCCCCAAATCAAGGATCGCCCACCTGCCAAAAAATTCGGGCGCAACGAACCCTGCGCTACCCGCGGCAGCGCAAACCCGTCCAAACGGCTGCACGTTACTATTATGTGCTTTCCGACCCTCGCCCTGTGCCCAACACCGGTTTTTCTACCAGATTTAGTGGCACCACATTCGGCCCATACAATCTGACGTATTCAGCCATAGATCGTCAACGTCATTTTTCCGTCATTTTTGAAATCTTTTTTGTTGACCGGATTGTAACGCCTTCGTGAAACGAGGTGTTTCCCGATTCCTCCACAAGTTCATCCACCGGTATTGGTCAGCCGCCGACTAAATCTAACGCGCAATTAACTGTGATTTCCGGCACAGTTATCGGCATTTGATAAACCTACGTTAAGGTATTTAAACTGAAACAGAATCAGCACGGCCCATATCGGACAAGCACATCCGGGCATACCGCGACAAACGACAGATCGAGGATACAGGAATTGATACCGAGGCTTGGAATCCTATCCCTAATGGGCCTGATCGTGGCGTGCACAGCACAAGATGTGCCCACTCCAACCCGCAGCGCGCAGTTTCAAGACTATCCAAAGCGTCTGTTCGATACGTTTGAAGTCAGCTGTAGCGGTCCAGGAGAGCAGTTCGAACGGGTCGGGAATCAAGTGTTTGAATGCACCGAGCTTTTGCCTCCGGACACGACTGCTTATCTGATTCTCAACTACGAGGGATATCCGCAGGACTTGCCTCAAAGTGTCATGCGCCTGACATCGACCAAAAACACTGCTGGTTATCGGATCGATGCCGAGGTGTTTTTTAATGTCCCCCAAAGGACAGGCCCGCCTGTGCAGGTGCCAGTCGAAAGCAAGACTCTGGATAAAGCGCTAAGTGCGCTCTACCAGGCAATGGGTGGATCACCAACATTGTAAGAAGAAGTGGTCGGGGCGGCAGGATTCGAACCTACGACCCCCTGTACCCAAAACAGGTGCGCTACCAGACTGCGCCACGCCCCGGACCGTGCGCCTTCCTAAACGCGCTGTTCTGATTTGAAAAGCCCTAACAGGGCCAAATTGCAGGACCTTGTGAAAAAACTTCGTGCCGCATCTGAGTTCCGGGCGTGATCAGGTAACGTTCGGCCAGCCCTGCATTGATTTCCAAGACCGCATAGACCGAATCTCCCCCCTCAATCGGAGTCAGGTCGCCAGGAATGGCGTTGCTGTGGACATGTACGACCGACCCACTGCGATCCAAAAAAATCATATCCAATGGAATCAGCGTGTTTTTCATCCAGAACGCGACGGGCTGAGGCGGATCGAAAATAAACATCATCCCTGCCCGTTGGGGCAAAGACTCGCGGAACATAAGACCCTGCGCTCTTTCCTGAGGGCTTACAGCCAGCTCGATATCGAAACTGACCTGGGATTTGTCATTTTTTAGTGTGACCCGGTCCGGGCTGCATGCGGCAAACGCTGAACTCGTCCAAAGAACTGCAATAGTCGTCAGAACCGCCAGCCGCCCTTTCATGGTGATTCAGTCGTCCAGCGCCGCTTCCCAGGCCATGACCTGAGCCGCCATACGTCCGCGTTTTCCATCAATGACACGCATCGCAAGCGCTTCTCCGGGTTGAAGGTCGGCCAAACCTGACCGACGCAATACCTCGATATGCAGAAACACATCCTCACCGCGACCAAAGACGTTGGCAAACCCGAATCCCTTGCCTTTGTCGAACCATTTTACCCGTGCCGCCTCAAGTGGGGCTTGGGCGATCTCAACCGGGTCAAGTTCCGCGAAGTCCGCCAACAACATCGAGTCGGCTCGCGCAGGCGGATCAACGCTAATCACTTCAACTGCCTGAACACCCCGATCCGTGCGATGCGTCATGATCTCGATCCCGGCGCCATCAGCCACCGAACTTTGACCGAAATTGCGCAACACGTTCACATGCAACAGAATATCAGGACCGCCTTCGTCAGACACAACGAACCCGTAACCTTTGGCGGGGTCGAACCATTTTACGTGCCCGCGAACGCGGTACATGTTGTTCAGATCTTCTGGCACGGTGTTTCCATCGCGAGTTTTTTCAATTTGTTAAGGGTCCGATGTGTATGGGATTGGCACACAAATTCAAGCCGAAAAAACCCTTTGATCTCTGAGTGTTGCATTTCACGATACGTGAAAGTCATGGATTCAACCTTTGCACTTGCCACCCAGAGCCCGCTTGATCGCGCCGCCATTGGAACCTGTCATGCAGCCGAAACGCACCGTCGGCCCAGAATTCTATTTCGTTTGGTTCCAGCCTATATCCGCCCCAAAACGGCGGACGCGGAGGGTTCGGACCCAGTTTTGCCGTAACTTTTGCAACTTCGGCCATCAAGGCCGATCGGCTGCTCAGGGGGCGTGACTGTTTCGAAGCCCAGGCCCCAAGACGACTTTTGAGTGAGCGGGACGCATAGTACTCGTCAGCCTGCGGCCCGGTTTCACGCGTAATTGTACCACGAACTCGGATTTGACGCCGCAAAGATTTCCAATGCATCACGAAAGCTGCCTTGCCAGCGCTGTCCAGCTCTGCTGCCTTTGCACTTTCATAGTTTGTATAAAACACAAACGCATCCCGCTCGATCTCTTTGAGAAGGACCATCCGCACATTGGGCAACCCTTCAGAGTCTACGGTCGCCAAGGCAATCGCATTAGGATCATTTGGTTCACTGCCCTTGGCGTCCTCCAGCCACCGAGTCGCGATTTCAAACGGATCGGTGCCAGCAAAAATGCCGTCTCTTTCACTCATTTCCATCCCCTGGAAACTCTTGTTAACCACACTACGGCCAGAACCCGCCACGAGCAAGAGCACACGGCCTTGATGCAGGCCATCCGATGGCATAAACCATCCAGACATAATGCGAAGGACAGGCGGAGAACCGAACATGTCAAATCAGTTGATGGCCGGCAAGCGCGGCCTCATCATGGGACTGGCCAATGACAAATCAATCGCATGGGGGATTGCCCGCGCATTGTCCGACGCGGGGGCCGATCTTGCATTCTCATATCAGGGGGACGCGCTGAAGAAACGAGTTGACCCTCTGGCCGCTCAGCTTGGTAGTGAGATTGTGCTGCCTTGCGACGTCAGTGACGAAGAGTCGATTGACGCGCTGTTTGCGGCGCTTGAAGAAAAGTGGGGCAAATTAGACTTTGTCGTCCACGCCATTGGCTTTTCGGACAAGAACGAGCTTCGTGGTCGGTACGTGGATACGTCTCGTGCCAACTTCAAACTCACCATGGACGTTTCGGTCTATTCTTTCACAGCGGTGATGCAACGCGCCGAGAAGATGATGACCGACGGCGGCAGCGCGATCACGCTGACGTATTACGGGGCCGAGCAGGTCATGCCGCATTATAACGTCATGGGTGTGGCCAAGGCGGCACTGGAAGCGTCGGTCAAGTACCTTGCCGAAGATCTGGGCAAAGACGGTATCCGCGTCAACGCAATCTCGGCCGGCCCGATCAAGACGCTGGCCGCCAGCGGCATCGGCGATTTCCGCTATATCATGAAGTGGAACGAGTATAACTCGCCCCTGCGTCGCAATGTCTCCATCGACGATGTTGGCAATTCGGCCTTGTACCTGTTGTCCGACCTCAGCAGTGGCGTGACCGGTGAAAACCTGCACGTGGATTCGGGCTATCATATTGTCGGTATGAAGGCCGTCGATGCACCAGACGTTGAGAAGGGTTAACACCGATGAGCGCCAAAGACCGCCTACCCCACGAAAAAGGCTTTCATATCAGTTGGGATCAGATTCACCGTGATTCCCGTGCTTTAGCCTGGCGTCTGGACGGGCAAGGCCCCGATGACGGCGCGTGGCGCGCTGTGGTCGCAATCACCCGCGGCGGCATGGCGCCTGCTATGATCGTCAGCCGCGAGCTTGATATACGCACCGTCGATACAATCAGTGTTCGCTCCTACCACCATCAGGAACAAGGCGAGGCGGAGGTTTTGAAAGCCCCCGATGCTCAGTTGATGGGCGATGGTACCGGCGTGCTGATCGTTGACGATCTGGTCGACAGTGGAAAAACGCTGGAATTGGTGCGTGCGATGTACCCCAACGCACATTTTGCCACCGTTTACGCTAAGCCCAAGGGCCGCCCGATGGTGGATACATTCATCACCGAGGTCAGCCAAGATACCTGGATCTTCTTTCCTTGGGATATGGCCCTACAATATGTCGAGCCATATCGAGGCACGGACTGATCCGTAGCCTTTTCCGCCGAAAATACTTGGGAATGCGAGGCAACGCCTCGCAAACAGCAGCCACGCCATGACACAGACCCGCACCAGCGCCACTTTTCCTCCTCCGGTGATGGAGGCGCGTCGCTGGCTTGAAGGCGTGGACTTCCCCGAAAACCGCCCCCTGATCAATGTCAGCCAAGCGGCCCCTGTTGACCCGCCGCCACTGGCCTTGCGTCAGGCAATGGCGGATTTCGCGGTCAATACAGATGCAGCGCATTTGTATGGCCCCGTTCTGGGTAATCCTGACCTGCGCGAGGCGCTGGCTACACAAATCAGCCAGCACTATGACGCCGAAGTACAACCATCCCAGGTGGCGATCACCTCGGGGTGCAATCAGGCTTTCGCCGCGGCGATCTCGGCGCTGACTGATGAAGGGGATGAGGTTATCCTGCCAACCCCATGGTATTTCAATCATAAAATGTGGCTTGATATGGCCGGAGTGACGGCGGTCGACTTGCAAACCAATGACGACCTTCTGCCTGACCCCGACGCCGCCCGGGCGCTGATCACGGATCGAACCCGCGCAATATCATTGGTTACTCCGAACAACCCCGGCGGTGTGGAATATCCATCCGATCTGGTCCAAGCCTTTTACGATCTCGCCCGCGAAACCGGCATCCGGCTGCTGGTCGACGAAACATACCGCGACTTCGACAGCCGCAGCGGTCCGCCGCATCGCCTGTTCAGCCAGGCCGACTGGGATCAAACGCTGGTTCACCTGTATTCCTTTTCCAAGGCCTATCGGCTGACCGGCCACCGCGTCGGTGCAATCGCGACAAGCCCCGACCTTTTGGCCGAAATCGAAAAGTTTCTGGATACAGTCGCCATCTGCCCTGGCCAGATGGGGCAGTTTGCGGCGCTCTGGGGGATGCAAAACCTGTCCCAGTGGGTTGCGGGCGAGCGGGATGAGATCCTTGATCGCCGTGTCGCTATCCAAGAGATGCTGCCGCGCCTGACCTCAAAAGGCTGGCGCCTGCTGGGGCTGGGCGCGTATTTTGCCTATCTCGAACACCCGTTCGACATGCCTTCGGACGTATTGGCGCAAAAACTGGTTTCCGAGGCAGGCATTCTGTTGCTGCCGGGAACGATGTTCATGCCCGACACAGACCCGGCTGGAAAGCAGCAAGTCCGAGTGGCTTTTGCCAACCTGGACCGCGCCGGACTGGCGCAATTGTTCGACCGGCTCGAAGCGTTGACCTTCTGAGCTTGCCCCTCGGCGGCGCGCATCGTATTCAGGGCCGCAACCGACAGGGCAGACCTTTGCCACAAAACAAGAGGGCACCATGGCCGCAGGCGTAAAAAAGCTATCGAAGACCTTTGTCTGGATCCTCATGGGC
Organism: Ruegeria sp. SATB045; assembly: GCF_059613525.1. Classification (NCBI taxonomy): domain Bacteria; kingdom Pseudomonadati; phylum Pseudomonadota; class Alphaproteobacteria; order Rhodobacterales; family Roseobacteraceae; genus Ruegeria; species Ruegeria sp. SATB045. The sequence continues at coordinate 24,271 of NZ_JBXWSR010000034.1, read as the reverse complement.
CTTTTGATGTTGGGGCTCGCAGGGTTTGGCGCAACCAGCTTGTCCGGCACAGTGCGCACAGTCGCACAGGTCGGGAACGAAAGCGTCTCGGTCGATGAATATGTCCGCGAGCTGCAACGCGAAATCCGCGCCGTGGAACAACAGACCGGTCAGCCGCTGCAGATCGCGCAGGCACATGAATTCGGGTTGGATCAGTTGGCACTGTCGCGTCTGACGGCGCTGGCGTCGCTGGACAATGAAGTTGGGCTGCTGGGCATCTCGATCGGGGACGCAAACCTGCAACAGGAAATTGTCGCAATCCCGGCCTTTCAGGGGATCGACGGGAACTTTGACCGCGACGCCTATGAATTCCAACTGGATCAGGTAGGAATGTCCGATGCCGAATTCGAATCCGACCTGCGCAAAGAGTCGGCTCGAACCATCGTTCAGGGCGCGGTCATGGGGGGTATCGAAATGCCCGAAACCCTGACGGATGCGATGATGAACTTTGTTGGCGCGCGGCGCAGCTTTACAGTGGCAACGCTGGGTCCGGACGCACTGGCAGCGCCGATTGCAGCGCCGACAGACGCGCAAATTCAATCATATTACGATGAAAACGGGGATCTGTTCACCCTGCCCCGCACCAAGAAGCTGACATATGCGATCCTTTCTCCGGAGATGTTGCTGGACAGTGTAGACGTTGACGAAGACTCGGTCCGCCGTCTGTATGACCAGCGCGCTGGCGAATACCTGCAGCCCGAACGCCGTCTTGTCGAACGCCTGCCCTTTGCGGATGAAGCCGCCGCCGAAGCGGCCAAAGCGCAGCTTGAGGTTGGTGGAACAACCTTCGAGCAATTGGTGCGTGAGCGCGAGCTTGAACTGAGCGATGTTGATTTAGGCGACGTCACCCGCGACGATCTGGGGGACGCAGCTGACGGGGTCTTTGCTGCCGATCTGGACGCCGTGGTTGGCCCGCTTCCGTCCTCTCTGGGGCCGGCTCTGTTCCGCGTCAATGGATCGCTGGCTGAAAACAACACCTCATTCGAAGACGCCGCCCCAGCCCTGCGCGAAGAGCTGGCCGCAGATCGCGCGCGTCGCCAGATTGAGGCGCAAGCCGAAGACATCAACGACCTGCTGGCAGGTGGTGCCACGCTTGAAGAGCTGGTCGGCAAAACCGAGATGGAACTGGGTCAGATCGACTGGACCACGCAAAGCGAGGACGGGGTGGCGGCCTATGACGGGTTCCGCACTGCCGCACAAGCCGTGAACGAGGGCGATTTCCCCGAGGTCGCGTTCCTGGAAGACGGCTCGATCTTTGCGATGCGCTTGAACGAAGTGTTACCTCGCCGCCCCGAACCGCTGGACAGCGCGCGCGACCGTGTAATCGCCGCATGGACTCAGGCCGAGACGAACAAGGCGCTGGAGGAGCAAGCCGCAACTGTCCTTGAGCAGCTTGAGGGCGATGGCGATTTCACCGCAACGGGTTTGCCATTCCGGGTCGAGAACGCCCTGACGCGTACAGCATTCCTTGAAGATGTTCCTGCCGATTTCATGGTTCAGGTGTTTGAAATGGAGCCCGGCGAACTGCGTGTTGTTTCCGGTGAGGGTACTGCTCTGATCGTCCGTCTGGAAGAGCTGCTGCCGCCAGATGAAACAGACGAACTGCGGCAAGCCCGAGAGGCCCTTGCTGCGCAGTTGGACCAGGCGTTGGCACAGAATATTTTCGACGCTTTTGTCCGCGATGCGCAGGTTCGTGCCCGACCAACCGTGGACCAGCGTGCCCTGAATGCCGTTCAGGCGAGCTATTAAAAGAGACCGATATGGCCCTTACCCCTGAGTTTGACAGTTTCGCCCGCGCCTACGAGGCTGGCGAAAATCAGGTAGTCTATACGCGCCTTGCGGCTGATCTGGATACGCCCGTTTCCCTGATGCTCAAGCTAACGGGCGCGCAAAAAGACGCGTTCATGCTGGAATCGGTTACCGGCGGAGAGGTACGCGGGCGCTATTCGATCATTGGTATGAAACCGGATCTGATCTGGCGCTGCCAGGGCGACGTGTCCGAGCTGAACCGGTCGGCGCGTTTCGACCCCGAGGCGTTCCAGCCTCAGGATGGAAACCCGATGGATAATTTGCGGGCACTGCTTGCTGATAGTCGGATCGCTCTGCCCGATGATCTGCCTCAGGCGGCCGCCGGGCTGTTTGGTTATCTGGGTTATGACATGGTGCGCCTGGTCGAGTATCTTCCAGACGTGAACCCTGACCCTCTGGAGCTACCAGATGCGGTGATGTTGCGTCCTTCGGTCGTGGCCGTTCTGGACGGCGTCAAAGGTGAGGTGACAGTTGTTTCCCCCGCATGGGTCAGTGAAGGTCAGTCCGCCAAAGCGGCTTATGCCCAAGCGGCCGAGCGCGTGATGGATGCCGTTCGCGATCTGGAACGCGCCATGCCCGCCGAAACCCGCGATCTGGGCGACGCGTCCGAAGTGGCCGCGCCTGTCTCGAACTTCACCAAGTCGGGCTATATGGAAGCAGTCGAGAAAGCCAAAGACTATATCCGCGCAGGCGATATCTTTCAGGTGGTTCCGGCCCAACGTTGGACGCAGGATTTTCCGCTGCCGCCTTTTGCACTGTATCGGTCATTGCGCCGCACGAACCCGTCGCCCTTCATGTTCTACTTCAACTTTGGCGGCTTTCAGGTTGTGGGCGCCAGCCCCGAGATTCTGGTGCGTGTCTTTGGCAATGAGGTCACGATCCGCCCCATTGCAGGCACCCGTCCCCGTGGCGCGACCCCCGAGGAAGACAAGGCGAACGAGGCCGATCTGCTGGCCGACAAGAAAGAACTGGCCGAGCATCTCATGTTGCTGGATCTGGGCCGCAATGACACGGGCCGCGTGGCCAAGATCGGCACCGTGCGACCTACCGAAGAATTCATCATCGAACGCTACAGCCACGTGATGCACATTGTGTCGAACGTGGTCGGCGAACTGGCCGAAGATAAAGACGCGCTGGATGCGTTCTTTGCCGGGATGCCTGCAGGCACGGTTTCAGGCGCGCCCAAGGTCCGCGCGATGGAGATCATTGACGAATTGGAGCCGGAAAAGCGCGGTGTCTATGGCGGCGGGGTCGGATATTTCAGCGCGGGTGGAGACATGGATATGTGTATCGCCCTGCGCACAGCGATTGTGAAAGATCACAAGCTGTATATTCAGGCCGGTGGCGGTGTTGTCTATGACAGCGACCCCGAGGCGGAATTTATGGAGACAGTGCACAAATCCAATGCCATCCGACGCGCGGCTGCTGATGCTGCGCGCTTTACGGGACCGGGTAACAGCTGATCAAACGGCTGGCCAAACCGGCCAGCCACACGGGCTTATTGGACGGCTTGTTTCATGACGGCGGAAATCGGTGCCATGGCCACACGCCCTCCCCGGTCTTCCAGGGCCCAGACAAGCAAGGCCGAGATGGTGTCAGGGCGCAACCGTCCCAGCATGACAACCGTCCCCTCCTGCCCGGCCCGGAAAGCGGCCTGATCCAGAAAGCGGCGCATGATCTTTGGGTCCTGACGTGCGCCGTCTATGTCTCGGAAAATCACGCTGGACGGCGTCCCATTGCGGGCAGCCAGCTTCTGAACCGTGTTGAGACCGTTGTCCTGGGTGATCAAGCCACGGCCTGTCCCGGCAGCAATAGCGGCAACCTGATCAGCCAGCTTGCGATTGCCCTGAATGCCTGTCTCGACCCCTTCGAGAATACCGACCGTTTCTGGCAAGGTCTGCAACCATACGGCCATTGACACTTCGGCATCCTGCGCACTGGCGGTTTTAGGAAGATCCGCCACCGCAAGAACCTCGAAACCTGCAGAGCGATGTCTAGCCATCTTTTCGGCAGCGTCGGGGTCGGAGGGGCTGACGGCAAAGCTGATCGGGTACGGGAAATCCTGCAACGCTTCGGCACCATAAGCGCCTTCGTCGTCAATCAGGATAATTGACATCAGCGGTTTGGCGTCGGGGTTATCGAATTTGGCCGCATAGGCTTCGATCGGTTTTCCCGGCACCGCAGTCTGACCTGATCCGTCCTGATCAGCCGGAGCGTTGTCTCGTTCGGTCAGCGGGACAACGCGCCGACCAACCGTTGATCCCCCCGCGCCGTTTTGGTCGCCACCGATCTGTGGAACGGCTGCAATGCGCGGCAGACGGCGGTTGAGGTCCGTTTCATCACCCTCGACCGCGATGGGATTTTCTTCAGGTAAATCTTCCTTCGGCTCGAGCGCGGCAATTTCCGGCAAAGGCTCTGCTTCTGTACTTTCCGGTTCAAAGTCAGGGGCCGGTTCCAACTCGGCAGCCTGGGATTGGTCTGGTTCCGGCTCGACAGACTCAGGCTGGGGCTGTTCGACAGGTACTTCTAGTGCAGCGACTTCCGGGGCTGGAGGGGCTGGAGGGGCTGGGGGCTCCTCGATCAACTCGGGCTGCCCTTCGGCAATAGGCGTATCTGGCAAAACTGCAGGCGCTTGCGGCTGAACAGGTGCCTCACTCGTCACTGCCACCTCATCAGGCTCGACGACGGCTGCCTCTTCGACAACGGGCGCGGATTCGTTGACCTGCGGCTGATCATCCGGAGCCTCTTCAATTTCCGAAAGCCCTGCCAGCGTATCTGTTTGTTGATCGGTTGATTCAGGCTCTGTCGCGGGCAAAGTGACCAAATCGGCATCTGCAATGGCTTCGGGCTTGTCTGCCTCGACCTCGGGTACTTCGCTTGGTGCAGGTTCGGGTGCAACATCCGCAACAACGGGTTTGCGCGACAGAGGCGTGGTTAGAGACAACGCCGCTCCCAACAGCATTACCACGACCGCACCTGCGATCATCCCTCCTAGAAATCCGCCCATTCTAATTGCCTTTCGACTAATTCCTGCTTCGATTGCCTGCGTCGTCTTCTGCGACACTCACCCGTAAGCGCGTATGGAACCGGATGTCCTCTTGACGCTGCCTCGCAAGCCTGAGCATGTATGTCCCGACATTATATCGCGGCTCGGGGCTGTATCGCCAGTCCCAAATGCCCAATCCGAGACAAGTGCCCAAATGCTGCTGCTGATCGACAACTACGACTCGTTTACCTACAATCTGGTACACTATTTAGGCGAACTTGGTGCCGAAATGGTTATTCGGCGAAATGACGCGCTGGATGTGCAAGAGGCCATGGCCATGAACCCGGCCGGAATCCTTCTTAGCCCCGGACCATGCGACCCGGATCAGGCTGGGATTTGCCTGGCGCTGACACAGGCAGCTGCTGAAACCCAGACCCCCTTGATGGGCGTTTGCCTTGGGCATCAGACCATCGGGCAAGCATTCGGCGGTGACGTCATTCGGTGCCATGAGATTGTGCACGGCAAGATGGGCACCATGCATCACACTGGGAAAGGTCTGTTCGCCGGGCTGCCTTCTCCCTTCAAGGCAACCCGGTACCATTCGCTGGTGGTCGACCGGACCACCCTGCCCGATTGCCTGGAAATCACGGCTGAGCTGGAAGATGGGACGATCATGGGCCTGCAACACAAGCAGCTCCCAATTCACGGCGTTCAGTTCCACCCAGAATCGATTGCATCCGAGCACGGCCATGCCCTGCTCAAGAACTTCCTGTCCGAGATGAAAGTCCCCGCATGAGCGACGTATTGAAACCGCTGATCGGCACTGCTGCTGATCGGCCTTTGACGCGCGCCGAAGCCGAACAGGCTTTTGGCATCCTCTTCGATGGCGCCGCCACACCCAGCCAGATCGGCGGTTTGCTGATGGCGATGCGAACCCGAGGCGAGACGGTCGACGAATATGCGGCGGCGGCGGCAGTGATGCGGGCCAAATGCAACGCGGTCAATGCGCCGGACGGCGCGATGGATATCGTCGGCACAGGTGGCGATGGCAAGGGAACGCTGAATATCTCTACCGCAACAGCCTTTGTCGTCGCGGGCGCTGGCGTCACAGTTGCAAAACACGGGAACCGGAACCTAAGTTCGAAATCCGGTGCGGCCGATGCGTTGGGTCAGATGGGTATCAACGTGATGGTCGGGCCAGAAGTCGTTGAAAAAGCGCTGAAAGAGGCTGGTATAGGCTTTATGATGGCCCCCATGCACCATCCGGCCATTGCCCACGTGATGCCAACACGGCAGGAACTTGGGACACGTACGATCTTTAACATTCTGGGGCCACTTACAAACCCGGCCGGAGTGAAACGGCAATTGACGGGCGCGTTCAGCCGCGAATTGATCCGCCCAATGGCCGAGACGCTTGGCGTGCTTGGTACCGAACACGCATGGCTGGTTCACGGGTCCGATGGCACCGACGAATTAACCATTACTGGTGTCAGCTGGGTTGCCTCATGGGAAAACGGCGGTGTGCGTGAGGTTGAACTGCATCCAGAAGATGCTGGCCTGCCAGTGCACCCGTTCGAGGACATTCTGGGCGGAACACCTGAAGAAAACGCTGTTGCCTTCCGCGCCCTGCTGGATGGCACTCCGTCCGCGTACCGGGACGCAGTCCTTTTGAACTCTGCCGCTGCACTGGTGGTGGCCGACGCTGCAAGCGACCTCAAGGACGGGGTCGAGAAAGCCGCGCACAGCATCGACAGCGGCGCTGCCAAAGAAAAAATCGCGGTACTGGCCCGCATCACTCAGGAGGCCGCATGACCGAGACGGTTCTGGACAAGATCAAAGCATACAAGCTTGAGGAAGTCGCATTAGATAAGACCAATAAGTCTTTGGAAGATTTGGAGGATGAAGCCAAGTCTGCGTCTGAGGTGCGCGGTTTTGCGACAGCACTGACCGCCGCCGCGCGATCCGGCTATGGGCTGATCGCCGAGGTGAAGAAAGCAAGCCCCTCAAAAGGTTTGATCCGCCCGGATTTTGACCCTCCGGTACTGGCAAAAGCCTACGAAGAAGGCGGCGCAACCTGTCTGTCGGTTTTGACGGACACGCCCAGCTTTCAAGGGGCCAAAGAATACCTGACGACGGCCCGCGCAGCGACGTCATTGCCTGCGCTGCGTAAGGATTTCATGTACGACCCTTATCAGGTCGTCGAAGCTCGCGCTTTGGGCGCCGACTGTATTCTGATCATCATGGCCTCGGTCGAAGATGAACAAGCCGCCGAGTTGGAGCAAACGGCCTTTGACTGGGGCATGGATGTCCTGATCGAAGTGCATGACGAGGCCGAACTGGAACGCGCAACCAAGCTCAAAAGCAGTCTGATTGGGATAAATAATCGTAATCTCAAGACGTTTGAGACAACTCTTGATACAACGCGCAGGTTGTCAAAACTGGTGCCCGGCGATCGGACTATTGTTTGCGAAAGCGGTCTGAGCACGCCAGCCGACCTGGCCGACATCGCCCGCTATGGCGCACGGTCCTTCCTGATCGGCGAAAGCCTGATGCGGCAGGACAATGTCACTGCGGCGACGCGAAACTTGCTGGCTAACCCTTTGATCCCCGGAGTAATGTAATGTCGCTCACTCACTTTGACGCACAGGGCCAAGCCCACATGGTGGATGTGTCCGATAAGGCGGTAACGGACCGGGTTGCCGTGGCGGCTGGGCACATCAAGATGGCGCAGGAAACCTTTGATTTAATATCAGAAGGGCGTGCAAAAAAGGGTGATGTGCTGGGCGTTGCACGTCTTGCTGGTATCATGGGCGCGAAAAAAACCCCTGACCTGATCCCGTTGTGTCATCCTTTGCCCGTGACTAAGGTTGCTGTCGAATTGACGTTGGACCCGGATCTGCCGGGCGTTCAGATTAAAGCGACCGTCAAGACCTCGGGTCAAACAGGTGTAGAGATGGAGGCGCTGACCGCGGCCTCGACCGCAGCCCTGACGGTTTACGACATGACCAAGGCTGTCGACAAAGCAATGGAGATCGGCGGCATAAAAGTCTTGCTAAAAGATGGCGGTAAATCAGGCCGTTACGAAGCGAAATGATAACTGTCGAAGACGCTCGGGCCCTCCTGTTTGGCCTGGTTGACCGGCTGCCTGCAGAAACCGTTTCACTCTCGCAAGCGGCCGGTCGGATTTTGGCGCAGGACGTTGCGGCCAAACGCGATCAACCTCCGTTTGCGGCATCTTCGATGGATGGATACGCAGTCAAGTCATCCGAAGTCGAACTGCACGCAATGTTCAAAGTCGTCGGAGAGGCCGCCGCTGGGCGCAGGTATTCTGGTCAAGTTGGCGCTGGTCAGGCAGTTCGCATTTTCACCGGAGCCCCCGTGCCAGACGGCGCGGATTTTGTCGTGATCCAAGAAGATACTGAACGCAGGGATGATCTGATTACAATCACGGACATGCCCGGCGACAAGACCAACATTCGACCCAAGGGTGTTGATTTTAAATCCGGCACAACGATCTCTGCCCCTCGTCGCATCCGCCCCGAGGATGTGGCCCTTATGGCCGCAATGAACATCCCCGAGGTTCCCGTCGCCCGCAAGCCGATCGTTGCACTGATCTCGACCGGAGACGAATTGGTCATGCCGGGCGATACGCCCGGCCCTGATCAGATCATCGCGTCAAACACCTTTGGTCTCAAGGCGTTGCTAGAAGATGTTGGAGCGGAAGTTCGCATTCTGCCTATCGCGCGAGACACAGTCGCTTCGCTTGAAACAGCCTTTGATCTGGCAACAGGCGCGGATCTGGTCGTCACGATCGGAGGAGCCTCGGTCGGGGATTATGATCTGGTGTCGGACGTATCCGCCAATCTCGGGATGGAGCGGTCATTTTACAAGATACGCATGCGCCCTGGAAAGCCGCTGATGGCCGGGCGGCTTGGCAAAGCTGCAATGGTTGGATTGCCGGGAAATCCTGTCAGCGCAATGGTTTGCGGCTATCTCTTTTTGGTACCAATGGTACGCCGCATGGTGGGGCTGGCCGAGGCTTTGACGCCGTTCCAAACGGCTAGCCTGGTTGCCCCGCTCGGCCAGAATGGTCCGCGCGAACACTATATGCGCGCCATTCTTGACAATGATGGCATACGGGCTTGCGACGATCAGGACAGCTCGCTTTTAAGCGTCCTGGCGCAGGCCAATGCTTTGTTGGTTCGACAGCCGAATGATCCGGCGCGGCCTGCTGGTGATGAGGTCCTGTACCTACCGATTTAGCAAACGCTCAAATCCATTGACACAAAACGTGAACATGCGTAGAACAAAAGAAAACGCATGACCGACGAGGTGTGAGCAATGCTGACCAAGAAGCAGTTGGATTTGTTGGAATTCATCCACAAACGTGTTCAAGCGGATGGTGTTCCCCCTAGTTTCGACGAAATGAAGGCCGCGCTGGATCTCAGATCCAAGTCCGGAATTCACCGGCTGATCACCGCGCTGGAAGAACGCGGATTTATCCGCCGACTTGCCCATCGGGCGCGGGCGATCGAAATCGTCAAACTGCCCGAAAGTCTTGGCGGCGAACCGACAGCCGCCTTTAAGCCGCGTGTGATCGAAGGCGACAAGCCCGAAGGGCCGCGACCGGCGAATTTCGAACCCGTTACCGTCGATGCCATGGAATTGCCAGTCATGGGCCGTATCGCGGCGGGTGTTCCGATTGAAGCGATCAGCCATGTCTCGCACCGCGTCGCTGTGCCGGGATCAATGGTTTCAGGCAAGGGCGAGCACTACGCGCTTGAGGTTCGGGGCGACTCGATGATCGATGCAGGCATAAATGACGGCGACGTTGTGGTGATCCGCGAGACATCGGTCGCAGACAACGGCGATATCGTAGTGGCACTTGTTGAAGATCAAGAAGCAACACTGAAGCGGTATTTCCGCCGCGGTCATGCCATTGCGCTTGAGGCCGCGAACCCGGCTTATGAAACCCGCGTCTTGCCCGAAGACAAGGTCAAGGTGCAAGGCCGATTGGTCGGCCTGATCCGCAGCTACTGACCTTTTTGTGTCTGGTGGTCTTCGGCTTCCTTCGGGGACCACAATCTGCGACCGATGACCTCTGCGCTGGTCTTTATTTTACCGTTCTGAAAAGCCAGACTCCCGGTCTCCATCAATTTTTCCGGGTCGAACAATACGCAATTTCCGCTTAGTACAACTGGCACAGCTGAGATAACAATCTGGCCTTCGTGGCACTCGGTAAAGCTACCTGCAGATCGCTTTCCGGTCAGGTGGATCACCTCCTGCCCCTTCCACACATATCTTTGGACAAGGTCGTCAGCTGGGGGCCATCGGTCGGCGGCTGTCTTCTGGTTCACACCATCGCCATCATTTTCCAACCATACTGTGGCGATGAACCCGCTGCCTTTCTCTTTGCTCAAGGCGCGCCCTTTGTCCGTCAAGACCCCGACCAATCCACCTGAATCCGCGACCAAGACATCGGGACGTTCACCCTGACCCCATATGAACACGGCCGCGATACATGGTCCCAAACCACCCCATTTCGCGGACCCACGCCACAAAACCGTCCACAACGCCCCCAAAGCGAACAGAGGCAATACATAGTAAGGCGGGCTAACGATATAGCCTTGCGCTCCATCCAGGTTTGATACGGTCTCAGCAACCAGCAATATCCACTCTAACCCAAGGCCCATAACGGCGAGCGCGACCCAGTCCAGACCAAACGGTGCCAACAGGGCTGCAACGACCGCTGCTGGAACAACGACGGTCCCCATCGCAGGGACTGACAACATGTTAGCCACCAAGCCATAATGGGACATCGTATTGAAATGTGCAGCTCCGATCGGTGCGGTCGCAAGCCCTGCGATGGCAGACGACATCAACAATCCAATCACTGGCTTTAACCATTTCGGCCCCGGAACCGGGCCAACATTTCGCAACGCCCCAAACACCGCTACAAGCGCCGTGGTTGCCGCGAAGGACATCTGAAAACCGGGGCTCAAGAGGGATTCCGGCCGCAGGATCAAAACGATCAACGCGGCCACCGCGACCGCGCGCAATGAGATGGCCCGCCGGTCGACGAGAATCGCACCCAGCATCACGGCGGCCATGACAAAGGCGCGTTCGGTTGCCACGTTTCCGCCAGACAGCAGCAGATACAGCGTTGCGGCAATAAGTGCACCAACCGCCGCGACCTTTCGGACCGAGACCCTAAGCGCGATAGCAGGAATCGCCGATAAAGCAACTCGGCACAGTAGATAAACAAAACCGGTCAGTAGCCCCATATGCAGACCGGAGATCGCCAATAAATGCGCCAAATTCGACGCCCGCAAAGACGCGAGCGTTTGTTGCCCCATTCCGCTTCGATCCCCTGTCGTTACTGCGGCGGCGAACCCTCCAATCTCTCCGGGCAACACCGCACGCACATGTTCGGACAATGCCAGCCTTAACGCGGTGATGCGGACGCCGGCCGGATCCGGACCCGAAACCGTCAGAACAGGAACGCGGGTGTAACCGACCGCACCCAAACCCTGAAACCAAGCATGACGCCGGAAATCAAACCCGCCGGGTTCAACCGGGCCTTGTGGCGGAGACAGGTGACCGGTGGTCATGATCCGCTGTCCTGGCACAAGCGAAGCATCACCGCCATGCAAAGATAGCCGGACGCGCTGCGGTCTGCGATCTAGTGGTACGTCCCCTACTCGCACCCGATCCAGCGTTACCCGCAGCGCATCCGACGCAGAGCGGTCAATGGCAACGACCCGCCCCTCGACCGGGCCGTAGTAACGCCATGACAAGACCGGCTCTGCCACCGTATGGGCGCGGGCTCCTGCAAGGATAAACCCCGCACAAACAAGCGCCCCCCCGATTGCCAACGACGCCCAGCCTGACCGTATCCAGCGCGCAGCAGCCAAAGCTGCCATACCCGCGGCGAGCACGCCGACATAGACCTGCCATTCCGGCTCAGACCGCAAACCGAAGTACAGGCCGATTCCGATCGCCAGACAGACCGGAGACCATTGAAATAGGTACCCTGTCTGGTTCAGCAAAGCGGCCTCGACCCGGGCCAGAACACGCATGGTTGCCCCCGTCTCTCAGCCTCGTTAGACAGGCGTCAAACTATGCCCGACACGGTTACCAAAAGGTTAATCCAAACAATGTCCGATCAGGTCGTCACCCGTTTCGCCCCCTCGCCCACCGGTTTTCTGCATATCGGCGGCGCGCGCACTGCGCTCTTCAACTGGCTCTATGCCCGTGGTCGCGGTGGCAAGTTCCTGCTGCGGATCGAGGATACGGACCGCGAACGCTCTACCCCCGAGGCGACGGCAGCCATTCTGCAGGGTATGGCTTGGCTGGGTCTTGACCACGATGGCGATGTGATCAGCCAGTTCGAGGGCGCGGCCCGTCACGCTGAGGTCGCCCATCAACTGCTGGCCGAGGACAAAGCGTACAAGTGCTTTGCGACGCAAGAAGAAATCGTCGCCTTCCGTGAACAAGCGAAGACCGAGGGCAAATCAACCCTGTTCCGTAGCCCTTGGCGCGACGCTGACGCAGCGACCCACCCCGACGCGCCTTTCGTGATCCGCATCAAGGCCCCGCAGGACGGAGAGACGGTGATCCGCGATCAGGTTCAGGGGGACGTGACCATCCGCAATGATCAGCTGGACGACATGATCCTGCTGCGTTCGGACGGGACGCCGGTCTATATGCTGGCCGTCGTGGTAGACGATCACGATATGGGCGTCACCCATGTGATCCGGGGCGACGACCACCTGAACAATGCAGCGCGCCAGATGATGATTTATCAGGCGATGGGCTGGGATGTTCCCGTCTGGGCGCATATCCCGCTCATTCACGGGCCCGATGGCAAGAAACTGTCGAAACGCCACGGCGCTTTGGGCGCGCAGGAATATCAAGCCATGGGGTATCCGGCGGCCGGTATGCGCAACTATCTGGCGCGTCTGGGCTGGAGTCACGGCGACGACGAATTCTTTACCGACGCGCAGGCGAAAGAGTGGTTCGATCTGGACGGAATCGGCAAAAGCCCGGCCCGTTTCGATCTGAAAAAACTGGAAAACCTGTGCGGTCAGCATATTGCCGTCGCCGATGATGCCGCATTGCGGCAGGAAATCGAGGCGTATCTGGCCGCGGCTGACTTGCCTGCGCTGACAGAAACACAATCCAGTGATCTGGAACGTGCGATGTATTGCCTCAAGGATCGGGCGCGCACATTCCCAGAGCTCCTTGAAAAGGCACATTTTTCCCTGACTTCCCGCCCTATTCAACCGGATGAGAAAGCGGCCAAGGCGCTTGCCTCAGTATCCGACGGTATACTGAATGAATTGACGCCGCAGTTGCAAAGTGTTAGCTGGACGCGAAGCGAACTGGAGGACGCCCTGAATTCCTTTGCGGAAGCACAAGGCATCAAGTTCGGCAAGCTGGCGGGGCCGTTGCGCGCCGTACTGGCAGGCCGCGCGGTGACACCTTCGGTTTTTGACATGATGCTGGTGCTTGGGCGGGATGAAACCCTGGCACGGCTTTCTGACGCAGCGACCTGAGTAAAAGGTTCACATTTGGGTAACGCTGCTCCGCTAACACCCGGTTTGCGCGATTGCGCGCATCCGTTGCCCGCAGGATCGGACAGCGATCCATACTGCGCATGATTGAGGAAGGGACACTATGACCGACAGCAACAAATCAGCCACTCTGTCACTTAATGGCGAAACTTATGAGCTGCCGATTCATTCACCGACCGCTGGGCCTGACGTGATCGACATCCGTAAGCTTTACGGAACGGCAGGTGTATTCACGTATGACCCCGGCTTTACGTCGACCGCCAGCTGTGACAGCACCATCACATACATCGACGGCGAAAAGGGCGAGCTGCTGCACCGGGGATATCCGATCGACCAGCTGGCCGGAAAATCTCACTTCCTCGAGGTTTGCTACCTGCTGCTGTACGGAGAGTTGCCGAGCGCGCCCGTTTTGGAAAAGTTCGAAACCACCATCACGCGCCACACCATGCTGCACGAGCAGATGCAGTATTTCTACCGTGGCTTCCGCCGCGACGCGCATCCGATGGCAATCATGGTCGGTGTTGTGGGCGCGATGTCGGCCTTCTATCACGACTCAACTGATATCGCAGACCCGCGCCAGCGTGAGGTCGCCTCGCACCGCCTGATCGCAAAAATGCCAACCATCGCGGCATGGGCCTATAAGTACCACACTGGCCAGCCCTTCGTATATCCGCGCAACGATCTGGACTATGCATCGAACTTCCTGCGCATGTGCTTCAGCGTTCCGGCCGAAGAATATGAAGTCAATCCGATCCTCAGCCGTGCGATGGACCGCATCTTTACCCTGCACGCAGATCACGAGCAAAACGCCTCGACCTCGACCGTGCGTCTGGCGTCAAGCTCGGGTGCCAACCCGTTTGCCTGTATCGCGGCTGGCATCGCCTGCCTGTGGGGTCCGGCGCACGGTGGCGCAAACCAAGCATGTCTGGAGATGCTGGAAGAAATCGGCAGCGTTGATCGCATCCCCGAATTCATCGCCCGCGCCAAGGACAAGGACGATCCGTTCCGCCTGATGGGCTTTGGCCACCGCGTCTACAAGAACTTTGACCCGCGCGCCAAAGTGATGAAACAGTCCGCCGACGAAGTGCTGGATCTGTTGGGCATCGAAGACAACCCGAAACTGCAGGTTGCCAAGGCGCTGGAAAAGCAGGCTCTGGAAGATCCGTATTTCGCCGATAAAAAGCTGTTCCCGAACGTGGACTTCTATTCGGGTATCATCCTCGAGGCGATGGGCTTCCCGACCTCGATGTTCACTCCGATCTTTGCCCTGTCGCGCACCGTGGGCTGGGTCAGCCAGTGGAAAGAGATGATCGCCGACCCCCAGAACAAGATCGGCCGTCCGCGCCAGCTGTATCTGGGCGAGACCACTCGTGACTATGTGGATATCGAAAACCGCTGATCGCGGTTACAGATTGCAGAACGCCCCGGACCGGTTCCGGGGCGTTTTTCGTTAGAACAAAGCCAGTTGGTCGCCCGCCTGTGGTGGCCTTGTGAACAGGTCCAGACGCAACGCCGGGGTGCGCGTGGCCAGCCCCAACCGTTTGACCGCCACGGTAAATCGTTTCGCAATCAGCGCGGCATATTCGCCCTCACCCCGCATCCGATGCCCCCAGCGCGGGTCATAGTCGCGGCCCCCATGCATCTCGCGCAGTTTCGACATGACTTTCTCCGCCCGGGCCGGTTCATGATCTGCCAACCAACGCTGCCACAGCTCGGACACTTCTCGTGGTAGGCGCAGCATGATCCAGCTGGCCGCATCGGCACCTGCGTCGCGCCCGGCCTCAAGCAGCTGTTCAAGCTCATGATCCGTCAAGCCGGGGATCAGAGGCGAGGTCATGACCCGCACCGGTACCCCGGCCTCGGTCAGCCGCCGTATGATCGCCAGACGCCGCCGGGGCGACGGGGCACGAGGCTCCATCCGGCGCGACAGGCCGGCGTCCAAAGTTGTTAGGGAAATCCCCACCCGTACCAGCCCCTTGGCTGCCATGGGGGACAAAATGTCCAGATCACGCTCGATCAAAGCACCTTTGGTGACGATTCCGACCGGGTGCTGAAAATCGCTTAAGACTTGCAGGCAATCCCTTGTGACAGAGCGTGTTTTTTCGACTGGTTGGTAAGGGTCAGTATTGGTGCCCAACGCCACTGTGGCCACCTTGTAGGATTTCGAGGACAGTTCCCGCCGCAGCACCTCGGCCGCGTTGGGCCGGGCAATCAGGCGTG
Organism: Ruegeria sp. SATB045; assembly: GCF_059613525.1. NCBI lineage: Bacteria > Pseudomonadati > Pseudomonadota > Alphaproteobacteria > Rhodobacterales > Roseobacteraceae > Ruegeria > Ruegeria sp. SATB045. The sequence continues at coordinate 8,641 of NZ_JBXWSR010000034.1, read as the reverse complement.
TTTCAAAATCCAGCCCCGGCGACAGACCGAGATAGGCATGGGACGGCCGCGCAAAGCAATAAACACACCCGTGTTCGCATCCTCGATACGGGTTGATCGAGCGGTCAAACGGCAAATCGGGCGACCGGTTGTAGGTTATGATGCTGCGCGCGACCTCGTCGCGCAACTCGGTGCGCAATAGCGGTAGATCATCGTCCTCGGGCCATCCATCCGCGCAGCGTTCAGTGGTAAACGCTTCGAACCGACCAGCAACATTTGTAGCGACACCTCGGCCCCGGATTTGCGCGTCAGTCATATTTGTTCTCTTTATGTTCCATCTGCAGGTATACTCGCCATACGCGGCTCAGGCAAGCGCCCCTCGTCTTACGTGTTGATTTCAAATTGCTTGGCCAAACATGCTGGAATTGAACCGAATGCAGGATCATCTTGCAGATTATGACGTCGAGTTGATCAATATTTTGACGTATAGGTCGGTCTCGGAACCGCCAAGGTCGCAATCGTCACAGTCTAAATGCGACGTTTTGGCCAAAACGAAAAAAATGCCACCAATGGGCGCTAAGCCCGAACAGCTCTAGGGAAACACCCAATGTCCGATGAAGAAGACATCGTCCTGTCCGAACTGAATGACGAGGAATTGGTCGAACAGATGTTCGACGATCTTTACGACGGTTTGAAGGAAGAAATCGAAGAAGGTGTGAACATCCTGCTGGAACGCGGATGGACCCCCTATGACATTCTGACCAAGGCGCTGGTTGGCGGTATGACCATCGTAGGCCACGACTTCCGCGACGGCATCCTGTTTGTTCCCGAAGTTCTGCTAGCCGCAAACGCGATGAAGGGCGGCATGTCCATCTTGAAGCCGCTGCTGGCCGAAACCGGCGCACCGCGCGTTGGCAAGATGGTGATCGGCACCGTCAAGGGCGACATCCACGACATCGGCAAAAACCTTGTGTCGATGATGATGGAAGGCGCCGGTTTTGAGGTCGTCGATATCGGCATCAACAACCCGGTCGAGAACTACCTGGAAGCACTGGAAACCGAAAAGCCCGACATTCTGGGCATGTCGGCCCTGCTGACAACCACCATGCCGTACATGAAAGTCGTGATCGATACTCTGGTCGAGCAAGGTTTGCGCGAAGACTACATCGTACTGGTCGGTGGCGCTCCGCTGAACGAAGAGTTCGGAAAAGCCATTGGTGCCGACGCATATTGCCGCGATGCGGCCGTCGCCGTTGAGACCGCGAAAGACTTCGTGTCGCGCAAGCACAACCAACTGGCGGGCTGATCAGACGGACATCTGAATTCAGGGCCGTCCGGCAACGGGCGGCCTTTTCGTTTACATCTTTGGCGCAGGAGCCAAGCCATGCCGCAGGACAATCTGCCAGACGATGCAAGCTTGACGACAGACGGGTACGAGTCCGCTGCGCAAGGGCAAATTCTGTTGCTGGCTTGCGGCGCGCTGGCACGCGAGATTCTGGACCTGAAGAACCGCAATGGTTGGGACCATATGGACCTGACCTGCCTGCCCGCCATCTTACATGTCCATCCCGAGCGGATTACTCAGGCCGTGCAGGATGCAATCACCAAACATCGCACGCAGTACGACACGATCTATGTGGTCTATGCCGATTGCGGCACCGGGGGCCTGCTGCAAAACGCGTGTGCAGAATTGGGCGTCGAGATGGTCAAAGGCCCGCATTGCTATTCGTTTTTTGAAGGCAATGATGTTTTCGACGCACGCGGCGAGGATGAAACAACTGCCTTCTACCTGACCGATTTTCTGGCACGCCAGTTTGATGCCTTTGTTTGGAAGCCGCTGGGCCTGGACCGGCATCCTGAATTGCGCGACATGTATTTCGGCAACTACACGAAACTGGTCTATCAGGCTCAGACTGACGACCCGTTGCTGACGAAACGCGCTCAGGAGTGCGCCGACCGCCTTGGCCTGGCGTTCGAAAGGCGTTTCACCGGATATGGCGATCTCGAGGCAACGTTAACCGATTGGGCCAATCGCCACTGAGTTACGTCACGCGTTTTCTTGCGCAACTTCGCGAATACGCTCGATCATCGCCCGCAGACCATTGGACCGCTGCGCTGAGAGGTGGTCGTTCAGGCCCAATCGCGCCAATTCTGCGCCGGCGTCAACCTTGGCAACCTCGGCAACTGGCACGCCATTGTACAAAGCCCGCAAAACCGCGATCAGGCCGCGCACGATCAGCGCGTCGCTGTCTCCGTCAAACCTAAATACTCCAGCTTCGATAACCGGATGCAGCCAGACCTGACTGGCGCAGCCATGAACCTTGGTTGCGGGAACTTTCAGCGCGTCCTCAAGGGGTTCCATGGCCTTGCCCTGCTCAATGACATGGCGATAGCGGTCTTCCCAGTCTTCCAGAAACTCGAAATCCTCGACGATGTCTTCAAAGGCAGGCGTTGCCATATCCCTGCGGTCCTTTCATTGCGGTCACAATCGTGACCTATGCCTCTGCCCCCTGCCTGTCCAGCCCCAGCGTGGGTTTTCAAAGCAGGGAATTTGCGTTAGGCCAGTTCGGGAAATACCGGTCAGAGCTTTAAATCCATGCAAAAAACACTGTCTGTTCTTTTGGTCGCCACGCTAACACTGTCGGCTTGTAGCGGATGGCGCGAGTCGCGTGTAAATCCGACCAACTGGTTTGGGTCCAGCACACCCGCGCCTGCACCGACACAGACTTTGGCCAATGACCCAAACGCACTGGTGCCCCAACAGCGTGAAGGCGCCGGCCTATTCAGTCGGCCAGACCCCGTGGACAACAGCGTTGCTATTGCGCGCGTTGATGAGCTGAGGATCGACTCAACACCCGGGGGGGCGATCATTCTGGTCACTGGCGTCGCCGCACGTCAGGGCGCCTATGATGCCCGACTCGTTCGTGTTGAAAGTGAAGAAAACCAGAAGAACGGCGTACTGGAATATACCTTCCGCGTTTCGTATCCGGCCACAGCAACCAATCAAGGCTCTGAACGTTCACGTCAGGTGTTGGATGCAATCAACGTGTCACAAGACGATCTGCAAGGCATCCGTCTGGTTCGCGTAGTCGGTCAGGAAAATGCTCTGGAATCGCGGCGGCGCTAAGTCGGCTACAACGACACAACCTTGACCGACTGGCCCTTGGCTGCCAAGGCGATCTTACCTTCGCACAGTTTAAGGGCGTCTTCGCCAAACACTTCGAACCGCCAACCTGACATCGCAGGCAGGTCACGCTCTCCCGCCGCGATCTGATCCAATTCCGAACTGGTGGCGATCAGTTTTGCTGCCACGCCCGAACTTTCGGTCTTGGACTTTAGCAATACCCGCAGCAGATCGGCCAACGCCGGATTGACCTTTAGCTTGTCGCGGCTGTTATCAACACGCGGCATCTGGTCGGGCGGGCAATTCACACCCTTTTTAACGGCCGCCAGAATACCTTCGGCAATCGCGCCTTTGCGCGCCTCGCGAAGCAACAAACGCGAGCCACCAAGATCAGACGGGGATTTCGGCTTGGTCGAGGCCAACTCGATCAGCGCGTCGTCCTTGAACACACGGCTGCGGGGTACGTTGTTTTCTTGCGCATAGGCCTCACGAAACTGGGCCAACTCACGTACCACAGCCAAAAACTTGGCCGAGTTCGTTCGTGTCTTAACCCGTTTCCACGCATCTGCCGGGCGGATATCATAGGTTTCGGGATGGGTCAGTGTGCGCAGTTCTTCAGCAACCCAATGGCTGCGTTCCGTTTTATTCAACTCTTTCGCCAGATGCTCGTAGATCTGTCGCAGGTGGGTCACATCAGCCAAGGCATAGGTCTTTTGCGCGTCCGACAACGGACGGCGAGACCAGTCGGTGAAGCGCGAGGTCTTGTCCAAACCCTGCTTGCAAATCTTGCGCACCAACGTTTCATAACCGACCTGCTCTCCGAAGCCGCAAACCATCGCGGCAACTTGGGTATCAAACAGGGGCGTCGGGAACACATTTGCTTCAACCCAGAAGATCTCAAGATCCTGGCGGGCCGCGTGAAAAACCTTTACCACACCCTCGTTTCTGAACAGTTCGTACAGAGGCTCAAGCGACAATCCCTCAGACAGTGGATCAACAAGCACTGCGCTGTTCTCGTCCGAAGATGGCACCGCCAATTGCACCAGACAGAGTTTCGAATAATACGTCCGCTCGCGCAGGAACTCGGTATCGATTGTCACATAGTCATGGCTTGCAGCGGCCTTGCAGTACTCGGCCAGCTCTTGCGTCGTTGTCAGGGTCTTCATGCGCGGTGGTGTTCTTGCTCTTGTTTTTCGTCGTAGCCCGTCGCTTTTGTGCCGTTCAGGGCGATAGCCCAGACCATAGGCCGAATAACACTGGCGTGTAAATCACTCTGCGGCGATCAGGGCAGCAACACGGGTGTGTGGTCGCCAGAGCTAAAGCGGCGCAACACGGCTGGATAGAGCTTATGTTCCCACACCAGAACGCGTGCCGCCAGAGTCGTAGGTGTGTCGTTTGGCTCAATCTGCAAACGGGCTTGGCCAAGGATCGGACCGTCATCCAATGCCGCCGTTACCTCGTGAACCGAACATCCATGTTCCTCATCGCCTGCCTCGATCGCGCGGGCATGCGTGTTCAGGCCCTTGTATTTCGGCAACAGTGAAGGGTGGATGTTCAGCATCCGCCCCTGAAAGCGCGATACAAAATCGCCGGTCAGAACGCGCATGAACCCAGCCAGACAGACGATATCAGGCTGCGCAGCCTCAAGCGGTTTCAGCAGCTCTGCCTCGAACGCAGCGCGGTCGCCTTTGAACGGACGGTGATCGACCGAAGCCGTCGGGATGCCCCGCTCAGCCGCCTTGACCAGCCCCCCGGCTTGAGCGTCGTTGGACAGCACCAGACAGGGTCGCGCGGGGTGGTCGCCGATCATGGAATCGACCAGCGACACCATGTTGGACCCCCCGCCCGAGATCAGGATGGCAACGCGCTTGTGGCTCACAGCAGTTTGCCAGTGTAGGCCACACCGGCCGCCTCGGTGACTGTGCCGATGCGCGATACGGTTTCCCCGGCTTCGACCAGCAGATCGGCCAGTTCATCGGCGCGGTCTTCGGCGCAGACTACGATCATGCCGATACCGCAGTTGAAGGTTTTCAACATCTCAGTCTCAGCAATCCCACCGGTTTCAGCCATCCAACGGAAGACGGGCGGCAAATCCCAGGCGTTCAGGTCGATCCCGGCACCCAGCCCTTCGGGCAAGACACGCGGCAGGTTTTCTGTCAAACCGCCGCCGGTGATATGGGCCAGCGCGTGAACGCCCCCTGCCCGGATCGCTTGCAGCGCCTGCTTGACATAAAGACGCGTGGGCGTCAGCAGTGCCTCACCCAGCGTACCGTCGCTGAACGGCGACTCGGCGTCCCATCCTAGCCCCGAAATCCCTACCAGTTTGCGAACCAGCGAATAGCCGTTGGAATGCACCCCGTTCGACGCCAGCCCCAGCAGCACGTCGCCCTGCTGCACGCCTGCGGGCAGATGCGCGCCACGCTCCATCGCGCCGACCGAGAACCCGGCCAGATCAAAATCGCCATCGGGGTACATGCCGGGCATTTCCGCCGTCTCACCACCGATCAGGGCACAGCCGGACTGCACACAGCCCTCGGCGATGCCTTCGATGATCCGCGCGGCAGTATCCGTGTCCAGCTTGCCGGTGGCGAAGTAGTCGAGGAAAAACAGAGGCTCGGCGCCCTGACAGATCAGATCGTTGACGCACATGGCCACCAGATCAATGCCAACGCCATCAACCACGCCGGTATCAATAGCGATACGCAGCTTGGTGCCCACACCATCGGTCGCGCCCACCAGAATAGGATCGGTGTAGCCCGCATCCTTGAGGTCGAACAGAGCGCCGAACCCGCCCAGCCCGCTCATCACGCCCGAGCGGTTGGTCCGCTTGGCCGCAGGTTTGATCCGGTCGACCAGCGCGTTGCCTGCATCAATATCAACACCCGCGTCCGCATAGGTGATTCCGTTCTTGCCCGCTGTCATGGCCAACCCCTTATGAATGGTTCCCGCGCGGGTTAGTCGATTGTGGCCGTCGTTGCAACGGTCAGGCTTGACGCGGGCGTTCACCGTGATACTCAAAGCGCTCAGACGGGCCTGTAGCTCAATTGGTTAGAGCAGAGCGCTCATAACGCTTTGGTTGCGGGTTCAAGTCCTGCCGGGCCTACCAAATTTACCGTCCTATGATGATATCCGCGCTGAGCCCGCCCAGGCGTTCACTTTTCCCAAGCCGCAAAACACCCCCGTGTGCGCGGGCAATATCCGCAACAATTGCAAGCCCCAGGCCAACACCGCTGCCTTGATTCTGGTTGCGCGCCGGGTCCAGGCGCGAGAACGGTTTCACGGCCTCGGTGCGCTGTTCTGGCGGAATGCCCGGCCCGTCATCTTCGACCCGGATACGCAGCGTTTTGGGGGTAAGCGATAGGCTGACCTCAGCTCGGTTTCCGTATCGAACAGCATTTCCGATCAGATTCTCGACAGCCCGGCGGATCGACGTTGGACGCAACATGGCGGTACCCGAGCCTTCGGTTGCGACAAGTTCAGCGGTATGCCCGGCCCGTTGGGCGTCGTTGACGATCTGTTTCAACAGCTCAGACGGATCCACCTGTTCGGGCGCGCCTTCCGCCGCACCGCGTGAAAAGTCGAGAAACGCGTCCAGCAGCAGCTGCATTTCGTCCACGTCTTTCTGCAACGGCGTGGCTTCATCTTCGGGCAACATCGACAGCCCCAGTTTCAGACGGGTCAAGGGAGTGCGCAGATCGTGGCTGACACCTGACAACATCATGGTGCGCTGTTCCATTTGCCGCTCGATTCGGGCGCGCATATCGAGAAATGCGTTTCCCGCAGCTCTGACCTCAATTGCGCCTCCGGGCGCGTACGGTACTACCCTGCCACGGCCAAACGCCTGCGCTGCATCAGCCAACCGTGTAATCGGACGCAGTTGGTTGCGCATATACAAGAACGATATCGACGTCATGATGACCGCAAAAAACACCATCGTCACAATCAGCTGGTGCGGAGCAGCCGGAGACAAGCGTCGCCGATCCATTGTAAGCTGCAACAATCCCAAATCTGTATTCAAATATAGGCGCGCTTCATCCCCGCTGGGCAGCGCAATTGCCACCAGATTGGGTAGAAAGGCGTGCAAATCGGAATCGACCTGTGGCGCAATGAAATCGTACCATCGGCGATAACCAACTTCGGGGCGTTCATTGATGCCAAGGAAACGCACCTTCATATCAAGCGCGCTCAGATCAGGCCGAATCTCGGCCATGGCTTGCTGCTGGGTCTCGGCATCCTGCATCGTCGCAAGCACAAGCATCACCTCTCGGGAAGCCGTGCGTGTCATCTGCTCTGTCACGTCTTCAAGGTGTTTCTGCAAAAAAGCGATGCCAACAACAAGCAACAGCACGATAACTGGCAGAACCAGTATTAGGGCCGCTCGCGCATAAAGACTTCGCGGCATATAGGGTTTGAGCCATGCACTCGACATGCGCTAAACCTAACGGGCTGATCGGACAAGAGAAAGAGCGCAGAATGCAGGCCCCCGATGATTTCAACCCACCGCCCGGCCAAGCGGTCGAATTACAAACCGGGCTTAGGCGCATTCTGGCGCCGAACCCGTCGCCGATGACGTATCGCGGGACGAATACCTATTTGCTGGGCACAAAGGATTGCGCGGTCATCGACCCCGGACCGATGAGCGAGACACATCTGGACGCGATTCTATCCGCCCTTCAAGCGGGTCAACGCATAAGCCATATCATCGTCACGCATACCCATCTGGATCACTCTCCGCTCGCCGCTCTTTTGGCGCGGCGCACCGGCGCGCCGATTCTGGCTTTTGGAGGCCCCGAAGCCGGGCGCAGTACAGTGATGGCGGACCTGGCGCAACAGGGCCTGGCCGGAGGCGGCGAAGGAATCGATACCGCCTTTCGTCCGGATATCGAACTCGCCGATGGCGAAACCATCGAAGGTGACGAGTGGCAGCTTGAAGTCATTCATACCCCGGGGCACTTGGGCAACCACATCGCTTTGGGCTGGGGTAATACCTGTTTCACCGCCGATCATGTCATGGGATGGGCCAGCTCATTGGTTTCACCTCCTGACGGAGATCTGACGGACTTTATGCAAGCCTGTCACCGTCTGCGCGACCGCACTTGGTCAACCTTTCACGCAGGACACGGTGCTCCTATCACTGATCCAGCTGCGCGGTTGGATTGGCTGATACAGCATCGCGTAACACGCGAGGCACAGATTCTGGGTGCGCTTGCCGATCAACCCGGCACGGCGAGACAATTGGCTGAGCGTATCTACATCGAAACTCCCAAAGCGTTGCTTCCTGCCGCCGAACGCAACGTGTTCGCTCATTTGGTCGATTTAACCGTAAAATCAATGGCTTCACCGAAAGGGAACCTAGCTATAGACGCCGAATTCCATCGAATTGCATGATCAGAAAAATTTTTCGTTATTTCGGGTCGTTCCCCTCTGGACGGCAATTTTCGAGGTTGTTATACGGCCCTCAGTTCCGGCGTAGCTCAGCGGTAGAGCAGTTGACTGTTAATCAATTGGTCGTAGGTTCGATCCCTACCGCCGGAGCCA
>NZ_JBXWSR010000033.1:0-8362 GCF_059613525.1 Ruegeria sp. SATB045 | reverse complement strand
CGCAGATCAAGCGAACGCGACCGCAATATCAACGCGTCTCAAAAGCCGACTTCTTCAACACAATCAGCCCAAAGCAGACGTTCATTCTGACCACTGATAGCTTTTGAACATCGCAGGCGGGCGGTCAGCATAAGCCAGATGATGCTGCTTTAGTTGACCCCCAGCTCCCCCAAAGTATGCAAATGAGATTGAACTAGAGCTTGATGCGGAAAGCCGCGAAACCGTCTGTGCCTTCTCCGGCGTCTTCGATTGAAACGCCTTTGACGTCGCCAATGTAGTCTCGGGCCTTTGGGCCGGTTTCGAAAAGAACGGTTGTGTTCTCAAGAGGCGCAAAGGACCAATTGGCGTCCGCTTTTGGGTTGATCGTTCCCTGTTCAACAATATAGCGCACAATGACGTCGCGATTGGTGTCTGGGGCCTCGAATACGATTGTATCACCCAGTGCGCCAGGGAACGAACCGCCGCCCGATGCACGATAATTGTTGGTGGCAATGATGAACTCCATTTCATCAGTGACCGGTTCACCTTGGAAGGACAAGTTCACAATTCGGGCTGCATCGGGATTCGCCACTTCGCCCTTTGGTCCAAAGCGCGACGGTTTTGACAGGTCGATCTGATATGTCACACCATCCATTACATCGAAATTGTAAGACGGAAACTCAGGATTCAGTAGAACCGCGTCTTCTGAGCCTGACTCGATCGTGTTGAACATTCCGGCCGATCGCTCCAGCCAACCACGCAGCTGAACACCGTTCACTCGCACCGCGCGCACCGTATTTGGATAGAGATACAAATCAGCCACATTTTTTATGGCAACATCCCCAACCGGGACATCGGTGTAATAGTCGGGGCCTCCGCGACCACCCGCCTTGAACGGCGCCGCCGCTGACAGGATCGGCAAACCTTCATGCTCGGTGCCTTTTAGCATTTCTTTGACATACCATTTCTGCGCGATTGAAACGATCTGAACAGACGGATCATCAGCAACCAGCGCGAAATAGCTGTGCAATGGAGCAGATGTCTTGCCAACTGCTCGACGGACATAGGCGAGCGTTTCGTCGTGATCCTTCGCAACCGAGTCGAGAACCTTCTGATCGTCTCCGACCAAAGCGGTGATTGAGCGGTCTTCATTGCGTTGGGAAATCGCACGGGCCTCAGACGTAGTGGTAACCACACGCCACTCATTTCCTTCCCGTTCCAGCAGCAGATCCAGCAAACCAAGATGTGAACCCCAGAAGCCGCCCATGACAGCAGGTTTGCCCATAAGGGTGCCCTTTTCGACATCGATGCCGGGTCGGTCCGAAAATGTCGGCGAGGGGAAAACAAGGTGATTGTGGCCCGTGACCAACGCGTCGATCCCGTCAACACCCGCCAAAACGACTGATGCGTTTTCCATACCGTCGACATGATTGGCGTCGCCGATCCCAGAGTGTGAAAGGGCGATGACTAGGTCACAACCTTGTTCTTTCATCTCTGGCACGTATGCCCGCGCGGTTTCGACGATATCGCGGGTTTGAACATTGCCTTCCAGGTGCTTTCGATCCCAGTTCATGATCTGCGGCGGCGTAAATCCAATTACTCCAATTTTGATCGAGTGCTTAGCCCCATCGCCCATTTCGATTTCACGGTCGATGATTGCATAAGGCTTGATCAGCGTTTTGTCGTCACGCGGAGTTGCACCTTGTGCCTTTGAAACATTGGCCAAAACGACCGGGAACTCCGCACCCGCGAGTGATTTTTCCAGGAAATCCAGCCCGTAGTTGAATTCGTGATTGCCCAGAGTTGCGGCATCATAGCCAACGATGTTGAACGCGGTGATAATGGGGTGGGCATCCCCTTCTTTCATGCCACGCTCATAGGCGATGTAGTCACCCATCGGGTTCCCTTGAAGAAAGTCACCATTGTCGACCAAGATCGAATTTGTCGCCTCAGAGCGAATTTCGTTGATGATTGAGGCCGTACGGGACAAGCCCACGGTGTCACGGGGTTTGTCAGCATAATAGTCATAAGGGAACACATGGACGTGGATGTCGGTTGTTTCCATAATGCGCAAATGCGCTTGGTTGTTGGCAGCCAAAACTGAAAAAGGATGCAAGGTGATCGCCGCTGCACCGGCTGTTGTTGCAAGAAACTGGCGACGCGAAATTGACGAGCGGCTGGAAAATGACATGGGTGACCTTTCGAATTGGCTGGCAACGAGAATTGTTGCCGCTTTTGCATAACGATCTTATGACAGTATTTCCTATCACATCTTGCAGACTTATTTCAGGGGTTTTGGACGAGCACCAAGCACCAACTCAGGGCAGTTGTTAAGTGATTGCGTCCGGTGAAACCAAGCTAGGAGTGTTTTGACAACGTATTTGCAAAATACTCAGTGCCATTTACCTTCGTCCGTGCTGCATTGACGGCGCTGAACTATTCTGAAGGTGGTCGCTGGAGCCAGTACTGGCCAGTGCGTTGCTCGAGCCCGCCAGTGACGTACGTTAACCAATAATCGGTGTAAACGACATTGCGGTTTTGCCTTCGCCTTGAGCCATGAAGGACACACACGCATGCACCTCTTGTTGCCGCGCGTACTCCGGACTTGAGACCCCGTGAAAGCTGTCTGTGAGCATTAGCCATCCGTCGATGCAGAGTAGGTGCTCGAAACATGTTTGGTGCCGCCGCTACTGGCGGTGAGTTATGATGTTGAAACCTTCTTCGGGTAATGGTGGCACGAAATGCCGCGCAATACGGCGATATTGATCTTCTGTTGGTGCAAAGGCATGCGCGCCTTCTCTGTTGCGCTTATGCAGCCTGTGCAGACAAACTTCATCTGGCAAATCCAAAAAGTGAAGGTGGTGCTGCGCAGCCGTGTCTTTCAGCAAGTCGCGCATCCAAGCTCTATTTTCAATTGTGTTCGCTGGAAAATCGAGAACCACTGAAACGCCAGCCTTCAGCAAAGAAGCCACGTGACGCCCCATGACCGGTCGCAGTTTCCAAGCGCAATTCACGTAGTCCTGCAGGGACTTCATCTGGTCGCCAAACAGGGCGCTAAGCCATTCATCTTCTGAAATGAGCACGACTGCGTCTCTTTCCGCTAGTTCCGCTGCCAGAGTAGATTTTCCAGAAGCGACTTTGCCGCATAGCAAGTGAAGCGTTGGAATAGCCTGTGACATAGAACGAACTCCCGGATTACCTGATGGTCCCTGCGCTAAGTTGGTCCGCCAGTTGATCAAATACCAACCTGATCCTTCGTGCGGTATGTAACTCGGAGTGTGTCGCCAGCCAAATCGGGAACTTAAACGGCTCGCGGTCGGGGAGCACGCGCTCCACACCAGGTGTTAAGGCAGCCACATCATCCGACATTACACTTATGCCAAAACCTTGGCGCACCAGTTGCCAGGATACAATCCCGCTTTGTGAGCCAATCCTGAAGCTCTTTCGGGTTACTTTAATGCCCGCCGGATCGAGAAAACCGATCATCGTGTCGATGTCCCCAAACCCGACAAAGTCCAATTTCGCAAGTTCGTTTTCATTTTTTGGCCGTCCCACCTGATCAAGGTACGAAGGTGCTGCGTAAAAATGGGCCGTGGCCTCGGCGACAAGCTTTGCTGTCAGATCCGGCTGAGTTGGACGCACATGTCGGATGGCGATATCAGCCTCACGTCGCTGTATGTCTCGTATGTCATTTGCAGCAACGATGTCGATCTCTAGTCGCGGTGCCGCAAGTCGGATCTTTTTCAGTATAGGTGGCAGCTGATAGGCAGACATCACATCGGACGCAGTAATCCTGACTTGCCCTTCAACAGCTTGCGACTGGCTTGTCGCAGTAAGAGAAATCCTGTTCGCCACATCCGCCATTTCTCTGACATGCAACAAAAGCTCGGCGCCAGCAGTCGTCAAATTAAGCGACTTGCCGACTCTTTCAAACAGAGTGATGCCAAGGGCCGTTTCCAGCGCAGCAACTTGACGGCCAACAGTGGGTTGAGTTTGCTCAAGAACGCGTGCCGCTGCGGAAAACGAGCCTTCTTCGGCTGTCGCAAGAAAGGACCGTACCTGGTTCCAGTCGTAATTGATTGCCTTCCAGTTCATGCATTTATGCATAACACTTCTGCAAATTGTGGCAATTCCAAAAATGATTGTTTGGAAGTAAAGGATACGGCAACAACCTTTTTTGAGAGTAATGAAATGACTGCTTTGTCCAAGGATGCCGCGTTCTGGAGCAATATCTCGCAAAAGTATGCGGCAGACCCAATCCGCAACATGGAAGGGTATCTGAAAACACTCGAGCTCACGAAGTCGTACCTGAAAGCGGAGGACAACGTACTGGAAATCGGGTGCGGGACGGGTTCAACCGCGCTGCTGCTTGCACCGCATGTCGCCCATGTCACTGCCACGGATCTCGCTCCGGGCATGATCAAGATTGCCGATGAGAAGCGTGCTAAAGAAGGATTGGAGAACGTCACTTTCAAGGTGGCTGAAGTTCTTGAGCACGGTTTAGATGAAGGTTATTACGATGCGATCTTGGCGCATAATTTGCTTCATCTTCTGCCCGATTTGGACCAAGCGCTCGAGCACATTTCCGCGCTTACAAAACCCGGTGGGCTTTTCATATCCAAAACCGTCTGCGCACCTGAGAGCGGTAGTTTCAAGTATGCGATGATCAGTCGGATCGCCATCCCAATCATGCAGGCTCTTGGGAAAGCCCCGTTTGTGCATTTTGTGTCTGGATCAGTGCTTGAAAGGAAAATCGCGTCCGCAGGCTTCGACGTGCTTCATACTTCTGATCAAGCCTCAATGCTCCAGAGCCGCTATATTGTCGCGCAAAAATCTTGAAGTTTTAGTTCGTTTAGCTGCATCCGTTGAAACGATCTTTGCGTAAACTTGCACGATACTTTCATACAGGAAAGAACGGAGTTATCTCGGCCTGGTCGTACCTTAAGAGTGTTGTTGCGAAAGGCCGTTTGGTCCGCAGAGTGGTCATTCAGACAGAACGCAGCGAACGGCTGCTCTGAGTCCATACCCGACCGACATTGTAAATCGAACTATTGTTGTGGCGAGTACCAAATCGGCGAAGTGTAGGCCCGTTCCTGTGTTGTTAATTGGACGCCATCCGGCATGTCTATTCCGAACTTCACTGCATCATACGCCGTCCATCGGGGGGTCGGAATTTCTATTACCCGGGCATAATAAAATGCGCTTTCCGAAGGATCGAAATCTGGGTCTTCCCAGACGGTTCCCAGCTCAGAGGCTCCAATTGTGTTAGTCCACGAGGGGATAGAAAGGTCCACTGTGGTGCCTACCGAGGGCAACTTACCAGCGGCATCTCGTTCGCGGGAACCAGACCAGGCCACGTCGTAGACTTTTTCCCGTTGCTCTGCATCTGCATCTAACCAGCCCTTTATGATCTGGATTCGATCCAAGTTTGCTCCCATCGGATCACGAAGCGCATATACCAGAAAAGAAGGTGCGCCTTCCCCTGGGCCAAGATCCCCACCCATCGGCACCCCCTTGCTGTATCCCACAAGCGCCAAGTCGCGCCGTAACGCATCTTCTTCGGTAAAAGAATATCCTCCGAACATACGGACGCGCATTCTGGGCCCTGTTGTTGCGTAGGTTTCACGACGATGCATTGCATCCCAAATGGCTTCTCGGGAATTCTCCTGCGCCCATACTGCGGTTAGACCGCCAGTAATGTATTGCGACGAAAGCAGCGCAACGGTCCCGTCAGCATAAGTCTTACTGACATGTTGGCTGCGCTCTTCGCTGGGCTCGTAACCAGTGAACTTCCCGAAGAAGTTGTCGTTATCTGGGGCTGTTAAACCTGTGTGTGTGTCACTAGCCCCACCCAGGCCAAACTTGAAAGGGTTTACTCCCAAAGCCTTTTGCAAGGCTAAGCCGCGAAGCAGCCCAGATCGTGCGTATTCGCCAGACAACATTTCCGGCTCTTTCGGAACAGAAGCATCTAGATTGCCGTAATCCCATGTTTCGAAGTCAGCAAATTCATCGTCAGGTGATAGGAAAAGGTGGGCCTCACCATCTCCCTTAATCTGAGTTGGTTCGTATAGTCTTTCCCATTTGTTTCGTGCTTCTGCGTATGCGGGATCTAACGGCACCCCATCCGCGAAGTCATCGATTAACGGGAACATCCAGCCGTTAGACAAGTTCCCATTATGTGGAATAGCAAGAACACGCCCGCCTGTCGTTTGCTCATAGTTCTCCAACCACTTCCAAAGATCACGAGGGTTAGGTGAGCCCGTAGGTGGGGTTGTTGTATAAGGCAGTATTTGTCTTGTGAGCTCAGGGCCGTCGCGAAAGATCACATTTCGGTGCAAATTGTTCCCTGCAACAAGAGATGTCCATTCATAGGCGATAAAGGTGCTGAATACGCCTGGATCATTGTACTCTTCCGCGGCATCGATAATTTCGTCCCAAACACGGGCATACGCGGGGTTGCCCGGTTGATAGTTCAGTGCAGGCGAAACCTGTCCTTGAGCAAACGCCGCTGTAAGCTCGAGCGCTGCCGCTAAAGCAGCTTCTCCACCCTTATTAAATTCTTCGTGGAAATATCTGCCTTGCTCATCTGCCAAGATGTTGGGAGCACCTCTGATGATGTCGGTGATAGCACCCATCGCATCTGAATGATCTGTAATCATGAAGAAATCGAGAGGCATCGACAGTTTTACAGGTTGCCCCGTGTTCGACACAACTTCTTCGCCACGCGCAAACCGATAGGCATCGCGCGGCATAAGGCGCGTACCGCCTCCACCAGCATCCCCGGAAAGGCCAGTATGAACGTGAGTGTCACCAAAATAGACTTGAGTTGGATATGCGCGCTCAGCGTAAGGTGAATAAGGTCGACCGGAAGGACCGGAGAGGCCTGTTGGATTTATTGCATCCTGAGCTAAGACTGAGCTCCCCAAAATGAGAACTGCTGGCAAAAAAAAGCGAAACAATTTTTCCTCCATAATTGAGGGCACCATAGCATAACTCTGCTCCGGAATTTTTTCGACTTAGTTCGAAGGTCTGCTAAGTTCGCGTGGTTGCCGTTCGTCAGATCGGATCTAATGACCGTTTTGAGCACTAAGCCGACCAATTCGCTCACACATCGAGCCCATTGGCCCTGCCGAAGTCAGTATAGAATGATGTGCTGGTCAACTTTGCGACGGTTTCCCCATCAATCGTTTCAGGGTCCCGAGCAACTTTGCTTATACCTGTCCCCTCAACGAGGCGGTTCACCAAGTTGAACACACCACAAACTTGTACCGCATCAAACAACGCGCTTTCCGACCATCCGGCTTCATAGACCGCCTGTGCGTCTGCCTCGATCATACTGGAAGGCGATAGCGTGAGCTTCTTTATATAAGCAAGGATGGGCTTGAAACGTTGATCGACCGGCGCTGAATGAAGGTCTTCCATCAGCGCTTCAACCAGTTTTGGATCAATGCCATAGGCGCGGGCAAATACAGTATGCGCATCGTGACAATAGGAACAGGCATTCAACCCGGAAACGTAGGCAGCTACTAACTCGCGTTCAGAGGCGGAAAGCTCACTCTCTCCTCGCATCACAAGGCTCTCATATTGGCACCAGAGAGAAAGTTTGTCCGGAAACATTTGAAAAACGCTGCCAAGTGTTGCGTCCTCGGGAAGGGATGGAAATAGCCTCTTCATTTAATGACCTCCCTGAACAATGGTGCCTAAGCGTTCGTGTTGCCCGGATCGCCGCATGGACATAAGCCTAACAATATTCGCTTGATCGACAAATGGCTGCTTAGCGCGCAAAACGGTCATTCAGCCAACTCTAAACCAACGCCTGCTTTGGGACAAAAGAAGTCAAAGCAAGAGGCGCCTGCCCGGCAACTCCTTACGCTAGGCTCTCTCGACTCCACCGAGCCTTTATCTGGCAGGGGTTATGCTTGTTCTCGGCGTCCTGATGAGCCTGTGCATGACAGCTTGGGCATAGTGCAATCGCGATGAGCGTTTTCTTGCCCGTTGAGATGTCGGAGCAAAGTTCCTCACCGCAGATCTCGAGCAACTCCCCGCGTGACATTAACTCATTGGTGGTGATGCCACATTGCTGGCATTGCGCCTCTTCAAGGGCGCACCTGACTTCCTCAACTGAGACTATCCGTTGATAATTGCATTCAGTACCGGCCATTTTTAACCCCGCGAAATCGTCGACAACTCAACCCTGTGCAATAGACCTGCTCTGACCTCACCCAGCATTCGCCTTGGGAGATTCAGGCTAACGCAGGTGCCGCGCGCAAACAAGCCAGCGGGCATCACTCACTCCGTCCCCCATAAAAACCGAGCAACCTCCTGCATCTAAATAAAGAAGCAACTGCAGGAGATTGATCCATGAAGTACCTGTCTGCCCTCG
>NZ_JBXWSR010000032.1:0-34089 GCF_059613525.1 Ruegeria sp. SATB045 | reverse complement strand
GCCCGTTCAGACTACAATTGATCCCCCGGATCAATTGCTTAACGTCTTCACCTCGTCAGCCGCATAACCTGAAGGTCAGAGGCGCAAACCCTAATCCCAAAACCAATCTCTAGTGCCAGAGAACTATAGCCTACACGCCCAAAGAGGCGTTTTCTGCATTTGACGTGTTGGAGCGTGGTGCTACGGCGGTGCTACGCAACACAGCAAAGATAGGCACACTAACAGAATCAAAACGAACCACCGTAGTCGTCGATTCTCTCTCTCCTGAAGAAAAACCAACCCGCAGTCTCCGTCGGTACTGTCAGCACCGTCAGCGAAGTGAAACTGCATAGCTCAATGACGTTTGCGTAAGTATTTTCTGCTTGTTCGAAACAACCCACGCGACCTAACCGCGCGAGTCGGGTTATCGATGTGGCAGCCGGTCAGGATCAGCAACCGGGATCCCGCCGTAACGATTCAGAGTTAGAGGGCTCAGAATCGATTAATCACTGAGTGCTAAAAAATGAATTTCAAGCTTGGTGGAAACAATAAGTGACTAACTGGTATGTGGTTCACCAATTCATGTTCAAAAATGACCGTAGTCAGCGATGAAAGACATGTAGCTTAAAGCGTGTGACACAAAGTTTCCGTGCCCCTAATCGACTAAACCAAACAAGTAGGTTGTTTGGTTCGGAAAAATAATGCGAGCACAGCAGCATTTCAAACTTCTGAAATACAACAGAAAACTTGGCACACATACCGCTAGGATGGCATTCGCGAGTACTCGTCTCACCGGATATGACGATGCCGCAGAGTCACGGGTTTGAAGATGGTACAAGCTATCCGATTAAAAGAATGTGTCCCAAAATTGACAAAATTCGTTCATTTCCAGTTCATTTTAAGTTCATTTTGGTGTAAGTTATTAACTGCTTTTTCAAATTGTTCGCGGTTCCACCAGTTATGAGTTGTTCAGATGGGTACAGATTTTGAAGATTTGACCGAAGGAAAATCGGTCTTCCTTTCGATAAAGCGAAGCCAGCAAACCAGCGATGACGCATGTGGATTGATGACCCGTTTCCGTAGCGAGTCCGAGGGTGCGGTTCTGGTTTTGGTCGCCATGATGATCATCCCGATGCTTGCCTTTATTGGGTTTGCGCTGGAGCTTGCACTGACCGAGAATGTTCGGGTCAAACTGCAAAATACGACGGACGCGGCCAGCCTTGCCTCGGCGGATCTTGAGCAGGTTTTGGATCCTGAAGATCTGGTCGAGGATTTTTTTGAAAAAGCAGGGCTTGCTGCCAACCTGAAGAATGTCTCGATAGTAAACACGCCAACTGAACGGACGGTAAGAATTACTGCGGGCGAAGAAGTTCCGGCTTATCTAACACAAGTTGTGGGTTGGGAGTCATGGGATGTACCCGTTGTTGGTGCTGCAACAGAGTCGCGCCAGGATCTGGAAATTGCAGTCGCCCTGGACAATTCCGGTTCGATGTCGTGGGCGCCAGGGGCTACCAGCGGGCCAGCTGCCACACCGTCTCGGATGGATTTGTTGATTCCAGCAGCCCAAGCATTCGTAGACGCTGTCCAGCCCCGCCCGGGTCAGCCAGGTAACACAACGATTTCACTCGTTCCATTTGCAACCCAGGTTTCCGTTGGTGAAGCATTGCTTAGCAACTTCACGGTCAGTTCTGAGCATTCCACTTCGAACTGCGTGACCTTCAGCAACGCTTCCGACTACCAAACGACAGCCATCCCTACAGATACGACCCTGTCCAGAACGGCGCACCATGACGCCCGAGGGCTTGGCAGCGATGTCACTCAGTTTGGCGCAGTTTGCCCAACTGACTCTGCTGTACGTGACATTGTTCCATGGGCGGAGGATCCCGAAGTTCTTAAGGCGCGTATCCGAGCAATGCAGCCTTACGGTTTCACTTCGATTGAAATGGCGACGAAATGGGGCGCTGCCATGCTGGATCCGTCGTTGAGACCGGTTTTGTCATCCTTGTCAGAAACTGCCGGATTTGAATACTTAGCCGCTCCGGCCGCACGAAACGTTCCTGATGACTTCACCAGCGCCGATACGGTAAAATATCTGATCGTGATGTCAGACGGTGAGAACACGCAGAGCTACGACATCAAACCCCCCTTTCGCAGTGGCAATTCGCCGGTATTCAACGTGCCAGGAACGAACAGGTATGCCTATTTCAGGAACCGTCGCGGGCCATTTGATTACTATCACGTCCCGGGTAACTTCTGGAGCACGTCGCCAGGCGGAGGAGCCGTCCGTTTGACTTGGCCAGAGGTCTGGGCAGCTATGCCAGTACGCCGATTTGTAAACGACATACTTGCGCCAGCGGATACCCGGCGATCGGCCAACAACCATTATAATCGGATCGTCACATCAACCCTAAACACGACGAAGAACCCTCGTACCTCCGCGATCTGTCAGACGGCCAAGGACAGTGGTATCACTATCTTTACCATCGGCATGGATACCTATGCGCAGGGCGATGCCACTCTTTTGGACTGTGCCTCGTCCCCCGCCTTTTTCTATGACGTGAATAGCCTCGATATTGCCTCGGCCTTTGAGTCGATCGCGCGGCAGATCAACCGCTTGCGATTGACACAGTAGCGAGGGCGGAGCATTTTGATCATGACTACCATTCGTAACGACAAAAATATGGTCGTATCGCAACAACCAGAATCCAATGCGAACGGCGGCTTTATGACCAGACTTCGAAATTGGCGAAAGAACGAAGCTGGCGCAGTGCTGGTCGAATATGCGTTCTGCTTACCGCTGCTTTTGTTGATCTGCTATATGACGCTTGAGTTCAGCTTTCTGAAGATGCGCCAGATCTCGCTGGATCGTGTGACGGACCAGACTTTTCGCGAGCTACGCCTCGGATTGATTCCCGATCCGGATCACGAAAAGGTCAAAGATGCTATGTGTGCCAAACCCTTGGCGCGTTTCATCCTTTGGAATTGTTCGAACAACCTGTTGCTGCAGGTGCGCGAGGTAGAAAGATCGGTGTGGAACTTGGATCTGGGTCAAACCAATTGCCTCGATACGACACCGGAAGACGGTTATATGCCGCCAATTGATTTCAGTACTGGAATCGAGAACCAGTTGATGGTGGCGCGGGCCTGCCTGATTCAGGGCTCATTGTTTCCCCCGATCAACGCGCTGCGATCGCTGCCGCGGTATGACGAGTTCGGGAATTTCGCCCTTGTGTCCAAATCAGCCTTTGTGAACGAGCCTTTCTGACATGTTTAACCAGTTGAACAGTTACACCCGCGCCGTGTCTGGCGCTGTTGCCCGCCTTAAAGCAGATACAAGCGGTGCCGCGCTTGTCGAGATGGGAATGGTGTTACCGTTTCTGATCTTTTTGACGGCCGGAGGTATCGTTGTGCAGGATGCGATACGGGTTACGTATCTGCAGTCCAAGGCAGCCTATACTGTATCTGACATGGTCAGCCGGGAAGACAATTTCATCGATTCAAGCTATTTCGACGGTATGGACAGCATTTACAGGTTTCTGACAAACAACAGTTATCCAACCGAACTCAGGATGTCGACGGTCGAGTGTACGGCAGATTGCGCGGATCAGACGCAGCGTGTTCTGGAATTCTGTTGGTCCGAGTCGACCGACGGGCTGACGGATCTTACAAATGCGCAGATGATCTTCTACGCGGACCGGATCCCGCTTTTTGCTGAGGGTGACACGTTACTCATGACCGAGGCGTTTCTGGACTATACCCCTTGGTTTGGCGATTTGATTATCTCAGCCCAAACCTTTGATTCGATAGCCTTCACTCGCCCGCGTTTGGCACCGCAAATTAAGTTCGATACGGGCGCCATAGATACGGACGGTAACCAGATCATCCGGGATTGTTTTAACAACTAATTCAAAGCCCGGATGCCACCGACGACTGTACCTCTGCCGTTCGGCAGAGGCAGTTCGACAACTTTTTCGCCTCCACGCATGCCCAAAAGCCAATAGTGAACAATTGCCACCCGAAGCCCCGCCAAATCGGCCGAATTCCTCTCGGAATGCTCGGTCGGATGCGCTTTAAAATCTGTCATTCAAAAAACCTGTGAAGCTGACAGCGCTTCAATACTGCGCTGCCGTCAAGTTGATGCGATCAGTCCCGCGCATAAACGTCTTCGTATCGAATGATGTCATCTTCGCCGACATAGGCGCCGGTCTGAACTTCGATCAGTACCATGGGCACTTTGCCCGGATTCTCCATCCGGTGGACCGAGCCGAGAGGTACGTAAACGCTCTGGTTTTCGGTCACCAGTTTTACGTCGTCGTCGATTGTCACTTTTGCGGTGCCTTCGACCACGATCCAATGCTCAGACCGGTGGACATGGCTTTGCAGCGACAATGACGCGCCGGGATGGACAAGTATCCGCTTGACCTGAAAGCGGTCACCCACAACCAGGCTCTCAAACCACCCCCAAGGCCGATGGTCCTTGGGGAATTGGGTGGCTTGCGCCGACCCCTTGGTCTTGAGCGCGGAAACGGCTTTCTTGACATCCTGCGCGCGGGACTTGTCTGCCACCAGCACCGCATCATTCATCGCGACGGCCATAATATTGTTCAACCCGATACCCACGACCTCAAGCCTGTCGCTGTCCGACCGTAGCAGAGTGTCATGACAGTCGATGGCGGTGGCATCTCCGGTGGTCACGACTCCGTCGGCATCTGGCCCGCTTTCGCGCCATACCGCGTCCCAGCCGCCCAGATCCGACCAGGCTGCATCAAACGGAACCACGGCTAGGTTGTCCGCCTTTTCCATGACTGCATAGTCGATCGAGATATCCTCGGCCTTCGACCATGGTTCAGCTGCAAGACGCAGAAAGCCCAGGTCAGGTTTAGCGACGTCCAGCGCTTTTTGCACAGGCTCCAGCAGCGTTGGCGCATGTTTTTCGAAAGCTGCAATGATATCGGTCGCGCGGAACAGAAAGATACCGGCGTTCCATTTGAAATTTCCAGCCGCCAACATCTGAGCCGCCCGCTCGGCATCGGGCTTTTCCACGAATTGCTTCAAAGGAACAGTGGCGCCGTCTGTGCCGGGTTGTTCAGCCAGTTCCAGGTATCCATAAGCCGTTTCCGCATGTGTCGGCGTTATGCCAAATGTCACCAGTTGCCCCTGCGCCACCGCATCCAGACCCTGTGCCACAGCAGCGTGAAATGCTGCGACATCAGGAACGACGTGGTCGGACGGTGCAACCAACAGCACTGCGTCTTTGTTTTCAGCATGCGCATGAAGGGCGGCAGCCAGAACGGCTGGGGCAGTGTTGCGGCCCTCGGGCTCGATCAGGATGGCACCGGGGTCAATGCCAACGGCCTGCAATTGCTCGGTCACGATAAAGCGAAAGTCCGAGTTGGTCAGAACCATTGGTGCGGTGCATTGCAGCTGATCGTTGTCAGCGGACAATCGCAGCGCCGAGCTTTGAAACAGGGTGTTGTCCCCGATCAGGGACACGAATTGCTTTGGATAGCTTTTGCGGGAAAGCGGCCACAAGCGGGTTCCAGAGCCTCCGCACAAAAGAACGGGAGTAATCTGCATGTTGGTTTCACTCAATCAAACCTAGGTTGTCTTTGGTCCTAGAGAATGGCCTTTCCTTTGACAAGCTAAGGGGCATGTTTGCGATGTAGAATTCTCAATTTTGATTGAGTTCGCACATTTTTGACTCACCCCTTATCCAAAAGGTGAAGCTCATGTGCCCAAGACTGCCCTATTGCCGTTTGGAAGGTACTAAGCTTTTGTTTCTAAAAGCCGAAAAGAGTTTGCAGGCGATGATTAAAAAATGGTCGCCAGAGTCAAAAAACCGTGCAACCACCCGCTACGCCAGATGAACAATTTGACTGAACAGTAAAAAAATGCTCGCATCCCAAAAAACAGGAGAGTGTCATGGCTGATCATAAATTATCGCGAAGGTTATTGCTTGCTGCCGTTGCAGCGGCGTCCACTTTGTACTCTGCCGGTCTGGCGGCGGCTGAGACGGTCAAGGTGGCCGCAATCTACACTCTGCCGGTGGAACAACAATGGATCAGCCGCATCCACAAAGCGCTGAACGCTGCCGCCGAGCGCGGCGATATCGAATACGTATTCTCGGAGAACGTGGCCAACACGGATTACGAGCGGGTGATGCGCGAATATGCTGAACAGGGTTCGCAACTGATCGTGGGCGAGGTGTTTGGTCTGGAACGTGCGGCGCGCAAAGTGGCCAAGGATTATCCTGACACGGCATTCCTGATGGGATCGTCCTTCGGTCCTGTGGGGCCGAATTTCTCGGTCTTTGACAACTGGATTCACGAACCTTCCTATCTGACAGGCATGGTTGCCGGTGCCGCGACTGAATCGAACGTGATCGGTATGGTCGGCGGTTACGCCATCCCCGAGGTGAACCGCCTGATGAACGCCTTCATGGACGGCGCACGCGAGGTGAACCCGGATGTCAAATTCCTCGTGACCTTTATCGACAGCTGGTACGACCCGCCTAAAGCCAAGGAAAGCGCGATCGCCATGATGGATGCGGGTGCGGACATCATGTATGCCGAACGCTTTGGTGTATCGGATGCAGCGGTTGAGCGCGGCGTCAAGGCCGTCGGCAACGTCATCGACACGTCGGGCGACTATCCGGGTACGATCATGGCATCGGCCTTGTGGCATATGGAGCCGACAATCGACAAAGCCATCGCCAACGTTTCCAGCGGCACGTTCGAGGCGTCGGATTACGGCCAGTACAGCTTTATGGGCTATGGCGGTGGCTCGATGGTTCTGGACGAGGAGCTGGTGCCTGCTGATGTTGTCGAAGCGGTCAATGCCCGTCAGGCGGAAATCCTTGATGGCCTGTTCCGCGTGAATGTGAATGACGATCGCCCGGTCTCGGACCAGTGATCCCTTTCGGGCCGGTCTTTGAAACCGGCCCATTTTCCAAATGACCAAATCCACAGTTCTGAAACTCAACGGGTTGAGCAAGCATTTCGGCCCGGTTATCGCCAATGACAACGTCGACCTGAGCCTGAACAAGGGTGAGGTTCTGGCATTGCTGGGCGAAAATGGCGCGGGCAAGACCACGCTGATGAATATGCTGTTTGGGCATTATTTGCCCGATTCAGGCTCTATTGACGTGGCGGATGAGGCCGGGCATCTGCACCCCTTGCCGCTGGGCCATCCGCAGGTGGCACTGGCTTCGGGCGTAGGGATGGTGCATCAGCATTTCACGCTGGCCGAGAATATTTCGGCTTTGGACAACATTACACTTGGGTCCGAGCCCTTGTTTGCCTTGCGCCGCAACCGGCGCGAAGCCCGCCGCAAGATCGAGGCGATCATGGCGCAAAGCGGCCTGACCGCGCCCCTGGACACACCGGTCGGGCGTTTGTCAGTGGGTGAGCGTCAGCGTGTCGAGATTCTCAAAGCCCTCTACCGCGACGCGCGCATTCTGGTTCTGGACGAACCGACTGCCGTTCTGACCCCGCAAGAGGCCGACACGCTGTTCCAGAACATTCGACAGATGACGGACGAGGGGCTGTCAGTCATTTTCATCAGTCACAAACTGCGCGAGGTTTTGTCTTTCTCTGATCGTATCGCTGTGTTGCGCCACGGGAAGAAGGTCGGCGAGATGTTGACTGCGGATGCCGACGAGAAATCGATCGCACGCATGATGGTTGGTGCCGACACGCCCGAGCTGGCCGGGTCCGAACTGACACCGGGTGATCCCGTGCTGACCATGTCCGACGTTTCGGTTCCAGGGCGGTCCAAACGGGACACATTGACCGGGGTGAACATGACTGTGCGTGCGCATGAAATTCTGGGGATTGCCGGTGTATCGGGCAACGGGCAAAGCGGTCTGGCCAACGTCATTGCGGGTCTGACAAGGCCAGAACAGGGTCTAATTCGGGTGGATGGCGTCGAAATCACCTCTCCGACCCCTGCTAAAATGGTGGGTGCAGGCGTTGGCCGGATTCCTGAAGATCGGCATCACGAGGGGATCGTAGGGGCCATGAGCGTGGCCGAAAACATGGTGATAGAGCGGTTAAACGACCCCGAGGTTCAGTCCTACGGTTTGTTGCTGCGGGAAGATATCCAAGACAACGCAGAGAGGCTGTCCAAAGCCTATGACGTGCGCGGACCGGGTGTTGATGCGCCAGCGCGGTTGTTGTCGGGGGGCAATATCCAAAAGCTTATTCTGGCGCGTGTGTTCGACCGCTCCCCTCGCCTTATTCTGGCAAACCAACCGACACGTGGTCTGGACATGGGCGCGGCGGCTGAGGTCGGCAAACGTCTGCTGAACGCACGGGCGCGTGGCGCTGGTGTGGTCCTGATTTCCGAGGACCTTGATGAATTGCTAAGCCTAGCGGACCGCATCGTTGTGATCCGTGACGGCGAATTGCATGAAGCCCCCGGTCGCGACCGCGAGCAGATCGGACTGATGATGGCAGGAGAACCGGCATGATCCGCATCGAACCGCGCCAAACCCAGTCGCGGGCTTTCACTCTGGGTGTGCCCATCCTGTCCGCCGTGATCGCGCTGGGCTTTGCTGCCATTCCACTGTTGGCTGCGGGTGCAAATCCGATCACTGCATATGCCGAGATGTTTCGTGGCGTCTTTGGGTCGGTCTTTGCCTTCTCTGAGGTGCTGACGCGGGCGACACCGTTGATCTTTACCGGCCTCGCCGCCGCGTTGGCCTTTCGCGCAAAGCTGTGGAACATCGGGGCCGAGGGACAGCTTTATCTGGGCGCTATGGCCGCCGTGGCTATTGGATCTGGGGTGCTGGATATCTCTGGCATCCTTCTGTTACCGCTGATCGTTCTTATGGGCGCGGCGGCGGGGGCGGCGGGGATGGTCGCTCCCACTTATTTGAAAACCCGCTTTGGTGCGGATGAGGTGGTCACGACGCTGTTGCTGAACTTCATTATCCTGATCTTCGTTCAGATGATGCTGGAAGGGCCATTGAAAGATCCGATGGGGTTGGGTTGGCCGCAATCTGCTCCGGTTTTGGATCAGGGAATGCTGCCTCCGTTGTTGGACCGGATGCGCGTTCATTCGGGGCTTATTTTGGCTCTAATACTGGCCGGATTGGCACAATTCATGTTGGCGCGATCTGTATGGGGCTTCCGGCTGCGCGCAGTCGGAGAGAACGCCGCCGCCGCGCGTCACGCAGGGATCAACGTGAACCGATCGCTGTTCGGCGTGGCCATTCTGTCGGGTGGTCTGGCCGGGCTTGCGGGTGTCAGTGAAGTCGCAGGTCTGAAAGGATACCTGACCGCTGATCTGTCGCCGGGCTTTGGCTACACGGGCATTGTCGTCGCCATGCTGGCGGGGCTGTCGCCGGTGGGGGTCGTGATTGCTGCGCTGTTTATCGCCTCAGTCTTCGTGGGCGCCGACAGTATGAGCCGGGCCATGGGGGTCTCGTCGTTCCTGGCGGATCTGGTCGTCTCAATGTCGTTGCTCTGCGTTCTGGTCGGCGGGTTTGTGGCGCGGTATCGCATCGTCCGGGCCAGCACCACGAGGGCTGCGTCATGATGGATATCCTTAACATCCTGCTCTCTGAAAGCTTTTGGGCTGCATCCCTGCGTATTGCTACACCGCTGATCTTTGGCGTGCTGGGCGCGCTGATCTGCGAACGGGCGGGCGTTTTGAACCTTGGAATCGAGGGCATCTTTGTCGTCGGCGCCATGTGCGGCTGGATGGCCGTCTGGTTGGGTGCTGGCTTGTGGGGTGGTGTTTTGGTTGCCGCTCTGGCCGGAGGGTTCTTCGGCTTGCTTCACGCGATCCTGACGGTGCCTTTGGGACTGTCGCAACACGTCTCGGGGCTGGGGATTACATTATTTGCGACCTCGGCCAGCTATTACACCTATCGCACGGCGCTGCCGAACGTTTCATCGCCGCCAAGGATCGAGCCGTTTCAGCCGCTGGATCTGCCTGTGCTGTCAGATTTACCTTTTTTAGGGTCTGTTTTGTTCCAACAGACGGCGCTGACATGGCTTGCGCTGCTGCTGGTTGTGGTGGTCTGGTACGTGCTGAACCGCACCGCGCTGGGCGTGGCGATCAAGGCCGTGGGCGACAACCCCGACAGCGTCGATGCGCAGGGTCTGTCGGTTTACGGCCTGCGGATCGGTGCCATCGTCGTGGGTTCGGCCCTGATGGCTCTGGGCGGAGCCTTCCTGACCATGAGCGCCTTTGACGCTTTCTTTTTCGGTATGGTCAATGGACGCGGCTGGGTCTGTATTGCGCTGGTCATTTTCGCCAGCTGGAGGCCGGGCAAGGCGCTGCTGGGCGCGCTGCTATTCGGTGCGTTCGACGCGCTACAGGTACGCTTGCAAACCGAGGTTGGTGCGTTGGTCCCCGGTCAGGTCTTCCTGATGGTACCCTATGTCCTGTCGATCATCGCCCTTGTGATTGCCGCGCGCTCGGCCGATTATCCACGAGCATTGCTTACCCCATGGTTTAAAGGTCAACGCTGACTATGGTCGATCTGCTTATCAAAAACGCCACCCTAACGGACGGTCAGACCGGCATGGATATCGCCTGCCAGGGCGGCAAGATCACGGCGGTCGAGGCCGGAATCACCGCCGACGCGGCAGAGGTGATCGACGCCCAGGGTCAGCTGGTCTCACCCCCTTTTGTCGATCCGCATTTCCACATGGATGCGACCCTATCACTGGGCAATCCACGCATGAACGTCTCGGGCACGCTGCTTGAGGGGATCGCGCTGTGGGGCGAGTTAAAGCCGTTGCAATCGGTCGATGACATCGTCGCCCGCGCGTTGCGCTATTGCGAGCTTGCCGTAGCCAAGGGCATCGGCGCGATCCGCAGCCATGTGGATACTTGCGATGATGAACTGAAGGGCGTGCAGGCGCTGTTGCAGGTACGCGAGCAGGTGAAAGACTATTTGGACCTGCAATTGGTGGCCTTCCCGCAGGATGGTGTGTTACGCGACCGGACCGCGATGCAGAACACACTCCGCGCGCTGGATATGGGCGTCGATGTGGTGGGCGGTATCCCGCATTTCGAAAGGACCATGTCGGATGGGGCGGAATCCGTCCGACTGCTGTGTGAAATCGCGGCTGAACGCGGCTTGATGGTCGATATGCACTGTGATGAGAGTGACGACCCCCATAGCCGCCATATCGAGACGCTTGCCTATGAAACCCAGCGATTGGGGCTGAATGGCCGGGTGGCGGGGTCGCATCTGACGTCGATGCACTCGATGGACAATTACTACGTTTCGAAACTGATCCCGCTGATGGTCGAGGCCGGGGTGCATGCAATCCCGAACCCTCTGATCAACATCATGCTGCAAGGCCGCCATGACAGCTATCCCAAGCGACGGGGCCAGACCCGCGTACGAGAGTTGCGCGATGCGGGGATCACGGTCGGGTTCGGCTCTGACTGTGTGATGGATCCCTGGTATTCGCTGGGCAAGGCCGACATGCTGGACGTGGCCTTTATGGGGTTGCATGTGGGGCAGTTATCCAGCCGTGCAGACATGACATGGTGTTTCGAAGCGGTAACCACGAATTCCGCCCGCATCATGGGGTTGGACGGATACGGTGTGGCCAAAGGCTGTGATGCGAATTTCGTGCTGTTGCAAGCGGCAGATCCGATTGAGGCGATCCGCTTACGCGCGCACCGGCTGGCTGTGGTGCGCAAGGGGCGGGTGATCTCTCGGTCGGTCCCGGTGACGCATGATCTGAGCCTGCCGTCCGGAAAAAGAACGCTGGACGAGGCTCGTGTTCCATTTGAAGGATAGTTATCAAACCTTCGGCAGCGGCAAACATCCCGGCAGGCCCGCCGGCAGAACCAGCCTTGCTCCGCTGGCGTAGAGCGATTTGGCGAACCCCGGCATGTCCGAGGCCACTGTCACACTAAACCTCGAGGCCGTCAGCACCGCTGTGTCGTCAGGAAGGTTCCGAAGTAACCCGTCCTGCGGTAGCACCACGACATAGGCCGGAGCTTCGTCCGTCAGCAGGGCAACGATTACAAGCGTCGCTATCCAGCCCAGCAACACCATGGGCAAGGTGGTTAGGATCGACTTAATAGTCATGTACGTGTTCCAGCGTCAGACCCGAGCTCTCTAGCTGGCGCAGGGTTTCGAGAAGAGCCGGAACCTTTACCACGATCAGATGCCGATAATCCCCATATCCCTGACGAGGGGTACTGAATACGGAACCTGCTGTGGTTGGTTGATCCGAAATGGCGGTGAACATTATGTCGTCATTGCCCGCGATCTCGACCACTTCCAGCCCGTCGCGGGCCATCTGAGCCAGCAGATTGGTCAGGGTACGGTAGCGGGGGGTTTCAACTTCAGTCCCTTCTGGCCGAATGGCGATGACCTTAACATCCGTATAGCCAGTGATGTCCTCATCTGCGGTCAGGATCATTCGCAGGGTCAGTTCATCGGTGCCCACCTGCGCCACGGCTTGTTCAATTACGCCAGCATAGGCGTCTTTCGCCGTGTACTCCAACCCCAGCGCAATGGCCCGTTCGCTGTCACGCAAAGATCCGGTGGATTGTTCCAACAGGGCCTGTGCGTCTTCGGCAAATGGCCATTTGTACCATGGAACCTGCTGCAGGAATTCTGCATATGCAGAGGCTTGTCGCGCAGAAAGATCGTCAAGTGGCGCACGATCAGGTTCGCGCAGTGCGGCAAACAGGCGGCCCACCGTTTCTTCATAGGCAGCTTTCATGGCCAATTCGGCGGTAAAGCTGGTGCCGATAACGTAGACCATCTGTTTGGTGGGCCAATCAATCTCACCATGGGCCGAGGCGTTTTCAGTCAGGGCACAGAGCGATGTCCAGAACCCGGTGATCCCCTGCCAGAAGCCGTAATCATGCGGGTCTCCCGTGCTGATAACCTTGGCATAGTCATCATAGGCATGAACGATATGCCATTCGGGATAGGTCATCAGTGTCCGCGTTTCCGGGCGGTGATGTTCCGGGGGCAGAAGCGAAGCGTATGATTGCGGCTGTGCGGTGCCTTTGCAGCTTGTTTCGACATAGATGATGGGTGCGGCCAGTGCGATCACGACCACAACAATGAGCAGAACCAGGCGCCGAAGCCAGCGCAGAAGAAACCTCACGATGATCTCCTTGCGTCACGCAGTCCGACCCAGGCGGCGATACCGCCCAATGCCAGATGCGGAAGATTGGCAAAGATACGCCCCAGCGACAGGTCCATCCCGGCCGACGGATTGGTGAAGATGCCCATGTCCAGATAGCCGTAACCGGTGAAAAAGCCGAAGACGCCATCGCCCAGATAGGCCAGCCCGAACAGGATCAGGAACGTGCGCGCCGCTTTGTGCGACATGAGCCCCGCGATCAAAGCCCATAGGGCCGAGGCCACGTGTAGCGCGTCGTCATAGATATCCAGCGCGAAAATACCGAAGGCCAGCCCGTTTTCATCAGTCAGGCCGGGCACATAGTTCAACGACGCCGCAATCATCAGCGCGACGAAATAAACGATACATAGCTTTTGAAGGTTCGTCATACTTGCCCCAGATAGCTGTCCCAAAGGTTGTTTCGCAGCACCAGTTGCGGGTCAAGCGTACGTTTGACCCGCGCGAATTCTGCTGCGCGCGGATAAGCGGCTGTCAGTTGATCCAGCGTGGCATGCGGGCGGTAGGGCAGGTAATAGGCCCCTCCGATCTCGACAATTCGGTCAATCAGAGCGCGAGTCATGCGGGCCATGTCAGTCTCGCCCCGTTGCGTCATTTCCTGGCTGAAAGACATAACAGCGGCGATCCGGGGTTCCGAGGCAAACGACAGCACTGCCTGATCATCCTGTGCAACATAGCGCAGTGTGACATTCAGGAATTCCTGATACGAGGCCGGTATTACTTCGCGGCAGGCAGTCAGGAAATCATCAAAGGCGTCGAAGCCCACGAAGTATTCGTGCAGGATATCCGTGCGATCCGGGTTGCGGTCATCCAGCGTGACGACGGGTTCGTTAATCAACGAGTTCCGTGTCGCCTCGCCACCGCCCAGGGCCGGGCCCAGTTTGGTTTCGTTCCACCAACGGAATGTCTTGACTGCCTCGCTGCCCAGTTGCGCCCGATAAAGGCGGCTGGCTGCGTGTGACATCCAGCCCGATCCCGCCGCAGGGGGCAGGTCCGACTGATCGCCGGTTTCGCGATAGGTGATCAGCAGGGCGTGTTCGAAGAACGTCTCACGTTCAACATTCAGGCGACCATAGGCCATCGTGACAGCTGGATCTTCGACAGCCGCTTTGAAGCTGTCGGCAAAAGCGGTCGCCTCCATCACGTCAAAAGACGGTGTCAGTCGGGTATTCGGGACCATCTCGACTTCAAGGTCCACGATTATGCCGATCAGCCCGTAGCCACCCATGCCGAGGTTGAACAGATCGGCATTTTCGGTGGGTGAACAGGTGACAAGCTGTCCGGATGGCAACACCATGCGCAATGATCGCACCGTAGATCCCATAGGACCGAAGGGCACCGGCCATCCGTGTGCATTGACCGAATAGGTCGCAGCAACGCCGAAATCATGGTTTGACTGCATGACCTTTGGCGAAAATCCTGCAGGGTCCAGCGCCGAGATCACCTGAGACCACCGCGCGCCCGCATGCGCCAGATAGGTCTGCGCGGTACTGTCCATCTGAACAGAGCCATTATCGAAAGTCAGCGCCGTGCCGTTGCGTGGAATGGCCTGACCGCCCATCGAGTGTCGGGCCGCGCCCACATTGACCGGTCGCCCATCTGCCTGGGCCCGCGTCAACTCATTTCGAATTGCGGTCACAAGCGCGTCGCCGGCATCCTCGGTCATGACCAGATGTTTGTGGATCGGGGTCGGTGACAGGCCGCTGGCATCGTTCATGATCTTCGCGTCTTGGGGCGCAAAGGTGCGGTGCGTTCCGTCATAACTTGGCAAATCGGCACCAAGCCAGCGCGACAGGCCCCAACCGGCCACCCCTCCGGCGGCAAACAAGGCGGCTCTTCTGGTGAATGTGCTCATGAATCGGCCTCGTCAGGTCGTGCGTTTGAAAAGGTTTGCAATATCTCGATCAGCGCGGCCTGAAACGCCTGTGGGTCTTCAAGCTGAGGGATATGTCCCACGCCCGAAAGCGCCCTGTACTGCGCATCGGGGATCAAGGTCAGCAATTCTTCGGCCTGTTCCAACGGCGTCACGGTATCTTCGACGCCCCAGATCAGACCGACCGGCAATTGCAGCGCCTGCCAGTTCTCAGCTCGGGTGCTGAGCGCATTTTGGGGCGGAACCAGCAACTGGGGTAACCAGTCTGCCACCGCGGCAGTATATCCGATGCGGGCCATGGGTTCTTGCAAGAGCGCAGTGACATCATCCGTCGCTGCGGACTTGATGTGCAGGAAGCTGCGCAGGAAAGCTTTGGTCAAAATCGGGTTCGACACCGTGGCCGAGGCGATAAACGGGCGCACAGCATCGCTTTGCAGGTAAATGGGGGTCTCGGTTGGTGGATCATGCCTGCCAAGGGCTATCGCTCCGTTCACTACAACAAGGCCCGACACCAGATCAGGGCGGCTCATCACGGCTTCGACAACAGGGCCTGCCCCGATGGAATGTGCGACGGCTATTGGCTGGTTGTCCAATGCCTCAAGCAGGGCGATCACGCGATCGGCTTGTTTGGGGCGGCTGTAATCGCTGTCGTCAGGGTGTTGTGACCATCCAAACGGGGGCATATCAAACGCGATGGCGTGAAAGCCTGCGTCCCCGACGGAATCGAGCGAAGGAAGCCACAGGCCGGACCAGGCAGCCGTACCGTGCGCAAACAGGACCGGAACGCCAGTGTCAGGGCCACGTTCCAGCACAAAAACGGCACCTTCGGCTGTCTCGATCAATTGGCCGCCCAATGGCAGTTCTTGCCCAAAAGCGATGGTTTCGCGGTTGTTTGCAACAAGGCGCAGCCCGATCAGAACCATCGCCACAAGGACCAAACCCGTAAAAACAAATCTAAAAAACACACGCATTGAATTTATAGTTGGGCGCTTGAAGTTTTAATGCAACCGAGGAAAACCTTACCATTCCAAAGCGTGTGATTTTGGCAAAAGCTGACAGATCTCCGGCAGCTTGCTAGGGTAGTTTTACTTTTAATCGGAGTTTTTTGCATGCTTTTCATAACCAACAGATTCCCGACCCAAAGCATTCGTACCCGACGCGGGCGCCGGTTCACTTTTGACCTCAACAACAACGCGCCGTCCAATTCGGTGTTCTATTGCGAAAAGGGTGAAGACGAACACCATACCGAAATCACAAGTGCCGAATTGTTGCGGCGGGTCCGTGACAGCGATTGCCGCCAGATTCTGCTATACCTGCATGGGTTCAACAACCTGCCTGACGATGTCTTTCGCACCACAGCCGAGGTGCAACGCCTGTGTGATTTGGCCGATCCGGGCGAAGTGATGGTGCTGCCACTGATCTGGCCCAGCGATAACGAGCATGGGATTGTTCAGAAATACTGGGACGACCAGAAATCCGCAGACCAAAGCGGGTATTCCTTTGCGCGCGTGTTAGAGCGGTTTCTGGAATGGCGCAACAGCGCCGAGAATGAACCTGACGTGGCCCCGTGTCTAAAGCGGATCAACCTGCTGGCGCATTCAATGGGCAACCGCGTGTTGAGGCAAACGCTGATCGAATGGGACCGCTATGATCTGGCCTCGGGCGTGCCGCTATTGTTTCGTAACACGTTTATGGTTGCGGCTGATGTGGTGAATGAAACGGTGCACGAAGACGAACCGGGAGTTCTGGTCAGCCATGCGTCGCGAAATGTGGTGGTCTATTTCGCGTCAGACGATCTGGCGCTGCGGGCCAGTAAGGCGGCGAACCTCAAGAACAAAGTGGCCTCGCGGCGGTTGGGGCACACAGGCCCGGAAAACATCGACCGAACGCCACGCAACGTGTTTCAGGTCGATTGCGATGATGTCAACACGCGCTATGATAGCCCGACAGGTCACAATTATTTTGGGCCGGTCACGCCGGGCGGTGAGCCCGGACAGGTGTTCAAGCATATCTTTGACTGTATTCAATCCGGACGTGTCTTCCCCCATGAGGAATATCGCAGGTCCGTTATTCTGCCTTCACCCTAGACGATGAGTAGACCCTAATAAGGTCTATGGATGAATTTCATGGCTATCTATCCGTTTTGATCACAATCTGGTGTTGCAACTGTGAAAATGATCTGGATGATCAGGACCACCAAGGCCACGGAATTGGCCTGCCGCCTGGAATGGCGGCGCTAACAATAAACGGGGAGATCAAAATGATCCTGAGAAACTTGATGTTGGCTGCCAGCGCCACCGCGCTGATGGCCACGGGTGCTTCGGCTGAAACCCTGCGCTGGGCGCGCGCTGGTGACGCGCTGACGCTGGACCCGCATTCGCAGAACGAAGGTCCGTCGCACACCATTCGGCACCAGATGTATGAGCCGCTGATCATCCGCGACGTAACCGGCGCGTTTGAACCTGCACTGGCCACCGAATGGGGGCCCAAGGCCGATGACCCGAATGTCTGGGTCTTCAAGTTGCGCGAAGGTGTGAAGTTCCATGACGGTGCTGATTTCAACGCCGAAGACGTCGTGTTCAGCTTTGAGCGCGCCAAGCAGCCAAACTCGGATATGAAAGAGCTGATCGGCTCGATCACCGAAGTGCGCGCGGTTGACGATTACACCGTCGAGATCGTCACCGATGGTCCGAACCCGATCCTGCCTTCGAACCTGACCAACCTGTTCATTCTGGACAAAGGCTGGGCCGAGGCCAATGACACCGTCAATGTGCAGGATTTTGAGGGTGGCGAGATCACCTATGCCACCACCAACGCCAACGGCACGGGGCCGTATAAACTGCAAAGCCGCGAGCCTGACGTGAAAACCGTGATGGTGCGCAACGACGACTATTGGGGCATCGACCAGTTCCCGATGGAAGTGACCGAGATCATCTATACTCCGATCCAGAACGCTGCGACGCGTGTGGCAGCGATGCTGTCGGGAGAGGTGAACTTCCTTCAGGATATGCCCGTGCAGGATATCGAGCGCGTCAACGGTGCAGATGGCCTGATGGTCAAGCAGGCGCCGCAGAACCGTGTGATCTTCTTTGGTATGAACCAGGGCGCAGATGACATCGAAGCGGACAACGTGGACGGCAAGAACCCTCTGGCCGATGTGCGTGTGCGTCAGGCCATGTCGATGGCGATCAACCGTGATGCGATCAAACAGGTCGTGATGCGCGGCCAGTCGCAGCCTGCGGGCATGATCGCACCTCCCTTCGTCAACGGTTGGACCGCTGATATGGACAGCGAATCCTCGACCGATCTGGAAATGGCCAAGGCCTTGATGGCCGAGGCAGGCTATGGCGACGGATTCTCGCTGCGGCTGGACTGCCCGAATGACCGTTACATCAATGATGAGGCGATCTGTCAGGCGGCCGTTGGTATGCTGGGTCAGATCGGCGTGACTGTGAATCTGGACGCCAAGCCCAAGGCGCAGCACTTCCCGCTGATCACCGACAGCAAGACCGACTTCTACATGCTGGGTTGGGGTGTGCCGACATATGACTCGGAATACATCTTCAACTTCCTGGTCCATGGTCGCGAAGACGATATCGGCACGTGGAACGGCACCGGCTATCAGGACGATGCGCTGGATGCGAAGATCAAGTCGCTGGCCTCGAACACCGATCTGGACGCGCGGAACGCTGACATCGCCGACATCTGGCGCGTGGTGCAGGACGAAGCGCTGTACATCCCGATCCACCACCAGGTTCTGAACTGGGGTATGGCTGATGGCGTGGGTATCGAAGTGGATGCGGAAGACCAGCCGAAGGTCAAATACTTCACCATGAACTAAATCGGTTCGATTGCGAACAAGGCAGGGCGCGGTTTTCGCGCCCTGTTTTTTGTTTCGACCTGAGATTTCCTTGCGCAGGCGAAAAAAACCAAGAAAACTTGAACGCAGAGAACAGGGAGAGATAAAAATGATCCTTAGAAACAGTGCCATTGGCCTGGCCCTGCTGGTTGCGACCAGCGTTCAGGCGGCCGAGTTCAAATGGGCCTCGACCACCGATCCGCAGACCATGGACCCGCACGCCGTCAACTCGGCCCCGGTTCTGGGTTTTCTCAACAATGTCTACGAAGGGTTGGTGCGCCGCGGCAAGGACATGACAGTCGAACCCGCGCTGGCCGTAAGCTGGGAGCCGATCGGAGAGGGTGAAGGCTGGCGATTCAAGCTGCGTGAGGGTGTGACCTTTCACGACGGCAGCACCTTCGATGCGCAAGACGTGCTGTTTAGCTATCAGCGGGCCTCGGGCGAGTCGGCGGATACGCGCAGCTGGTTTGCGCCGGTCAGTGAGGTGATCGTAGTCGATGACTATATGGTCGATATCATGACCTCGGCGCCGAACCCGCTGTTCCCTTCCTCGATCGCCAACTGGATGATCATGGATCAAGGCTGGACCGAGGCGAATGACGCCGTGGTGCCCGATAAGGAAACCGGCAACTACGCCACGATCAATGCCAACGGCACCGGCGCGTTCAAGGTGACGGCCCGCGAACCGGGGCTTAAGACCGTGTTAGAGCCGCATGGCGGTTGGTGGGGTGAGGTTGAACACAACATTACCCGCGCCGAATTCAACCCGATCCAGAACTCAGCCACTGCCGTGGCGGCGCTGCTGTCGGGTGATGTGGACATGATCAATCCTGTGCCCATTCAGGACGTCGCACGCCTCAAGGAAAACGCCGATGTGGACGTCATTCAGGGGATCGAGGCGCGTGTAATCATGCTAGGTTTCGATCATGAAGCCGAGACGCTGAAATATACCGATGACGCGGGCAAACCGAACCCTTTCCGTGATGCGCGGGTCCGTCAGGCGGTGGCGCAGGCGATCAATGTGGATGCAATTCTGGCCACGATCATGCGCGGCAATGCCGAAGCCGCCTCGCAACTGGTAAGCCCGGCTATGAGCGGCTATTCCGCCGCCAATGCAGATCGCCCCGCCTTTGATGTCGAAGGTGCCAAGGCGCTTCTGGCCGAGGCGGGCTACGGGGATGGGTTCTCGTTTGGGCTGAAGTGCCCCAATGACCGCTATCTGAATGACGAACCGGTCTGTCAGGCCGTCGTCACCATGCTGGCGCAGATTGGGATCACGGCGGAACTGGATGCCATGCCCGTCCGCAACTACTGGCCAGAGCTGCGCGAGGATAACTACGACATGTATATGTTGGGCTGGAGCCCCGGCACATTCGACGCCGAACATCCCGTTCGCTTTCTGGTAGCCACGCCCAACGAGGAGAAGAAGCTGGGCAGCTGGAATTTCGGCGGATACTCGAACGAACGGGTGGATGAACTTTTGCCGATGATCCAATCCGAGCTGGACGCGACGAAGCGTCAGGCCATGCTGGATGAGGTGACGGCCATCTATCAGGACGATCATGTCTATGTGCCGATGTATGTGCAGCCTCTGGTTTGGGGGACCGGCAGCAATATCGACCTGACACAACGCCCGGATAACTTCTTCATCCTGCGCTGGGTTACGGTGAACTGACCGCATGGGTGTCATGATTGCCGGGGTCTACCATGTGAACGACCCCGCCCCCGACACATCGCTTGACGGCGCATACCGTCGTCAGGCGTCGTCCATCCGCAACGCTCTGCCCGACGGTCCGTACGGGCCGGGGCGGTTCCACCTGTATGCCGCGTGGAATTGCCCTTGGGCGCATCGGGTCCTGCTGACGCGCGCCGTTAAGGGATTGGAGGAGTTGATCACCGTCGCCTATGCCCGCCCGCGCCGCACGCCGGACGGTTGGGTGTACGACACCGATGGTGACTATGCCGATCCTCTGTTCGGTGTCACAGCGTTGCATCAAGCCTATGCAAAGGTTGATCCTGCTTATACCGGGCGCATCACCGTGCCTTTGTTGTGGGATCGCGCCAAAAACCGCGCGGTGTCGAATGAATCCGCCGATCTCGTGCGTATGCTGGGCACGTTAGAAGGCTATGGCCCCAATCTGGCCCCGCCAGAAAAGCTGGATCAGATCAACGCCTGGAACGATAAAATCTATCCGCGCCTGAACAATGGCGTCTATCGCGCCGGGTTTGCCCGCACGCAAGAGGCGTACGAGGCCGGGTTTCACGACGTCTTCGCCATGCTGGACGAGATCGAGGCGCATCTGGCCACTAATCGATACCTATGCGGCGACGATCTGACCGAGGCCGACCTGCGCCTGTTCCCGACACTGGCGCGGTTCGATGTGGCCTATCACTATGCCTTCCGCTGCAATTTGCGGCGTCTGGTGGACTATCCGCATCTGTGGGGTTATGCGCGGGATCTGTATGCCCGACCTGAAATAGCCCGAACAGTGAAACCCGAGATCTATAAGGCCGGATATTTCTCACCCTCCGAGTTGCGAAACCCGCTGGGGATTGTGCCGTTGGGGCCGCAGATAAACTGGGCTGAGCCACAGGATCGGGTCAGCTTGTCCTCTGCGACATCTTGACCATTTGGACAGGGCGTGCGTAGAGAGGCAGATCAACGGGGAAACTAAATGTTCGCATATATCGTTCGAAGGATGTTCCAATCCGTGATCGTGCTTTTGGTCGTGGGTCTGGTCGCTTTTTCCATGTTCCGATTTGTCGGCGATCCGATCGACAACATGCTTGGGCAAGAGCGCACCCAGGCCGATATCGACCGGCTTAGGGGCGAGCTTGGGTTGGATAAGCCCTTCCCGGTCCAGTATTTCAAGTTCCTGCAAGGGGCCGTTCAGGGCAATTTTGGCGTCTCTTACCGCCAGGGTCGTCCGGTTTCGACCATCATCGCAGAACGTGCACCCGCGACGCTGGAACTGGCTTTTGTGTCAGGTTTCCTGGCCATTACGATGGGTATTGCTCTGGGCGTCTTCACAGCGATCCGACGACAAGGGATCGCGGCGAATGTGATTATGACCGTCAGTTTGATCGGGGTTTCGTTGCCAACCTTCCTGATCGGGATTTTGCTGATCTATATCTTCTCGGTCGAACTTGACCTTCTTCCCAGCTTCGGGAGGGGCGAAACCGTTATGATTGGGAACTGGTCTACGGGCTTTTTGACGTCGTCGGGCCTTAAGGCGTTGATCCTTCCGGCGATCACGCTGGGCCTGTATCAGATGACGCTGATCATGCGGCTTGTGCGGTCCGAGATGCTGGAAGTGTTGCGCGCCGATTACGTTCGTTTTGCCCGTGCCCGCGGATTGTCGGACCGGGTGATCAACTTCCGTCACGCGCTGAAGAACACACTGGTGCCGGTGATCACCATTACCGGTTTGCAACTGGGTTCGATCATTGCGTTCGCCATCATCACCGAGACGGTGTTCCAATGGCCGGGCGTCGGTCTGCTGTTCATCAACGCGATCCAGTTCGTCGATATCCCCGTCATGGCTGCCTATCTGATGCTGATTTCGGTCATGTTCGTGACGATCAACCTGATTGTCGATCTTCTTTACTATGCTATTGACCCGCGCCTGCGTGTCGACGCGAGGGCCACATGACCGATATTCTCGATACCCCCAAAGCGCCGGAAAAGTCGCGGTTCGCCAAGTTCTGGGACGGCGACTTCGCATGGTCCTTTCGGCATTCACCTGTGGCTATTGTCGCGACTCTGGTTGTCGCCATACTTGTGCTTTCGGCGATCTTTGCGCCGCTGATCGCGCCCTATAATCCGTTCGATCCGTCCTCACTGAACCTGATGAACGGGTTTACGCCGCCCGGAACACCCAACGCCTTTACGCAGGAGACCTTCCTGCTGGGAACCGACGATCAGGGGCGCGACGTGTTCTCGACCATCCTGTACGGGATGCGCGTTTCCCTGTTCGTGGGCGCATCTGCCGTGCTGTTGGCCTTGATCATCGGCATCGTTCTTGGGCTGGTCGCGGCTTATTTCGGCGGCTGGATTGAAACGCTGATCATGCGGGTCGCCGATGTGCAGCTGACTTTCCCGGCCATTCTGGTCGCCATGTTGATCTTTGGTATCGCCAAAGGCGTCACCCCGCCGGAATACCGCGATGAGATGGCGATCTACGTCCTGATCGTCGCCATTGCGCTGTCTGACTGGGTCCAGTTCGCCCGTGTGGTGCGTGGTGCGGCGTTGGTCGAGAAAAACAAGGAATACGTCCAAGCCGCCCGTCTGATCGGGCGCGGATCTTTCCCGATCATGTTCCGCCATATCCTGCCCAATGTCCTCAGCCCGGTTCTGGTGATTGCCACGATCTCGCTGGCGCTGGCGATCATTGCCGAGGCGACGCTCAGCTTTCTGGGTGTGGGCGCGCCGCCGACCCAGCCGTCTTTGGGCACACTGATCCGCATCGGGCAGGGTTTCCTGTTCTCGGGTGAGTGGTGGATTCTGTTCTTCCCGGCCTGCACCCTTCTGGCGTTGGCCTTGTCTGTGAACCTGCTGGGCGACTGGCTGCGTGATGCGCTGAACCCCAAGCTGCGGTGATTTTATGAGCCTTCTGACGATCAATGACCTTACGGTCGAATTCCCGACCCGCCGCAAACTGTTCACTGCCGTGGACCATGTGGACCTGTCGGTGGAGCCCGGCGAAATCCACGGTCTTGTGGGCGAATCCGGGGCCGGTAAATCCACCATCGGTGCAGCCATCATGGGCCTGCTGGATCGCCCCGGCCGTATTGCCAGCGGCACCATCCGGCTGAGCGGTGATCAGATCAGCGGTCTGGACGCCGACGCGATGCGCGGGCTGCGCGGCAAAAAGATCTCGATGATCTTTCAGGATCCGCTGACCTCGCTGAACCCGCTGTTCACCGTGCGAGAGCAACTGGTCGAGACCATTCAGGCGCATCTAGGTGGTTCAGATAGTGAGGCCAACAAACGCGCCCGCGATCTGATTGACCGGGTAGGTATCCCTGACCCCGATACACGGCTGGACCAGTACCCGCACCAGTTCTCGGGCGGGATGCGGCAGCGTGTGGTGATTGCTTTGGCGTTGTGCACCGAGCCGGACGTGATCATCGCGGATGAACCGACGACGGCGCTGGACGTG
The DNA here is from genome assembly GCF_059613525.1 of Ruegeria sp. SATB045. Lineage (NCBI taxonomy): Bacteria > Pseudomonadati > Pseudomonadota > Alphaproteobacteria > Rhodobacterales > Roseobacteraceae > Ruegeria > Ruegeria sp. SATB045. The sequence goes on along the minus strand of NZ_JBXWSR010000032.1, from coordinate 10,080 downwards.
TCCGTTCAGGCGCAGATTCTGGACCTGATCAAGGAACTGGCGACCGAGCGTCAGGTGGGCGTTATCCTGATCACCCACGACATGGGTGTGATTGCCGACACCACCGACAAAGTGACGGTGATGTATGCGGGTAAAGTGGTCGAAAGCGGCCCTACGTCTCAGGTCATGGGCCAGCCGACCCACGAATACACCAAATCCCTGATCGCCGCCGTCCCGCGCCCTACGCTCAAGTTGCATCGCTTTCCGCAGATCGGCTATGGCGGGCGCGAGACCCGCTTTGCGATAGAAGACATGGCCCGCCACTGGCCCAAGGTGGACAATGACACCAGCAAGCCGGTGTTTGAAATCCGTAACCTGACCAAGAAGTTCCTGCAAAAGCGCGGACTTCTGCCGTGGGACCGCACCTATTTCACCGCTGTTGACGATGTCAGCTTTGATATCCGCGCGGGCGAGGTGTTTGGCGTGGTTGGTGAATCCGGTTCGGGCAAGTCCACCGTCGCGCGGATGATTGCCGGGCTTTACCCTGTTGATGGCGGCACGATCACCTTCGAAGGGCAGACGGTCAGCGATCTGACCAACAAGGCCGCGCTGGATGCCTATCGCAAGAACATCCAGATGATCTTTCAGGACCCGTATTCCTCACTCAACCCCCGGATGCGGGTGGATGAGATTGTGGCAGAGCCGATCCGTCATCACAAACTGATGGACGGTGCTGACATCAAGCGCCGTGTGGATGAATTGCTGGATCAGGTTGGGCTGGGTCATGAGGCTGGGCTGAAGTATCCGCATGAATTCTCGGGCGGTCAGCGTCAGCGGATTTCCATTGCACGCGCGCTTGCCACGCAGCCGCGCTTCCTGATCTGTGACGAACCAACCAGCGCGCTGGACGTGTCTATTCAGGCCCAAATCCTGAACATTCTGAAGGATTTGCAGGAGCATCTGGGTCTGACCCTGCTGTTCATCAGTCATGACCTGCCGGTCGTGCGCCAGATGTGCGACCGAGTTGCCGTGATGAAACAGGGCAAGGTGGTAGAACTGCAAGAGACCAACGATCTGTTTGCCAATCCGCAGACTGAATATGCAAGCGAACTGCTGCGGCTGATGCCCAAACTGGACGATCTGTCCACCGAAGGGCTGAGCCCCGAGGCATGAACACCACAATCCGACCCGCCCGGTACATCAGACCCTGAAGGGTTTGTCGTGCCGCGGGGAGGTGTCGTGATAATAAATCACATGTCAGATTTCTGACAGCGGGCATATCATACAAAAAAGCTATGATGCATATCCTAAAGAAGTAAATCTCAATACAGTGACCGGGCCAAACCGCTTTTCAAAAAGGCCGTGCCCGATGACTTCCTTGCTCCGCCCGCAACTTGGTGAGCCTTACTTGCTGACACCAGGTCCTCTGACGACCTCATATACCGTGAAACAAGCGATGCTGCGCGACTGGGGTAGCTGGGATAGCGACTTCCGCGCCATGACAGCCGAGTTGCGCGCGCGGCTGCTGAGCCTGCTGGGCGACGGGCACGAGGCATATGATTGCGTTCCGATGCAGGGCTCGGGCAGTTTCGCGGTCGAGGCGATGCTGACCTCATTCATCCCGCAAGATGGCAAGGCGCTGGTGCTGGCCAACGGGGCTTATGGCAAACGGGCGGCGCAGACGCTGGACTATGCCGGGCGGACCTGTGTTGTGTTGGACAAGGGCGACTATCTGCCGCCGCGTGGGGTCGAAGTGGCACAAATTCTGGCTGATGATCCGGCGATCACCCATGTGGTTGCAATCCATTGCGAGACCAGCTCAGGTATTCTGAACCCTCTGCACGAGATTTCACAGGCCACCGAAGCGGCGGGCCGCAAGCTGTTGATCGACAGTATGTCGGCTTTTGGTGCGATCCCGCTGTCCCCCAGCGAATATACGTTCGAGGCGATGGTTTCCTCGGCCAATAAATGTATCGAAGGCGTACCGGGTTTTGGTTTTGTGTTGGCCCGCAAAACGGCGCTGGCCTCGGCCAAGGGGAATTGCCCCTCGCTCAGTCTGGACCTGTACGCGCAATGGGACGCGATGGAGAAAACCGGCCAGTGGCGCTTTACCCCACCGACTCATGTGGTTGCCGCCTTTCTGCAAGCATTGAACGAACACGCAGCCGAGGGTGGCGTGGCCGGGCGCGGCGCGCGTTATGCGGAGAACCGCGATGTGATGGTCGCGGGGATGCGCGCGCTGGGGTTTGAAACCCTGCTGCCGGATGCGTGGTTGTCGCCCATCATCGTGACATTCTTTTGCCCTGCCGATCCGCGTTTCGAATTTACGCGGTTCTATGATCTGATGAAGGAACAAGGCTTTATCATCTATCCCGGCAAACTGACCGAGGTGGACAGTTTCCGCATCGGCTGCATTGGCCGCATGGATGCCGAGGTCATGCGCGCTGTTGTGGCGGCAGCGGACCATGCGCTGAAACAGATGGGGGTGCGTAGCGCCGCACCGCCTGCAGCGGCAATCGCATCACGGATGGCGCGAGTCGGATAAATGACGGAAGAATCGTCGAAATGACGGAATAATCGATAATTTCGTCAAGATTGCCCCTGCGGACCGAACAGCCGTGCCTTCATACTTTCCCAAAACGAAAGAGGAGGCGCGTTTTGAGCTGGAATATTTGTGTCATCGGAGCAGGCAAGATCGGTCAGATGATCGCTGCCCTGCTGAAATCATCATCCAACTACTCGGTCACAGTGGCCGACCGCGATCTGGCCGCGTTGTCGGGATTGAACCGGCAAGGTATTTCCACACGGCAGATTGACGTCGCCGACGCGGTGCAACTGACCAAAGGGTTGGATGGGTTTGACGCGGTGATCTCGGCCGCGCCTTTCTTTCTGACGCCGCAGATTGCCAAGGCGGCCAAGGATTCCGGTGCGCATTACTTTGACCTGACCGAGGATGTCGCCGCCACCAATACCGTGCGTGATCTGGCCGAGGGAAGCGAAACCGCTTTCATGCCGCAATGTGGTCTGGCGCCGGGTTTTGTCGGCATCGCCGGGGCGGCGCTGGCGGCCGAGTTCGATACGCTGGACAGCCTGCATATGCGGGTAGGGGCGTTGCCTCTGTTCCCGACCAACGCGCTGAAATACAACCTGACATGGTCCACCGACGGGCTGATTAACGAATACTGCAACCCTTGCGATGCGATCGTGAACGGCGCACGGGTCAAGACCGCCCCGCTGGAGGATTACGAGCGGATCGGCCATGACGGGGTGGAGTATGAGTGTTTCAACACCTCGGGTGGTTTAGGTACGCTGCCCGAAACGCTGGACGGCAGGGCGCGGGCCGTGTCCTATCGCTCAATCCGGTATCCCGGACACTGCGATATCCTGAAACTGTTGCTGAATGATCTGGGGCTGGAACGTCGGCGCGATCTGCTCAAGGATATTTTCGAGACCGCCCTTCCGCGTACGGATCAGGATGTGGTGCTGGTTTATTGCACTGCCAAAGGCCAGATCGACGGGGTACTGCGCGAGAAATCCCTTATCAACAAAAGCTATGCCCGCACCATCAACGGCCAGACTTGGAGTGCCATTCAAGTCACCACCGCCGCCGGTGTTCTGGGTGTGGTCGATCTGATGCGCACCAGTGCGCTGCCTTCCAAGGGCTTTGTCCGGCAGGAACAAGTGGTCCTGTCCGATTTCCTAAACACCGAATTTGGCCAGCTGTACCGCGCTGGCGATGCAACCCAACAAAACAAGGCGGCCTGAGATATGAAAGACATCGTTATGACTGCGCAAACAACCCTAGCCAATCTGGACCTGACAGTCGCAGAACTGACCGGCGGCTCGCTGGCCGTGCATTCGCCCATCGACGGCAGCCTGCTGGCCGAGGTGCATGAAACCCCGGCGGGCGACATGGAGACGGTATTTGCCAATGCCAAAACTGCATTCAAAGCCTGGCGCACCGTGCCCGCCCCGCGCCGAGGAGAACTGATCCGCCTGCTGGGCGAGGAACTGCGCGCCGCCAAGGACGACCTCGGCGCGCTGGTCAGTTGGGAGGCGGGCAAGATCACCTCCGAAGGTTTGGGCGAAGTGCAGGAGATGATCGACATCTGCGACTTTGCCGTGGGCCTGTCACGGCAACTATACGGCCTGACGATTGCGTCCGAGCGCCCCGGCCACCGGATGATGGAGACATGGCACCCGGCGGGGCCAGTCGGCGTGATTTCGGCCTTCAACTTCCCGGTTGCGGTGTGGTCTTGGAACGCGGCGATTGCGCTGGTTTGCGGCGATACGGTGATCTGGAAGCCGTCCGAAAAAACACCACTGACCGCGATGGCCTGCCAGAAGATCTTTGAACGCGCGCTAGCCCGTTTCGGCGATGCGCCCGACCATCTGCTGCAAACGCTGATCGGCGGTGCTGCGCTGGGCGAGGCGCTGGTGGCCAGTGAGGATGTTCCAGTGATCTCGGCCACCGGCTCCACCCGCATGGGCCGCGCAGTGGCGCCTGTGGTGGCGCAGCGGTTCGGCAAGTGCATTCTGGAGCTGGGAGGCAACAATGCGATGATCGTCGGCCCTTCGGCCGATCTGGAAATGGCGGTGCGCGCAATTGTCTTCTCAGCCGTGGGAACAGCCGGTCAACGCTGCACCACGCTGCGCCGCCTGATCGTACATAACTCAATCCGCGAGGAACTGGTGGGCCGCCTGAAGAAAGCCTATGCCGGTCTGCCTATCGGTAACCCGCTGACTGAGGGCACGCTGATTGGCCCGCTGGTCGATGAGGCCTCGGGCGCGGCCATGACGGCCGCGCTGAAGGCCGCCGAGGCCGAAGGCGGCGCAGTTTTCGGCGGTCAGCGCGTCACCGAGGGCGTGCCGGATGGCGTCTATATGCAGCCCGCCATTGTCGAGATGCCTGGCCAGACGGCCACCGTAAAGACCGAGACCTTTGCGCCGATCCTCTATGTGATGGGCTATGATGATTTCGATAACGCCATCGAGATTCAGAACGACGTGCCACAAGGTCTGTCGTCCTGCGTATTCACCCTGAACATGCGCGAAGCGGAACAGTTTCTGACCGCGGCCGGATCGGATTGCGGTATCGCCAACGTCAATATCGGTCCGTCTGGGGCCGAGATCGGCGGAGCCTTTGGTGGAGAAAAAGAAACCGGCGGTGGGCGCGAAAGCGGCTCGGACGCCTGGAAAGCCTATATGCGGCGGCAGACCAATACGGTGAATTACTCGGCTGAATTGCCTCTGGCACAGGGCGTGAAGTTCGACATCTGAACAAGCAGCCCGGCGGCGCACAACAGCGCCGCCGGATCAATCCGCGAAAAGGTAATCCAGCCGCATGATCGCTTGCGCCTTTTCTTTCGATACACGCAGAAACCGGGCAACCGCAGCCTCGTTCTCGGCCCGTGAATTTGTCTCGCGCAAGCGTGTGTATTCATCAAGTGCGGCGTTTCTGATCAATTCAGATTCACAGGCCAAGGCATTGCGCAGCGTTGGAACTAATGGCGCAACAGTGTCCGCAGGACTATCCACCCCGGCCAATCCGACACGTCGGGCATGACCGATCAGGTAGTCGTCAGAATACTGACATTCTATCTCTAACACGTGGGTTTTGGCTTGATCGGCGCAGAAATCCTTGATGATGTCCAGGTTGGCCGGATCGACGCACAAGACCAGAGCATCACTTTCAAAGTTTTCAAACAGCATCCGCACGACGGCACGCCGGTGGCGCGACCGTTTCAACAATGTTGTTTCTATACCGCCCAAGTCGGGTAATTGGGTATCATCTTCGTTGAACAGGTATTCGACGCAAGGAACATCCGTTTCCGAGGCGATTTGGTCGACAAGGCGCTTGGCGACATGCCACTTTTTGCACACGACCACGAACAGCTCGCGCTCGGACCCCAGAGTATTGCTGGCTTCCCAGAAACGTTGCCCATGTCGGCGCCCAACACGGCCACGTCCTGTCAGAAAGCTATAGAGGTTGCGGCCTTCGTTCGAGATCGGGAAATCAACGCCCTTGGTTGCATAAAGTCGGCCCAAACGTTCTTTCAACTCGTGAGCCTCGGGGCTGATTTTGCGGGCGAACAGGTAATCCTGACCCAACAACATGTCATAGTGATCGTTGTAAAACGTCACGGGCATCCCGTAGTCCGAGAACATCAGGAAAGTGGGGGTGCGGTTGTCGATCTCTTCTTTTGGCACAAGATGGCGCACAAGCGTTTGAAAAAACGTCTCGTCCGGAATCCAGGTGGTTGAGAAAAACCGTTTCACGTCCGGCCTCTGGCGCAGGAAATCCAGGATCATCTCGATCGTGCGGCGGCGCAGGCACCACCATTGGCTGCCGATCATCACCTGAATATCCGCCGGAACCTCGCGGGTCAGGCCAAAGCGTTTCTGCAATTCGTATGAGGTATAGAAGGGCCAGCTTTGCGTGCGTTCGTTGAAGAAATGGCGATAGATCAGCCGGTCTTCCTTCATCCCGGTTTTGATCCAATTGCTTTCGAAGAAATCGTGGCATTCCACGATATCCATGTCCTGCTCGGCCAGAAAACGATGCGTGTATTCCGCAGTCTTAATGGCCATGCAATCGCCGGACAGCATGTAGAAATGCGTGGCCCGAGGAAACGCATGCACCGCAGCCTGCAAAGCGTACAGTGTCGCTTGAACCAGGGACCACTCCCCCCAACCGCACTTGATCCGCTTGCCGGCAAAGGTCACATTCGGATTGTCTTTCAGCGCATCCTGTATGCGTTGAAACGCCACCGCATCGGCGCGGGCATCAAAGTGTATAGACATACAGTCACCGGCCGCAGTCAGCTGTTCGGCCTGCGCTATGATTGCGTCCGGATCTTTATGACACAGAAGGATATAGGCAATGCGCGCCATGTTGGTTCATTGTTTCCCATTTTCGCCCGGTGCCACCCGTGATACTGAGGATGAACGATTGAATAAACAGAATATTTTTGGTTTTTTGCAATGAAATGCGAGTGCGGCAAACCGCATAGGAGGCTTGCAGATGGGTTTTCCCGGAACATGGATGACCGAGAGTGAAAGCATGGTGTACCGTGTGGTACCGAAATGCGCCTGCTCGACCATCGGGCAGATCATGTACTATTCGGATCACGGTCAGTTTTTTGAAGGTGACATCCATGACGCCAAGGATGGGATGCACAAATGGGCTTTTGACGGCAGTCAGGGGCCGATCTCGGACAATGTCAGGTCGCATGCGTCTTATGCGTTCACATGCGTGCGCAATCCATACACCCGGATTCTAAGTTCGTTTTTTGACAAGATATGCGGGATTCAGCGCAACGGAAAACGGTATCGCGGGAACCTGGTACCGACGCTGATCTACAATTACGGGATCGAGGTTGGCGGTGATGACGGAAAGGGTGAGTTCGACCAGATCGCCAGTTTCCGCCGGTTTCTGCTGTTTGCGCGTGATACGATCCGTTGGCGCAGGCCGATGGATCCCGATATTCACTGGTCGGCTATGTCAGGTCATGTCTCGACCTTTATCGTCAACGGCGGGCGATACGACCAGATTTTCTGGACCGAAGCGTTCAATGACGGAATGCAGGACGTTCTGAACCATCTGGACACGCCGCACAGTGTGGACCTGTCCCAGATCCCGCGCTTCAACGAGTCCGAAGGTCACGGCCCCAAGCGCGGCCACCCGGTCGAGGATTACTTCGACGATCTGTCGATGCATCTGGTCTATGAAATCTACAAACAGGATTTCGAGCTGTTCAAATATGATTTCGAGAACCCTGCGAACAAAATGCCAATCGGCGAGATTGATCTGGACGAGGTTCACGCCAAACTGGGCGATTGAGGGGCCGCAGGCGCCCCCGGGCAGATGCATTTGTCTAAGGCATGATTTGCACATGAGCGTCTGCTTTGAGTCCACTTTGATGTACGCTGTGCATTGCACAAGCGGAGGCAATGCGCAGAAAGCGGACTTCTCGCAGTTAGGCGAATACCCTGTGCGGATAGTCATTCGGGCTTTGGTGAAGGTCGGAAAAGCAACCACAGCAGACGAAACAGATTGCGCTTAAACTTATGGAAAGCTGCTAACTGGTATCACTAATTGCGACTTGTTGACCGCAAGGAGGAGAGCACACCGACTTCTAGTCGCGTCTATGCTGCTATGCGCGAGGTTTCGTTTGTTGGACTCAAGTTTGACAGGCGCTTTCGCAGCGGCAACATTCTCAGGAGGCGCTGGTGAAAATCGGCCACTAGCACAGGAAATCCATCTTTTTATCGGCGCAGCAAAAAGACAGAGAATCCAGTAAGCCTCGTTCTCGGATAAACTGACGTTTCGTGCAACTAGCGACGCGTCTTCAAAAATGCCATAGCAAGCTCACTTCGGTGTTTCGCCAAAGAAACCTCCAAAATATGCGCTCATTGCCAACAACACACCAACCAGTATCACGATCACAAGCAGTGCCCCGCTACCTTTGGCAAAATATCCCAATGAAACTAAGCCAACCACGAAGATGCCGACTAGAAAGTAGAGTACTGTATTGTCCATCTTTACTCCCGAATGAGTTGTCTAAACTCAACAACTACATGCTCCACAAAAAACGATCCAAAGACCGTTAAAAAAGGTGACGTCAAACCGCTTTCGGTGACTGTCGAATGCCGCTCAGCGTGGCGAACAAGACCGGGACCAGAATCATTGTGAGCATCGTACCCACCGTCAAACCGCCCATGATCGTGACAGCAAGACCGACCCAAAACACGTCTGGGAGTAGCGGTATCACACCCAAAACGGTAGTGGCGGCGGCCAGTACGACGGGGCGGAGTCTTGAGGCCCCGGCATTCAAAACGGCGTCATAGCCCGGCTGACCTTCAGCCAAGTTATCGTTGATCTGATCGATCAGAACGATTGCGTTTTTGATCATCATGCCCGCCAGGCTCATGCCCCCGAGCAATGCAACGAATCCAAACGGTGTGTTTGTAAGGAGCAGGCTCGGAACAATACCTATCAGCACAAAAGGTACTGTCAGGAAAATGACCAACGGTCTGCGGTATGAGTTAAATAGCCCAACGACAATCAGTGCCATGATCGAAAACGCGGGGATCATACCCGGAATCAAAGACGCTTGCGCAGACACTGTGTCCTCGTGCTCTCCGCCCCATTCCATGCTGTAGCCCGGTGGCAAGTCAGCCTTCAGAGCTTCGAATTCGGCAAGAACTGCGGCGCGATAACTTGGCAGAGTTACGCTATCGATTGGATTGGCTTGCACAGTCAGAACACGGCGCCGGTCGCGACGATTGATCGTTGGATCTTCGGGCTGAATATTCACGCCGCGTACAACCTGTGCCAATGGGACAGGCTCAACAGAAAACGGAGACTGAAGTTGTAACAGTTCAAAGTTGTCGACGGCTGCCACATCTTCTGCGCCAGGCCGAACGATGATTGGCAGCAACTCGTCACCTTCGCGGTAGAGGCCGACCGAACGCCCGTCAAATGCACGTTTTGTCGTGTTTCCAAGATCTTCATACGTGATACCGGTCCACCGTGCTCGGTCCTGGTCATAGTCTGGAACAGTTTTCAGGACACGGTTGCGCCAATCGGTGCGCGCCACTTTCGTCCATTGATGCTGATCCAGTATCGCAACTGCTCTGTCACCAATTTCGCGCAGAGTCTCAGGATCAGCATCCGATGGGCCGATGATGCGGTTCTCGAATGCCCAGGTGTTGCTGGGTCCCACACCGAATTGACGTGTGAAAGAGGTCGCCTCAGGCATGTTGGCTGATATCCAAAGCGATATCTCTTTGGTCATCTCGGGAATGTCGCGGTAATCCTCGACATTCACAATGACTTGCGCGTAGGACGGGTTGGTTCCCTCGGGGTCGACTGGCAGGTAGAAACGGGGCGGGCCAGCTCCGATAAAGCTGGCGATGCCGGTCACACGATCGTCCATTTCAACCTTTTCTTCGATCCGTGAGATCGCTTCTGACACGGCTTCAATCCGAGTTCCCTCGGGCGCGTAATAGTCGATCATGTGGTGTTGTCACGTTAACTTCCGACCCACCAAGGAATGCTGATGCCCGGACTTCAAGCAGCTCGAGTGGCGGCATTCC
>NZ_JBXWSR010000031.1:0-73307 GCF_059613525.1 Ruegeria sp. SATB045 | reverse complement strand
CGCATCCGAGATCACGTCGCAGACCATCCGCGAGATATTTTGCTGGCTCAGACATGTACCAGCGTATTTGGCTTAATAGGGTTTTCAGGTCGGGCTGGTCGCGAGGCGGAGCAGCTTGCTTACACAACCATGTTGAAGCCGCACTATGGCGACGACTGGTGGTTTCTCTGCCAGCATGCATTTGCCCAGATGGAGGCCGGACAGATCGGCCCGGCCGCGGAAAACATTGAGCGCGCACTTGAGTTGAAGGCAGACAGCGCACACAGTGCACATGTCAGGGCCCATCTCTACTATGAGAACGGGGAGACGGACGCTGGCTACGCTTATCTTCGCGAGTTCTGGCAAGACTATCCCTTCACAGCGTATCTGCACTGCCATCTCAGCTGGCACGTCGCTCTGTGGGCGCTTGAGAGCGGCGATGTGGCAGGTATGTGGAAGCTGTTCGATGATTATGTTTCCCCCGACCGACCTCCTGCGCCGCCACTTAACGTTTTGACTGATAGTGTAGCAATTGTTCACCGCGCCTTTTTGGCTGGCGAGCAAATTCCTCAGGAGCGTTGGCAACAACTCAGCGACTATGCTGTTCAGTTCTTTCCTTCACCTGGCTTGGCTTTTGCGGATGTTCACGCTGCTCTTGCGCATGCGATGGCGGGACAAAGAGAGCGTCTGGAAGCAACCATTGACGGCGCAAAGGGACCCGCAGGCCCCACCGTTGCTTCGGTAGCAGGCGCATTCCGTGCGTTGGCGGATGGAAATGCGGACGAAGCGATTGAGAAATTCGTAAGTGTCATGTCTGAGCACGAACGCCTTGGTGGTAGCCGGGCGCAACGCGACATTATTGAGTTTTCATTGGCGCATGCGCTGGCAATATCGGGACAATCGAATGAAGCTCGACGTATCCTCAACATGCATCGACCGCATACCTCTCACGACCATGCAGTTGCCACGCTAGAAGGGTAGGGTGTCCGTATTTTTGACGCCCGCAATGTGCGCTAGTTACATGTTTTCAACGCCAGTTAGAACAGAAGCTGTCGCACGACGTTACCAGGCCCCAAAAGTGTTGGTTGGCGGAAAAGACCAACCTGACTGCCGACATCAGCTTATGGTCTTGTCGGTGGGCTACTGTGGATGGATTGGACGGTGCGTCACGCACGTAGCCGATAAGTTGATCAGTCGCCAAGAAGAGTGCTTCGATCAAATGGGGCTCATATAAGTCGGGTCTATGCCTTGGGTCGACTTTGATGTCGCCAGTATCGAGAAGCAGCCCATTGTGGTAACCTCCTACCTTTAATTAGGGGGTTATTGTGATGGAATACTATGATCTCGGTAGCTACAGCCGAAAGATCACAACCTCGTCGGACGAAGCCCAGCTTTGGTTTGATCGTGGTTTGGCTTGGACTTACGCGTACAACCACGAAGAAGCGATTGTATGCTTTCAGAATGCCGTGGCTGCGGATCCAAATTGCGCAATGGCGCATTGGGGCATCGCGTATTGCATTGGGCCGAACTACAACAAGCCCTGGGAAACATTCGAAGAAGACGAGAAGCCTGACTGTATCGCCTTGGCAAAAGCGTCAATCGAGGCTGCTGCGTCGTTAAAGGACAAACTGACGCCTGTTGAACGCGCGCTCATCGAAGCCATTCCGGCTCGTTATCCATCCTCATCGGATATTGAGGATTTCAGCCCGTGGAATGATGCCTTCGCTGACGCGATGCGAAAGCTGCATGCTGAATTCAAACAGGATCTCGACGTTTGCGCCCTCCTGGCCGAGGCACTCATGAATCGGACCCCTTGGCAGCTTTGGGACTTGCCGACTGGGAAACCAGCGGATGGAGCCGATACACTTGAAGCCATAGCAGTCCTCGAAACTGCATTTGATACACTCCTCGGAGCATGGGAGCACGCAGGGCTCCTGCACATGTACATTCACCTGATGGAAATGTCGCCAAATCCTGAGCGAGCCCTTCGCCATGGTGATGTGCTCAGCACGTTGGTGCCTGAAGCCGGGCACTTGCTTCACATGCCCACCCATATTGACGTCTTGTGTGGAGATTACATGAACGTTGTGTTGCGTAATCACAAAGCCATCTTGTCAGATCGAAAGTTCCTGGAACGCGAAGGCCCTGACAACTTCTATTCCGTTTACAGGTGTCATAACTACCACTTCAAAATCTACGGAGCGATGTTTTTGGGGCAGCCAACGGCGGCACTGGAAGCTGCTGATGAGCTTGTCGAAACTTTACCTTCAGAGACACTTCGGCCAATGGCTGATTGGTTCGAGGCGTTTATTCCTATGAAACAACATGTGTTGATCAGGTTTGGTCTCTGGCGGGATATTCTCGATCAGGATCTGCCAGAGGATGAAGATCTTTACAGCGTCACTATCGCCATGATGCGGTATGCAAGGACGGTTGCCTTGGCCAACCTACACAGGGTCGCCGAAGCCGAGAGTGAAAAAGCCAAGTTCTATGATGCTCTGGCCAGAGTTCCTGAGACCCGAATGCTGTTCAACAACACATGCCGGGACATTCTGAAGGTCGCTGAGCAAATGATGCTGGGTGAGTTGGCCTATCACGCAGGAGAGCACGAAACGGCCTTTGACCACCTGCGAAAGTCAGTCGAGATCGACGACAACTTGCCGTACGACGAGCCCTGGGGCTGGATGCAACCCACCCGTCATGCGCTGGGTGCTCTTCTTCTTGAGCAGGGCCAGATGGAGGAAGCCGAAGCTGTTTACCGTGCAGACCTTGGCCTGGATGCAACGCTTAGCCGGGCCTGTCAGCATCCGGGCAACGTCTGGAGCCTGCATGGCTTGCACGAATGTCTCGCCCGGCGCGGTGAAACGGTCGAAGCCGCCCACATTAAGCTACAACTGGACAAGGCCACTGCTCGCGCCGAGGTGCCGATCAAGGCATCGTGTTATTGCAGGCAGAAGGCTTTGGCCGCCGAGTAGTCACTGATCAACAGCAATGGCTGGGGCATTTGCGAGGCCCGCTTCTGCCGTTGACCGGGACTTGTTTAACTTCGTTGATGGCAACCGTCTGGGCGACCACAAGACTGCCAAACATCGCTTGGATGCCGTTTTGCGGTAAATTAGCCGCATGGTAGCATCGCGTAGGATTTGCAGTTGGGGGGGAACATGGTCTTAACATTCGCACAAATGGAAGCCCAGGAAATATCAAAAGCACATCCGAGTTCAGCAACTGACGCGCTGTCAACACTGATCGAAAACCCCAACGCACTTGTAGTGGACGTGAGGGATAGCGCTGAAATGGCGGCCACAGGTATCAGCCCCAGAGCCATTCCGGCTCCAGGTCGAGCCGTCGCTTGGATGGCGGACCTTGAGAGTGAATACAGATCTCAAGAGTTACAGGATCGTGGAAGGCGAATTTTCACCACTTGTGGCGGCGCTCCTAGCTACCGAGGCGCAGCAGCGGCAAATGTATTGACTGCGATGGGTTTTCAAAACGTGCAGTTCATCGATGGTGGGATGGCGGCTCTGATCGCAGCTGGCTCCTCCACAAAGCAGCCTTAAGAAACGGCGAAACCAACGGTCTTGAGCAAACAGAGCAGAGGGAAATTAGATACGTCTCAGCTTCCAGAGTTGTGTCTCGATACGACTTGCGACTGAGATTTAAGCCAATTGACGAAAACCTTGGCCTCGGGGCGCTGAAATTCTACCTGCGTCTGGATGTAATAGACGCCGAAGAGAGGCTCAGAGAACAATTCAATCATCCGACCAGATGATAGATCGTCCTCGAAAAAAGCTCTGGCGGTATACGTGATACCGTCCCCCCGGCGAACCGCAGTCATGATCAGGTTCCCCGGCATGTGATTTATGGTCAATGGTTCGGCAGGAATAACCCCGTGATAGGTGAACCAGTCAGCCGCCTCGTTGGTGCCCAGTTCCTGCAACCAGGGCAGCTTCGTTAAAGAGGCCGGGTCACGCAGATCTTGGCCTCCCACCAGTGAAGGTGCCCCGATCACGACCATGTCGGAAACAAGGACAGTATCCTCTTCTTTTCTCGGCATGCGTCTGTCGTGATACCGAATGGCGACATCGATACCACCTGGTCCTATCTGAACCAGTTCCGAAGTTGGGTTCAGCATCAAAGTGATCTCTGGATGTTCACGTTGAAACTCTGCCATTCTCGGCAATAGCCACTCCACCGCGAATGCGGGTGACATTGTCACTTGAACGGGGCGCTGCGCTGTGTGTTCTGCCAGTCGTTCGACACCCCTTCCGATAATTTCAAAGCCGATACCCAGTTCACGCGCAAGAATCATGCCTGGCTCTGTCAATTCGATGCTGCGCCCACGTCTGGCAACGAGAGCTACACCCAAATGTCTTTCCAACGATTTCACCTGCTGGCTGACAGCCGCTTGGGTAACGTTCAAGCGTTCAGCCGCCACGGTGTAACTCCCTGCTTCCGCAACTGCTGAGAAAGCGCGCAAAGCGTTCATCGGGGGAAGGTGCAACCAATCCATACTGTAGTTTTTCTAAAGCTTTGTTAGACTATTTGAGTCGCATGATATCGGCATTCTTGACATTATTCACAGTGAAATCTGTTCTAAAATCATGAGATATTAGAGCAAATGCCTCATTATCGATGTAAACCTAGCCGTACGTCATGAGAGCTTGATACGATGAAAAAACTTCAAGGTGGATGTTACTGTGGTGCTGTTCGATACCAGATCGCGACACCACCTGTCTGGTCGGGGCATTGCCATTGTCGTTCATGCCAAATGGCCCTTGGTGGCGCCTTTGCAACTTGGGCTAAGGTAGCCGCCGAAGACTTCGCCGTTATCAAAGGCGAAATCCAACACATTGAGAAAACTTCGGGTATTCGCCGCGGGTTTTGTCGGGACTGTGGAACGACGTTGACCTATGCCGCCCTAAATGAAGTTGAGGGCCAAGACTGGAGCGCTGACGCTTGGTTTTCTGCTGTAACGTTGGACGACCCATCGATTGCGCAACCCAAGGCCCACATCTTCGTGTCACATCAGCAGCCATGGATAAAACTCGACGACGGGCTGCCGACGTTTCCTGAGTTCTAAGCAACTTTTCGAGCGAACGGAGAAGAAAGCGATGAACACTGTTTATTCATATGCCTGCAAGGATTGCGAGGGCATGGAGGCCTGCCCAGGCAAAGTGGTTGCAGCGACCAAGGACGAAGTCTGGAAGCTCATGGAACTGCACGCGGTGGTCGCCCATGGAGAGGACCCCAGCTCGTGGGATGCCGACACTCGAGAATATCTGGAAACACTGATAAAGCCCGCGTGATCAAATAAATTAAGCTTCAAGTTCCTACGGATAATCGGCCAAAACTATCAACTTGGTTTGTTTAACCGCGAAGGGCAGCTTTCCTCCGCAGCTGGGAAATTGCTAGGCCCATTTGTGAGTATCCGGTTTGGGCTGCGGCCTACCGCCAAGGCGCCTAGAAGCGCAAGGCCATCACGAACCCAAATCGGAAACGTGTGAGATTGGTTTCCATCACAAACCATCCTGCTACAGCGAAACCCTGCTTCTATTCAGGCAAACCGGCTAGTCGCAAAGACGCACAGTCTTTCTCCAGCCTTTTTCTGTCAGAGAAAAGTTGAGTATTCGCCCAGTCCGATATGGAAAACTGAGGGCGGTATTTCATCACATTCCGTGCTTCATCGCGAGCGGCCTCAAGGTTCTCCGTCTCTACATGGACGATTACGAGGTCGAGGTGACCAAAGCCTTCAACCCTTTGACCATATTCGGTGAATGCTTTCTTGGCTTCCTCGTATTGACCGTCAAGTCGAAGGGCTAAACCCAGAACGCCTGCATACCAACCTGGATAGTGAGGGTTCAAGGTAATGGCTTGTTGTGCGACTTGGATCGCTTCATTTGCCTGGCCATTGAAAGCTAGGGTGATTGACAGTCTGGCAGCCACGTCAGCGTGGTTTGGATTCAGCGCTAGTGCCTCGTTGAACTTCTCGATAGCCGAAACCAGCTTGCCATCGATTGCATCCGCAAAACCCGCAATAGCGTGAGCCTCTGGGTTGTAGCTGTCTATTTCCAGAGCCCGCTGAGCGCAGTCACGAGCCTCCGCTAGCGCGGCACGCTGGTCAGCAACAAATCCATGTCGTGCTTCGACAGTGCAAATGAATCCCAAAGTACAATACGGAGCCGAGTAACCCGGGTCGAGTTCAATTGCCTGTTGTGCAAATCGGCGAGCGTCGGCCTGAGCTTCCCTGGTAATTCTGCGCGAAGCCTCAACGGCCTTTAGTTGAGCAGTCCACGCGCCAAGGTTATTTGTGCCGGATCCTCTGAAACGAGCCATTTCTCCCGCCAACAGTTCGACTTGAAGCTCGGTTGCAATCCTAAGTGCGATTTCATCCTGAACTTCGAATACATCTTCAATGAGGCGATCATAGCGGTCTGCCCAAATATGCATGCCGGACTTTGCATCGATTAGCTGTGCTGTGATCCTCACCCGGTTACCGCTTTGACGGACACTTCCCTCAAGAACAAGATCGACACCCTGCTCCAGACCGACCTGTTTCACGTCAACGGAGCGACCTTTGTAGACGAATGTAGAGTTACGCGCGACGACCAGTAAATTCGGGAGTTTTGATAAAGTGGTGATGATCTCTTCGGTAATTCCATCTGCAAAAAACTCCTGATCGGGGTCAGAAGAAAGATTATCGAAAGGTAAGACGCCGATTAGCAGAGACTTTGTATGGTTAGCCGGAGTTACTCGCGGTGGGGCAGAACCTGGCGGCGACCATTGGAAAACTTCTATTGGTGACGGCGCGTTCTTAAACTGTCGCTCTCCAGCGCGATAAAATTGCTCAGCGAGGCGCTCGTCAAGGCTGCGATGGACGACATCTGAAATTAACACAGCCCCTTCGTTGGAAGCCTCTTGTAGACGTGCAGATAGATTGATGCCATCGCCGAAAATGTCATCTTCGTCGAATACGACATCTCCAAGATGCACACCCACTCGTAGTTTCAATGAGGACTGAGTTGACACCTGGCTTTGAAGATCAAGGGCGCATCGTACTGCATCAGATACCGAGTTAAACTCGACTATCCATCCATCACCCATCCTCTTAACGACATTACCTCGATGATCGCTAACCAAAGGATCAAATAACTCTCGACGTAGAACACGAAGTTCGCTGAGAGTCCTATTTTCATCTGCCTTAATCTGGCCTGAGTAGTTTACTACATCGGCCGAGAGTACTGCGGAAAGCCTGCGGTCTCCATTCATGTCTATTGGTAACGCAAAACATGTCGCGTGGAAAAGACTACATGACTTCCCGGACTTCCTGCATTTCCTAGCAAATGGCTTGGTACACAGCTGGAGACTGAAATGTCTGATTACGAATGCCCGCTTCGGGCTGGTTGCGGTCAACCATGCTTATCGTAAAGACTGGTAGTACATGGTTCCGCAGAGCAGTGTTGGGGAAATGCTTATCCGGGACGCTTTGGTTCCTAGCAGGAGAGGCGCTTAGAAGAAGCGCGCACTACTACAACGACAGTCGCCATAGACTTCTTATGTTAAACTTTGGGTAATGGCGGCAGGTAAGCTGTACTAGCGGTCTGGGTCTGTATCGAGTTTGCCCCAGAGATCATCAACCAGATCTGAGAAGCCATCATTCGAGGCCTCCTTGGGCAGTAGACCAGCTCTTCGCCGGCATTCGACCTCGGCCGTTAGTTCCTCCTCTGTTGCTGTCTCAACCACATCACATCGAAGAGCTTCAATCTCGTCCGCTGTCCACGACTTAAATTTGTCAGCGTAGAAGCCCAGGGGATACGGTTCGTCATCAGAAATCTGCTTGATCACAGCATTCCAATCTTCGCTCTGGTTCGATTCCTTTTCGAGCCTCTCTTCTAGTTCGCGGATAGACTTGCGGATCATCGGCAGCAGCTCTGCCTCAACACTTTCTTCGCCCGCGCCGGTCCCCGCAAGCCAAAGGTCTGCGATCTTGCGGACGAGCGCCCAGAGCGTCTGATTTCGAGGGTGGCCTTTAATCCGACCGCCGAGACCTCTTTCTTGAATGCCAAACTGCTCGGCAGCACGCTCGTTCATCCGGATATTGTAGTCGGACACGTCCGCGAGCTCTGAATCGTTCTCAGCTACGGCTCGAGCGACTTCTTGATCACCGACGTAAACAACCACCTTCAACATCCCGCTAGCCCTTCCTTCGCAGGTTCATCACCCAGTTCAGGTGGCTGTAGTCCAGATCTCGCATGATCTTCTTCACTCGCTCTGGATCGACTTCGCGATCTTTTCCAGCGGTGCGGACGATGTGTCTGACGTAGACCGCCAATTGGCGGCAACAGATGCCTGGCGTGTTTCTTGATCCATAGCCAGGCAGGGTGCCTGAGAAACATCATGTAATCTGATTTGGATAGCATCGTGTAATTTGCTTCCCAGAATTGATGAAACCAGTGGAAGACCATCGTGGCCAGCTATTGAGAGTAACTCTTCATTGGTGCAGTCGGCGTCACAAATCTACCAAAGCCTCATAAAAATCGTACCGATAGCTTGGCGTCCATGACGCCACCAAAACCAGCTGACCATTGTTCGCCCGGCGACACTGGCCATGCGTCCGTCAATGTGCCAGTTGTTACTAGCTCGCCTCCTTGAAGCTGGTCGTCTTTGGAAAGCAGAGACACTAGATGAGCCAGGACTTTGATTGGGCCTCCAAGCGCGTTTTCACCCTTGCCGGCCTCGATAGCCTCGGTGCCCTTGAACAACGCTAGTGGCACTTCGGCCAAGCCGGTCAAGATATCATGCGTCGCCTCGATTTTGTCGCCAAGAACAAGGCAGCCGTGCAATCCTTGTGCTGCGATTGAGTCTTCGACCGAGAATTTCCACTTGGGATAAATCGATTGGACGATTTCAAATCCTGGAGCGACCCACTCCACGCAACCTGCTAACTGCTCATCGTTCATTTCAGTCGTCGGTGTATGTCTAAGGCCGAGTACGATTTCTGGTTCAATCCTCGGTTCTGAATACCTTGCCAAGATTACCGGCTGATCAGTCGAAAACAGCCCATCTGAGTGAACCTCTCCCCAAATGGGTTGATCTACACCATAAACAGGCCAAATCGCGCGGTTCGTGAAGCCGACTTTTCGGCCGACTCTCTTTTTGCCCTGAAGCTTTCGGACGCGACTTGCAATCGAATAAGCGTCATCCAGCGTTAGCTGTTCTGCCTCTGAAGACAGTTTAGGTATCTGCTGAGCAGCGTTCAGTGCATCAGCAATTGCCTGAGCGTTAGCTTCAATATCTCTTGTCATCTTCACATTATACCTGCCGAAGGCTGGATTGCGATGCAATCGAGGTTTTGAAGAACCGGCATGGTGATCTCCGCCTAAGTCTAGGTTCAGGACATGTAAAGTGTCTCGAACTTAAAAGGCAGTTTCTACTATCAGCGGATGTTCGACATAATTGGGGCAACGACTTAGTTGCGGAAAAAGTGGTCGTTTGACTCCGGAGATCCAAGGCCTTTTCTTGCACAGAGAAGACGCATTAATCCTCAATTTTTAAGTTAGCAAATTGTTTACTCAACCAGCGAGGCGAAGTGAGGTTGTCGCGATAGCGCTCCTCAATTCGGCTTTCAATCTCTTAGAAATCTCGCGATCTTTGAAGTATTCAGTTTGAATGAATGTAGAAGGTCTAAAGTCCGGATCGTGAAGCAACAAATCGCGAACTGCTCGTTCAAGCTTATGGTCATTATTCAGGTGAGTTGCGGCCGCAGTCCGATAAGCTGCCGCCCGCCGGGTGAGCCTCGCAAATTCATCCACGGTGTTAAAACAAGCCTCAAAATCATGCATGACGTAGTAGGCAATTGCCTCTAGTTCGCGGCAATATTCGGGCAAAAAGGGATCAAGCATCTTTGCACGCTTTTGATACTCAAGAGCAGTCTTTCCATCTCCGAGAAAGTTATGGAGTTCACCGGTTCGTCCAACAATGAACGCGTGATTTGGGTTTAACTCCAGAGCGCGATTGAAGTGGAACTTAGCCCGTTCAAAGTCACGAACATAGAGCGCCAAAGAACCGGCAATTCGATGGCTTTCAGCGTCCGTTTCATCCAGCTCGACAGCTAGGTTCCCTGCTTCGACCAACTCATCCCATACATCTTCACCGGTCCATTCTGCTACTGTAGCGACAGCGCACGCCCTCCACGCATGAACTCGACCATATCCTGGATCTCGTTTCAGCGCTTCGTCAAACCAATGAACCGCTTCCTCTGCATTCTCCTTTGTGACTCCACCAATCCGGTGATAGTACAAACCGCGGATTAAACATTCATAGGCTTCCAGGTCACCCGGACGTTTTCGCTGTGCCGTGGCTTCCAGTTGCCGTTCGATCTGGCCGGCCACACTCGCGACGATTTTGGCAACAAGGTCATCCTGAAAATCGAAAAGATCCCCCAGATTGCAATCCGCCCGCTCTGTCCAAAGCTGTTCGCCTGACACTGCATCCGTCAGATACGCGTTGATCCTTATGCGATTTCCCAGCTTGCGAACCCCGCCTTCAAGACAGAAACGCACGCCGAGTTTCTGTCCAAGTTCACGAGCGTCCGCCGCAACCCCTTTTAACCCAAAACTAGTATTCCTGGAGATCGTGAGAATGTCAGGGAACCGGGACAGCTCTGTGATGATGTCTTCCGTCAGGCCATCGGAAAAATACTCCTGCTCGGGATCATTGCTCATGTTCTTGAAGGGAAGCACAACAATTGAGTTGGTGGACTTTTGCAGTTCCGCCACGTAGGGAAGGCTACTGTCCTCGATAAGCGCAGTTCCGCAGCTGTGCGTGCCAAGCTCGCCTGCAACAGCGTAGACCGTAATTGGTTCGGAAATATTTTTGAGCTTTCGGGTGCCCTTGTTCTCAAATTTGAGCTGGGCCGACCGCTTGGCGTGATCAAACACAGCATTACTTACTAGGACCATACCCGGCTCAGCTTCAGACTCAATCCGACTTGCTACATTCACGCCATCGC
Organism: Ruegeria sp. SATB045; assembly: GCF_059613525.1. Classification (NCBI taxonomy): domain Bacteria; kingdom Pseudomonadati; phylum Pseudomonadota; class Alphaproteobacteria; order Rhodobacterales; family Roseobacteraceae; genus Ruegeria; species Ruegeria sp. SATB045. The sequence continues at coordinate 62,320 of NZ_JBXWSR010000031.1, read as the reverse complement.
CAAGTAAATCGTCGCCATCTACTACGACATCGGCAAGATGGACCCCAACCCTGATTTCTAGTCCTATCTCGCGCTTGGTTACTGGTGCAGCGAGTTGAAGTTGTAAGTTGTAAGCGCAGCGAACTGCCGCCACCGGGCTAGAAAACTCCAAAAGAAAACCATCACCCGCGCGGTTAAAGACCCGCCCATTGTGCGTGGACGCAACAGTTCCGATTAACTCGTTTAACAGTGTAACACGATTAATCGTGTCGATTTCATCTTCACGCATCCGAGTGGAATAACCAACAACATCAGCGGCCAAGATCGTAGACAATCTCCTATTCATATTGGAGGTTCCTTTTGCGCATAAATTTTAAGCCCAAATGCACGATTGACCCAGAGTAAGACATTTGACTTCAAGAGTCTGCAAGTCGGACAAGCAAGCTTTGATCTAATGAAATGAATATTGCCGACTCTACCCGGTTATGGCGAAACTCAGATACCGACAACTTGGTCCTTGAGGCTATATAGAATGTATAAGACCTCTTCTTGTTCCCGTTGGCCGACGTCGTTGGCCTTTAGGGCGTTCATGGCGTCGTCCAGAACAGCGACAAACTCATCTCCGCTGATGTTCATGTACTGATGCGCTGCAACCATATCCTTGCCTGTGTATATCTCAGGCCCGCCAGAACCAGTTATGAAGAAGTCTCCTGCCATTTGTTTGAGGTGCTCCATATCAGTTCCCGCGAATCGTGCAGCGACAACTAGGTTTTTGGAGTGATTGTCTACCAGAACGTCGACTATTCGCCGAATGCCATCCGTTCCTCCCAGACGTTCATATAGCGTCTTTGACATGGTGCCCCCCCCCGTGTCCGGCTCACCTCAAACCTTGATCTCTTGTGAATGCTAGCACGCCGCACTGATTGGCACCAAATCTATAGCATTCAGGCGATGTCTATGATCGTAAACCATCACCAAGTGTGATGTCTGCTTTAGGGCTCGAGGCAGACGTTCGCAAAATCGCGATGCATGTCCGCTTTGCGGACTTCGCCGCCATTGGCCCGCTTTCACCGAAGGACCGTAGATAGCCCAAACCGGACATTTTCGAAAATTGGCACACTACTACCGAACTTGATAGATTCGAAAAAAGGTTGCTATTGGGAAATGCGCATGACACGCCGACTTGCCGCCATACTTGCCGCCGATATGGTCGGCTACTCACGGCTTATGGCGGCTAACGAGGCGGGAACACTTGCTCGTCTCAAAGACCTACGCAGGGACATCATCAATCCAGGTATCGAAAGTGCCGGAGGTGAGATTATCAAGCTTACCGGTGATGGCCTGTTTGCCCTTTTTAGCTCGGTCGTTTCTGCCGTTGAGGCCGCAGCGGCGCTCCAGAAGGCGCTGCACGCCGCCGAAGCCGAGAGCCCCACCGAAAGCCGGATCAGCTTCCGAATAGGCTTGCACATTGGAGACGTAATCTTGGACGAGGGCGACATTTATGGCGAGGGTGTTAATCTTGCCGCCAGACTCGAAGGCGTCGCTGACCCAGGCGGTGTCATTCTGTCTGACGACGCATGCCGGCAGGTTCGAGGCAAAATTGAACACGACATCATAGACCTTGGCGAAGTAGCGCTCAAAAACATCTCGAAGCCAGTTCGCGCCTACAGATTGGCGATGGAGGGCGAATCTGATTCCACGCAATACCAATCGCAACCCACTGACAAACCCTCAATCGCTGTCTTGCCCTTCCAGAACATGTCCAATGATCCAGAACAGGAATACTTCTGTGACGGCGTTTCCGAAGACATCATCACAGAGCTCTCGCGCTTTCCCGAGCTTTTCGTCATCGCCCGCAACTCCTCGTTTTCGTTCAGAGGTCGCCCCGTCACCCATATAGATGTCGCTCGTGAACTCGGTGTTCGCTACATGCTAGAGGGTAGCCTCCGTCGAGCCCAAAACCGCGTACGCATTACTGCCCAACTCATCGACTGCACAAATGGAGCCCATGTTTGGGCCGAGCGCTACGACCGCACGCTAGACGACATCTTCGCGTTACAGGATGAGATTACACGCAGCGTGGTCGGCGCCATCGCCCCCCAGATATCCATTGCCGAAATAGATCGCGCGTCTGTGGCTCGAGATATCGACTTCAACTCCTACGACCTCTCGCTACGTGCAATGGCGATCTTCTACGCAGGAGGCTTCTACTCTCAGGATAAGTTCGATGAGGTCATAACAGCCTCTGATCGCGCCATTGATCTCGACCCGCGCAATGTCCAGGCGCATTGGATCAAAGCGTTTGCCTACCTGATGCGTTATCTATACCAGTTCGATGAGGACCCCACCGAAAACCTGGGCCTAGCTGAGAAAAGCGTTGAACCTCTGTTTCTTGGTGGTCAACTCGACCCTCGCGCCTTATGCGTTCGCGGTGTGGTTCGTCATTTCCGTGGGGATTTTGACGGGGCCAACGCCGACTTCAGTTTGGGATTCACACTGAACCCGAACTTTGCCCGGAACATCTTCTTCATGGCCTGGCATGAGTCTTTGGTCGGGCGAACCACAGAGGCGCGTGAACATGCCCACCTTGCCCTCCAGCTTTCCCCACGCGACACTGATCTCTGGGTAGGAGACGCCTATCTGGCGCTCGCCCAAGCTGCCTTCGCCGACGCTGATTTTGAAGACGCAATGCATTGGGGGGAGCGCGCGATTCAGATGACGCCGCGTGCGCCGATCCGCCGGGCTCTTATGATCGCCAGTGCCGCCCACCTCGGGCGTGCCGAAGCAGGCCTGCCACATGAGCAGGCGCTGGCGGATTTTGCCCCAGCGTTTCTAGACAGCATTGTCTCCGGCGCTTTGATCCTCTTCCGTCTACCCGAACACAATGCGCTTTTGGTCGAAGGCCTGAAGAAAGCTGGTGTTAAGCCGTAGAGTTGGTCCAAATGCCAAAGCTCGCAAACTACCGCAGACAAAACGTGCCAAAGGTAGATCCAATTTTGGCGCACTGTTCTCGAAAGGTTCTAAGCAATCGCTCATTGCTTCAATCGGCAACGACTGTTTTAGCCCAAAGCAGACGTTCTCAAGTTTTCACCCGCCGTCTGTTCTACGGGCAACGCAGCCATTCGCAAATAATTGTCGTCGATGCGGCGCGAGCAAGATCCGAGACCAATAAATTCCAATTTGATTATACATAATGTTGGAGTATCTTCCGATGGAGAACCAATATATAGATTGAAGGTGGCGGGGCGGATGATGAAAGGTCTTAAATCAGTAGTTGCAACTGCACTAACTGCAACGTTGATGACATGCCCCAATTTAGGCGCAGCAGACCAAGTCTCGGAACAGATAGAAGCGCTTCTAAGGTCAAATACGAATGCGAGTAGTACACTTTCAAACAGCAAGAGTTTGGACGCAGAAATCCTTGTACCTCGTTTCTATACGGCTAGAGAATTTACGCCAGCTTGGACCAGTATTGAATTGGTTGACGAGCTTTTTGAGGAGTTGGGTGGAGCAATTGATCAGGGCTTTACGCCGAGTGACTTCAAACTAGAGGAGCTTCGATCCGCGTTCAAAGCTTCACAGGGTGGCGATGCCTCCAGTCGAGCATTATTCGATATTCTGGCGACTGACGCGGCCGTGATACTCGTACACCATTTGGTGTTTGGAAAAGTCGATCCAAATGCGCTAGACGACGATTGGAATTTCTCAAAGCCAGTAATTCAACAAGACCCTTCCGTTGTATTGAGCCAATTTCTTCAAGGTGAAGGCTTCAGCGCTTTGATTGAACGCATCGATATCGACAATGCGCAATATACGATGCTCGTTGATGCATTGCGTAAATATAGAGCTATTGCATCAAAGGGAGGCTGGAACAAAGTTCCCGAAGAAACGGTTCTGAAGCCGGAAATGGTGGATCCTGCCGTCGCCGAACTGCGCAAAAGGCTAGCGACAGAAGGCTACGAGGGAACAAATGAATTTCAAGAAATCAGCCAAAACGGCATAAATCCAGCTTGGGTTTATGACGATTACTTGGTGCAACTGGTAAAAACCTTTCAAAATCGTCATGGCTTGGAAGCAGATGGCGTCGTTGGTGGTAAGACTTTCGCGTCTCTCAACAAACCTGTCGAAGATCGCATAAATAAGTTGCGCCTCAGCCTGGAGCGAGGCCGCTGGCTCATGCGGGAAATCGACGAAGAATTCGTGCTAGTAAACATTGCAGGAGCCCGTACTTACTTAGTCAAGTCCGATGGGACGGTTTGGACCACCCGGTCGATCACAGGATCAGCCTACCGAAAAACCCCAGTGTTCCGAGATGAAATTGAATACATGGAATTCAATCCGACTTGGACCGTTCCCGCCTCGATTTTTCGGAAAGACAAGCTTTCGCGGATCCGCAAGGATCCAGCCTATCTGGCGCGCAACAATTACGTAGTTCGGAACAAAGACGGGCAGACAATTCCTGCCAACGCTGTCAACTGGGGGGCAAAGAACCCCGCCGTGACTTTGGTTCAGCAGCCGGGCCCAGACAATGCGTTAGGTTTAGTCAAGTTCATGTTTCCCAATAAATATGCAGTGTACTTGCATGATACCAACGACCGCAGTCTTTTCGACCGAAATGAGCGGAACCTAAGTTCCGGCTGCGTTCGTCTTGAGTATCCGTTCGAATTTGCCAGCCTTTTGATGGAGGGAGAGCCCGACTGGAGTCGGCAAAAGATGCAATCCATATTGGATAGCGGGAAGACAACGCGCGTTAACCTACCCGAGCCCATGCCGGTCCTTTTGACCTATTGGACTGCTTGGGTCGAAGATGGGGCCGTTCATTTCCGTGAGGATCCATACGAACGAGATGCTCGAATCCTCGCAGCTTTGGATCGATGAACACGTCATCCTCAAAGAGATGCGCAGTTCCATGTTCAAACTGCAATAGTTGTCGTCACCAAAATGAACCAGCGCAGCTGCGTTCAGGACTCACAAGCGCTCGACGCGCGGTGCAGCGCCGAGTGGCCGCTCTGGGCGGTCTAATAGTCTTTGCAATGTCCGGTTTCTGCGCATCGCTGACGTTGATGGCAACCTCAACATCGTTCGCTATGAGCTCGAAGCGGTCGCTCGTAGAGTTTGGACGAACGTCTGCTGTGTGGACAAAGCAGTCATTCGTAGACTCTCTAAAGACGAAGATGCAAATGCGTGATAGCTCCAGATTTTGGCAACGACATCTGCGCGAAATCGACCATCCATCCCTTTCACATTTGCCGTTTTTGGTGTTCTTTTTGCTTCAAGTTGTTTCGGCCTGGTTCCCTACTTCAGCCGCAGCCCAACCGAACAGGGTGTTGCAACCTAGGCCAGGCGCGTAAAACAACCGCTAGCACTGCGCGGGCTTACTCTGGCGCCGAACCAACGGTTAAAATCTTCCCATTGCTCCAAACTAGAGCCTCGTAACAAACCTCGGCTCCTGCGCCTCCGCACCAACCACCGTCTCGTCCAATAAGCAGTATACGGTCAGGCCCCCAGTCAATAAGACGCCAACCCGTTGCCTGCCACGACATGATCTCACCGTCGACGATAAGATAGAGCATGCAACCCCCTGTTCCGCAGTACATAGAGACAGCAGAAGAACAGGAATACTGGCTTTCATCTACGAGTTCAGCCTTAACCGTGCCAAACTGGGAGCGCAGCTCGATCTCGGTCACAGCGTCGCCCTGATCAAACTCTCCATTCTCGAAGTCTTTGCAATCAGCAGCCGCGCTTTCGATGATCCGTTGTGCTTCCTGAGAGGAGGCCAAAACTGTTGTGGCGCAAAACATCACGGCGACCATTGATGCCAGAAGCGTTGCAAACACAAATTTCGCCCTTTTCATTTTGTCCTCTTTGTTTGAATTCAGTGACATCCCGCCAAAATAACTTCGTAAGAGGCGGTTTCGCCGAAGTTTTCCATCACCCATTCTGGATCGTAGTAGGTGTCGAGATAACGGTTTCCGTCGTCACACAGAATAGTGACAATGGAGCCAGATCGTCCGGCAGCCTCCATCTCTTGCGCAATTTGCAAAGCCCCCCAAAGGTTTGTGCCTGTTGATGGGCCCGCTCGCCGCCTGATCCGATCTTCAAGCCAGAGCATAGTCGCAATGCTTGCCGCATCGGGCACTTGGATCATCCGGTCGATTACATCTGCCAAAAATGACTTCTCCACTCTGGGACGTCCGATACCTTCAATACGACTTGAACAGGGGCGGGTCAGGGTCCTGTCTCCAGTTCGAAAGCTATCAAAAAACACTGAGTTTTCGGGGTCCACAACAACCAATTCACTATTAAAGCCTTTGTAACGAATGTACCGCCCCAGCGTTGCTGAAGTTCCGCCAGTTCCCGCGCTCATCACAATTACCGATGGAATTGGATGTGGCTCTCGTTCCATCTGGCGAAAAAGGCTTTCTGCAATGTTGTTGTTTCCTCTCCAATCCGTCGCCCGCTCGGCGTACGTAAATTGATCCATGAAGTAGCCACCGACTTCAGCTGCCAGTTCAACCGAGGCCTGGTGCATGTCCGGCGCCGCATCGACGAAGTGGATTTCCCCACCTTGGAACCGGATTAGGTCGATTTTGCTCTTGGCGGTAGATTTTGGGAGAACCGCGGTAAAAGGCACTCCGATCATACGGGCGAAGTAAGCTTCTGAAACGGCAGTGCTGCCAGACGAGGTTTCGATTACACGTGTCCCTTCCCTTATTTTCCCGTTTACAAGCGCATAAAGGAAAAGCGAGCGTGCCAGCCTGTGCTTGAGGCTGCCAGTGGGATGTGTACTTTCATCCTTGAGATAGACGTCTACGCCCTTCAGCCCCCGGACGGGAAGCTTGAAAAGGTGCGTATCGGCAGAGCGGTGAGCATCTGCATTGATCTTGGCAATCGAATCCGAAATCCAACGGTCCATACCTATACTCAAACGCCCTGTTTAAGGTCCGTCAAGCTTGGGAAAATCGTCTTTGAAATTCATGGGGATGCAGGCATGCGTCACCAATCCATGACTTCTTGTAACACTTCGCCGCTCGCACCATTAGGACGTGCCGTGCTCAATAAGGCAGACAGTGTGGATGCGAGAGCAGTCGTGCAAACCCGGCGTGCGACCCGTTGCGGTTTTAAGTTCGAGCCAGCAAAGATTATCGGCACATGTGTGTCACCGCGCCACGGCGACCCGTGGGTGGATGTGACGGACAGGCCATCGAAGTCTGCGATGAACCAGCCGGGTTTGAAGACTACGTATATGTTCCCGGATCGGGTCGGATGATAGTTGTTGCGGATCAGGCGCATGATGTCGGTATCGGGTAGGAGGTTTGCTTCGATAGCCGTACTGGCGACGGCGAATGCCACATCGGGAAAGGATAGAAGCTCTTCTGCAATAGCTGACTCCAACGCGGGCAAATCAATATCACTGCGAGCCAATACTTCGGGGGCGATATTGAGATAGGGGTGATTATAACCTTCAAACAATTTCCCGGTGATCCCCAACCGCTCCTTAAGCTTGGCTATCTGTTCCGTCGGGTCCCATGTGTCCGGAGCAACAAGGCCAGTTCGGATGCCAACACTCTCCAAATAGCCCGGCGCATCGGTGGTGCCGTGGTCCGCCGATAGAACGATCAAAACGTTTTCCAGCCCAATCCGTTCGTCGATAAACGCGAAGAGATTCATGAGAGTCTGATCGAGGCGGTATATCGTGTCCTCGGCTTCAAGACTGGAGGGGCCAAACACATGGTTGACGTAATCCACGGACGAGAAGCTAATCGCCAGATAATCCGTTACTGCGTCTTGCCCGATGTCCTCGGCATCAATCAATCGTTTGGCAAATTGCGCCGTCAGATCGTCGCCCGCGGGACTAAGCGTTAAAAGGGTCGTAAAGTAGGGATTTTCTAGCGGGTCAATACCATTTTGCGTCGAAGAATAGCGATGAGGAAAGGTTATGCCGAACCCGGCGACATCCGTCTCCCATGGTTGGTTGTCGCGGTCGCCAAAGAGATAGGCTGCCTTTGGGTGCATCAATTCCCAAGAGGTTCCTTCAAAGGAGGCGCTCGGCGATGCGTCATTCCAGGCGGAAACCCAATCCGGGTATTTGTCGTAATAATACGAGCTTGTGACAAAACGATTTGCGGCTTTTGAGAACCAGAAGGCTTTGCCGCTTTGCCCCGCCATTGTAATAGCCCCACGGTCTTTAATTGAAACTCCAAAGACCTTGGCCGCACCAGCAGTTGAGGCGCTTAACTCGTCCGAAAGCGTCGTAACAAGCATAGCGCGTGGTGACCGCCCATCTGTGCCAGCTGCCGCCTGTGTTGGATCAATTTCAATATCGTCATTGACGCCAGCGCCATCTCCAAGAAGCGGAGCGGTGCTGTCTTCAACGTTGTAAACAACGCGGTTCAAGGTTCTGTCGAACCAGATGTTTCCGATCATCCCATGCACTGCCGGTGTTGCCCCGGTCGCCAATGTGGCGTGCCCGACAACAGTCTCTGTATTGGCATGGCAGTGATGCGCGTCCACATAGTGTACACCGTTTTCAAGTAAATTCTTTAGGCCACCCTCCCCAAGATTTTCAAAGTAACGTGTCGGAAGATCGCCACGAAGCGCGTCAACGGTCAGCTGCAACACAAGACGAGGAGGTTCTTGCGAATACGCAGGAGCGACTGCAACCAACCACAAAGACAAATAAGCGCTCAGTGTTTTGGTCATAATGTTTCCTTTCGCTGTTTTGCGCAGCAAATTAGTCGCGACTGCAATTGCGTGCTAGAACAACCCTCTTCAATACCAAACTGATAACAAAAAACGCTTCACGTCTACTTCTTCCGACCTACCGCGAAAGAGCCTGCAACACCCAAACAGATTGGAGCGCTAGCTGTTCTACCTCTGAAGACAATTTGGATATCTGCGGGGCAGAGGTTAGGGTATCAGCGACTGTCTGAGCGTTAGATTCAATATCTTTTGTCATATTCGCATTGTACGGGCCGACGGCTGGATTGCGATGCAATCGAGGTCTTGAAGGGCCACAGTCATAAACTCAAAGCCTTACATTGAAAAATTCGATGCCCTTTGCAACAAATATACGCATCTAAGGCGTTCCTCTCCCAACTTGTCGAGAAGTGCTCATTTAGTCGGGTACAAATTTGCAATTTCAGAAGTGCGACACCATTGCTGCCGAGCGCGGTGAACAGGAAGACTTGCGACCGAGGTTTTACTGTCAGCTGCTTTGCGGTTTTAGTTTTCGGAACGGCTTTCTATCTGTTCCCAACACCAACTGATCAGGAAAGATAGCCCTCCGACTAAAAAGACTATCATCGCAGCCGCTTCTATTCGAAAGACCGCAAACTCAATCGTTGGGGCCGTCACCAACAGAGTGGCAACAGTAAAGAACATCGCGGTCCATAGCGTGTTACCACCTACCCTGTGCACGCCTATGACAGCGGAAGCAAACCCGAGGATCAATAAGACTTGATGAGACAAGCCGCTGAACTCGAAACATAAAGCTGCCGAAGACCCAAGCGCCACGCCAACCCCAAACCGCAATGCAGCATCAGGCACTTTTTGAATTGGAGCCAAGACGCGGAATACGAACAACAACGAAAGCCAATAGGATTTTTGATTTCCGATTACGTGAGCGAGAAATGACGTCAAACTCATGCCGACAATTAAGAATAGCCAAACAGAAATTGCTTCTTTGGAAGACATGGGAGGTCGTATTGCTGATCCCGCCAAGTTAAGCCGAACGCTGAGCAAACTACCGACTGTTGCCGCGGCCAGAAAAACCACAACATGAACAACAGTACGCTCGTCGGGGGGGATCAGTAAGTACAAGAGCAATCCGTTCAATGCAGGAACTGTTGCAAATCCACCGTTCTTGTACCCTTCAAAAGCAGCCCAACTGATCAAGACAAAACCACACAGAAAGGCGATCCACTGAAGCGGGAAGAGTGTGCATACCAGTATGCTCACCAGCACCATCACAAACGTTCTGGCGTTAGCAACAAGACTAGAAAAGACAGACCCTAAAAAACCAGCTGAAAAACCCGCGACTGCCGCAATACCACCAAACGCAACGACCTGATCGCCAAGCAGTACGACGAGTACAGCTGTTGCACATATTATTGACGCCGTACTCCAAGAGAGCAATCTTCCATCGAACTTGGTTGGCACCCTTGTTCCTCCACTAAGCGGCTTTTCGTCGTGAGTGCACTTTAGCCCTTAGGAAGCAGACTCTTTCGAATTTTCTGAGACTCTTCACCGGCCCAAGTTTTTGACAGGTCAATGCGAAGAATGGCAGCGCCTCTATCTGCTGTTTGATAGGATTGCTTAGTTGCTTCAGAAAAATTTCCATAAGAGGAAACAAGCTTTAAGGTGGGTTTGACTTATTCGCTTAGATCGAGGGCAAGGCAGGTGTCAAACTATAGCGCTATAAATCTAAGTCGAGTTGCACGACGCAAGACTTTGGTGGGCTTCAGCTCAGCGATCTCAACTTATGTGATACTATCAGCCAGCGCCGCGGCTCAAAGCTCACAAGCCTGCGTAGAATTAGGTTCTCCCCGGATAGAGTATTCATCTGGATCTGAAAGCACTCGTGTCAATCAAACAATCTCAACGACCGAACGCACGTGTCTCCCGATCCCAAACGGGCCCATTACAGGGCTTACAATTGGAAACTCCTCAATCACGTCCTCAGGTGAAATTGAGTTGTATGTTCCCGGCCAAAACACTGTTCCAAGTAATGCTTCAGTTTTGACGCTTCTGAATGTTGATGTCGCCGCAGGTAGCGGAGACTTTGTTTCGCGAGAAGCCTTGGCAAAAAACATCAACGGGAAGCTTCGAGTGAACCTCATCGGAACTTCTATTGGTTCCGGCCGATCCATGACGTTTGCGCCATTCAACGGCGCGAATATCGACCCCACTGAAGTTTACTTCCAGTCCGACCGCCCGCTAACCTACGACAACCTGACCGTTATGGGAGCCACCGAAGTAGTCTTCGGGGCATATAATATTCAGACCCGAGTTGCTGAGGCTTCTGATTTCACGCTGACGAATAGTTCGATTTCTTCGACCAGCGATATGGCGATAGCCGCCGGAACAACCGTTCGGCTTGATGCGGCAAGCAGTTTGAACACCGTAAACTTTGAGAATTTTGGCACGCTGGCCGGAACGGGTACTGTGAACGCATTCAACTTCACAGTTAAGAACGGAGGGGTGCTTTCGCCGGGCTTTTCAATTGGTACACTCAACAATAGCGGCGGCATTGCCTTTGAAACTGGGTCAAGGCTCTTGACTGAAGTCGATCCGACGGCCGGGCAAAAAGCTGACTTGGTGTCATCCAGCGGGCCGGTGACGGGAATTGACCGCGCGACTGTACAAGTCGAAGCTGCTCGACCCGGTCTGACAGCGCAGGACTATGCTGCCGGCAACAACTACACGGTATTTCAAGCCTCAAGATTTGATGGAGACTCACCGACGCTCGTTGCAGGAGGATCCCTTCCAGCGTTGTCCAATCTGACGATAGCCAACACGCCGACCACTGATGGTCAGATTGATATCGCATTCACCGCTCAACCGGTCACAAGCTTACCCCAGAACCCAGCAGTTACCAATTCGCCAAATGCCAGCAATCTCGCTGGCGCGGTGGCCAACACCACAAACATGTCACCTGGAACCAATCTGACCAATGGCTCAACCTTGGGCAATGCCGTAAACACGCTTACCAATTCAGGCCTGGCTGGGTTTAACCGTGTGCACGCCGAACCCTATTCCTCGAACCTGACCGTTGGGCTTGAGCAATTAGACCTGATAACCAACACCGTGCTAAGCCACGCTGACTGCCGCAAGTATCAAGCGGTCGGCTTCAGCAATGACGATCAACCCGTTGCATCTGGCGACATCGACTCGGCCCAGAGACCGAGCGGCGCAATCGACTGCTCTGACCGGCGCTGGTGGATCGACACAGCCTATGTGAGCGGGGACGTTGATGGAAGTAACGGCCTTGGGACATTCGACTATTCGCTGGGCACCATTTTGGTTGGAGCGGACGTCGCAAGTACGGATCGAGGTGTGGTCGGCGTTTACGCAGGCTTCGGGACATCCTCCATGGATGAGCACGATCAAGTCGATCAGGACTTTTCGACCGACAGCTATCACGTGGGCGTCTATGGGCGTACGACAACCGGAACATGGGAGTTCTCTGGGCTGATCGGTTACATGTTCGGTGAAACCGACGCCAAGCGGCGAAACCCTTCTGTTGATGGCTTTACGGGCGGCGAAGCAAAGTCAGATTTGGACCAAGAGGGAATCCACGCCGGTATCCAGGCACGGAAGCTGTTTAGCCTGGACAACGGTGCTAGGGTTTCTACGGTTTTTGGATTGAACTACGGACGCATCAGACAAGGCTCAGGCACAGAAACCGGCGGTGGCGATTTCAACTATTCCATTGAAAAAGCGAACGCAGAGTCTCTGGTCGCTTCCATTGGAGTTGACTATCAACAGGACTTCTTGACAGAGAATGGTTTGCTAACCCCAATCGCCTTTGCCCGGTATGAATATGACTTCTTTGCCAACAAGGACAATGAGCACGAAATCACTGTAACAAGCCCGATATTTGGCACGTTCACGCAAGTCGGTCAAAACCGAGGAGCAAACGGCTTCGTTCTTGGTCTGGGGCTAGGGTATCAGATCTCTGATCTGGCCAGACTAACGGCAGGATATGGCTATTCAGTTCGCTCCAACGGCCAAGAACATGGCCTCGGTGCAAACTTAAGCGTTCGGTTCTGATTAGGGCGGGCCAACGAAGAGGAGTGGTAAGCTAGCTGCAACAACTTGCGGAAGCTATCGTGGCGGTGTGAACTTCATTCTCTAGCGATCAAAATTTGGGGATATTAAAAACATAAAGCCGCGATTTCTTGGCATCGTCTGTCAGGATATAGAGAAGCCCTTTGGTCTCATCGAGAGCGATTCCTTCGGGATGTTTAACTTCCTTTTGTTTGCCATCTTCTGTGAACGTCAAACTGATAGTCTTTACGGACTTGAACTCTGGATTGTAGATGAAGATTTGACGTCCTTTGTCGCTCAAAATCCAAAGAGAACGTGAGGACGGGGACCAGGCTAAGCCGCTCAAATCCAGTTCATCGTCATTCACGCGATCAGACACAAAACCAGATTCGCGATACAAAGGGATGATTTCATCAATCTCAGTTAGCTCTGGTGACAATACTAACAACAGCCGCGGCTGCCCTTCGATAACCACGAATACTCGCCCGGTGTCCGGATCGACGGTGATGCCCTCAGGTCCCTTGTTCAAAGGATTGCCGAGGAGCATTTCAGCGGCGGCCGAGTAACCTTTGAGAGATGTGAGAGGGATTGTGGTCAGTCGAACGGGGTTGGTTGGGTGAACAACTAGAATTGATCGGTCAGTTTCCTGAACCACCAAAACAGATCCATCTTTTCTTGATGCAACGCCCTCCAGATCTGATCCCTCCAATGATGGCAACTTAAAGGAGTTTCCCAATGTCCCGTCGATTCCAAGGAGGTGCAGTTTAGGTTCAGCGTCGCTTACTGACCACAAGAAGCCTTCAGCGTTGGACAGAGACAATCCGGAAGGTTCCGAGAAGCCTTCCGATTTACCCGCCACCTTGAAGGAGTCGACGAGTGTCAAGCCAGGACTCTCGGCATGGGCGCGCTCAATCCAAGCCAGCAATGCAAAAGCAGTGCTTGTAAAAGAAGCCAGTGTCCCAAGCTTGGGGAAGCACCGTGAAAACCCAAGTTTCGACCGAAGCAGCTTGTGTTCTGACATTGGATTTTCTCGCGCTTGGACCATATCCCTGTATCAGCGTTCGTATCACAGTCCGGATGCGATGTCCGAAGAATGCACGGAAATCTCTTTACCTGATCCCGCCTGTTGCGATTGAATTGAATGGGGCACGAAGTGCCTTTGGTGAAGCGTAAGCCTTTGGCGTGAGCAGGAAGGAAGACAAGTTGAACAAGGCTTTCCCACTCATGGCCGTGCTATTGATGGTGCTGTTGCCAGGTGCTGCGGTAGCACAAGTCGACCCCGCGACGATGCTGGCCGGTACTTCAGAGTCGGAAATACTTATCGAACGACGTTGGATACAGTTTCGGGGCAAACAGGAACTGTATTTTTTCACTCTCGATGTGATCGTCACAATCATTCTGGCTGGCTTGATCGTCTATCATCCGGTGAGACGCAAAGCCCGTAGAAGTGTCAGCGATATCGTCATGCCAAGGCTTTTCTTTCTCTATGCGCTTATCGGCATGGCGGTTGGCTTTCTGGTAGTTCAGCATGGGTCAATGATTGGTTTCGTTATCTTTGGCATTGGCGCGTTGCTCAGGTTTCGCTCCAATCTGGATGATCCGGTCGATACAGTCGAAATGATAATCGTAACGGTTCTTGGTCTTGCGGTTGGTTTGGGCTTGCCGCTGATGGCCACACTGGTGGCGATTGTGTGTTGGTGTTTTATTTGGCTCGGAGGGCGAAACAAGGGCGTGGAAATTTCGCTCAAGGCCACAGACGAAGAGCACTCGTTGAAAGTCAGCGGAGACATTGAAGCCATGGCCGCAGACGCTGGCTGGAAGCTTGTCAGAAAACACCACGTTCCCGGCAAATCTCGCGTTTCATTGCTTTTCATCACCTCGGGTGGACTTTCGGAAGCCCGGATAGAAGAGATGATAAACGACATGGTTCCTGAAAAAGTTGAACTGAAGCTCAACCTCTAGTCATTTGACAAGGTCCAAACGTTTCAACACCGCGTTCGGGGATCTGATCTCTTTCGGAAGCGACTTGAAGTTTACCGACCTTTCGAAATCAGGTCCTCGATATACTGCTATCCCAAATTCTCCGTTTGGCTGGAATGTAACATGAGTGAAGCTATGAGGTGATCTGGCGTTATCGCCAATAAGCCGCCGCGGGCCACCGCCCAAGCAAGCCTGGGAGACATAAGCCACGCCGTCTTTCCAACCTGGATAGAAGGCATGATGGTGGCCTGAAAGGTGCAGAACGACACCGCTTTCCAGGTAGATCTTTTCAAGTGTTGGGTCACCGATGATTTCGCGTTCGCGCTGAATCGCGAAGGGCCAGAGTGGGAGGTGACTGAAAGTGACAATCGGGTCTCCATTTGCGCCCAGTTCCTCAAGCCTGTCCTGCTGGTCGCCGGATAGAGGTCCCAAGGTCGTAGCGTCCAAAGACGCAAACGTTACGCCCTGCATCTCAAAAGCGTAGAAGAACGGGTAGTCATCCGAAACCAGAAAATCGACGTCTGGTTTTCTCGGTGTCCATTCCTCTGCGTATATTTTTCTTTCACGCTCGAACCCACGGTAGGCGGAGGCATCATGGTTTCCTGGCGTGACCGCAAATGGAATGCCGGCAGCCTCTAAAGGATCTGATACGGCCTCGTGAAACGCCTTCCACATCTCCCTGACCTGTTTGTCGGATAAGTTGGGGATGCGCTGTCCCGCAACCATATCTCCGGTCGAAATAACCAGATCTGGATCAATCTCGACTATCCGCTCAATCGCTTTGTCGACGCGGGCATCGTATCTTACCGAACCATAGCTTCCGTTCAGATCCGATATGACGATAACATCCAATGCCACCGCTTTGCAGGCGATCAGAGCGGTCCAAATGAACGCCGCAAAAAGGGTGGAAAGCTTACGGGGCATTACAGTCCACAGCCTCTACCTCGGTGTCGTTTCTCAAAAAGAATGCGACAGGATCCAAGTCGAACATCAAATCGCCATTTGAACAATTGTCCTGGAGGATGGACGTTGCCAGCTGGGTGTTTTTTACAACTTGTGCAATCTGCCTATCTGACAACCCAAGGCTCTGCGACAGCCAGCCGTAGACGGGACCTTGAGATTTAAGATCATTATTCAAAGAAACCAAGCGCCGATATGTGCTTGGAGAGAAGTGGCGAATTTTCTCCAGCATTTGAGTAGATTTCGCGAAGTTGGCATACTCGACACGCCCGCCAGCATCGTTGTCGTTTAGATTGCTGCGACGGATCAATAACGCGTCGGCGGGAACGTCTCCATCGTTTGGCTCATGGTGCTTGGCTTTCTTATGCTTCAGTTCTCCGTCTTCGACCCAATACCAATAGGGTGTGAAGTCTATGTTTCCCACACGGTCCTGCTGGCTAAAGATGAAATCGAGGAGCACGATCTCTGTAAGTTCTTGCATCCAAAGTGCCATCTGTTGGTCGCTGACATCGGGGCCGAGATCCTTGTTGATCATTCGGTCTTTTCGGCCTTCTTTAACGCCCTCTGCAATGGCTTCTGACAAGGGTTTCGAAGACCGCAAGGCCAAGAAAGCAGGAGTTTCCTGAAAATCGCGGTTTTGACCTTTTCCCCACCCAGATTTGCGTGTGCCGTTGATTTCCGAACCGTATCGATGCCCAGGACTATCAAGCAGTACACCGTATATTTGCATTCGATCTGCGGTGAATAGATCATCGGTCGGTTGGTATGAGTTCGGGTCAGCGTCCGCAGCTGCAAAGACCCGCCAGCCTTCATGGTTCATGCGCCCGCCGCGAGAGCCACCAGAAATCGCAAGGCCAGGCTCTGCGACCTCTGAAAAATGCGCCTGGGCGTCCATGCTGCGCCAAACGGCGACAGGAACTTTGACAGTCGTGTCGAAATATCGGGAGAAATGATAGTAAAGCAGCGACGAGGTGGAAAAGGTTCCACTGGTGCCCTTTTGGTTCATGGTGGATTTGAATTTGGCCACCCTGTCCTTGGCCAGATCTTTTGCTGCCTTCCCCTCTTTGCAAGCGTTTCTCTCGAATTCAGAACGGTTCTTCTTGTAGGGCCCTTCCGAAATATCGTAGACGGCCATTCCTGGGCTGGTGCTCCAGGTTTTCGGGCAAATAGCAATTTCGGTGGCATAGAAATCGATCTCGCAATAGGCCGTTTCTTCCTCAAGATCGCTTTTCTTATACTCGCCCGTTGGAATTTTTTCGATCCGAATACAGAGTTCAGTAATGCCGTTAGGACTATCAAATGTGGTGGCTTCACCTAGAACATCGTCGTTCGCCCATAAGACGGTGGGCGCAATGAGAGCAAGTGACCACAGAAGATTGAACTTCATTTGGATAGTCCTCCCAAAATCATTTAGGGCAAATCGCTGCCTGTTGTTCGGTGGAGATCTTCAATTTGGGGTCGACGCTGAAGTTGGAGAACTTTGAATCAATCCACTGGTCGCATCCGCCTGAACATGGGGCCCCGTTTCGGGCATCATTCCAATATTCCTTGGCCCTTTTCTCCGTCCAACCGCAAAACTGAACGAGCGCCATTGCCGACAATGCACCCGAGGAATGAACGCCCCACATGCAGTGCACCAGGACAGGACCCTTTCCAGGGTTTTTAATCACCTCGTGTATGGACGCCATGACAGCATCGGGTCGGGAGGATCTGGCGCCTTGATAGTCAAAGGATCCGTTTCCGCAACTGGTGCGACCGTATTCAGTGTTTTTGCCGAAGTCCGCATAAAACCCGGTTGAAAACCCCTCATCACACAAAGCTTCGCGTTGTCCTTCACTCAGGCCCGTTCGCCCCTTGTCGCCGCCTTTGAAACCGGAGCGATACAACACTCCGCTCAATACGGGTCGAAAGAAAGCGACGCCATCAACACCTCCATCGCCGCCCTTTGATAGCATTTGGCTGTTGCTTGGACCGCCGTTTCGGCTTGTTACGTCGGAATTCGCAGCGGTTGCGAGAACACCAATGAATATGAGGGACGTCAAAAACCGCATGTCAGTTCCTTTCTTTTCTCACGCGCCATATTCTCACACGCTTCACACTTGGTGGTCTGTTGGAGAGGCTCATTCTCGGCAGCTATATCGAGTGGACGATAATCTTTCTGCCGTGAAGCTTTAGATCGGCCACACCAGGTTGATGATAAAGACGACCACGAAGTAGGCCAGAAAAACTTTCCAGTTCCATTGGTGTTTGCTTTCTTCGTTGATCACGCCGGACGACTTCAATGCCAGGTTTGTGACAATCAGAGCGACAACGATGACCGCCGCATGTGCCAGATCAAAATGCATACTAGTGCTCCCTATTGCGGATGTTAGATCGATGAAAATGTGTCAGCAGTCACCTGATGGCAGCATAGTTACATCTGAGTACCTTCCCTCAGACGTCGTGATCCGAGCACATGCACCAGTATCTTTGTTAAACCAGTACGAGGTCAGCCCTTCGCTGCGGATGAGTTCAAATCCGAGACTCTGGATGCCCATTTCAGCCTGTCCCGCTCTTGCCCCTTCAAATGACGAAAGATCGCTAGAGCTGCCCACAGTTGGTGCACTTGCATCCACCGATCCGTCACTCTCGTCGCATGCTGCGAGCGCAGAAATGCACGTCGCGCCGATCACCAATAGGACCTTGGATTTCATCTTTTCGCTCCTTGCAGTATTGGACTTGAGATCCAGGATTTCTGGTCGATAACCTATTCAATTCCGAAAATTACGTTGTAGTCGACGGAAGAGTTGCTGCGATTGATAACCTCCACAACATGATCACCAGATTGCCAAAGCTGCCCTCGATACTCATTGTCCGCCGACATCAATCCCAGCAGTTCAGAACCATCGGGGTTACGAATGACGTAGTCCAAGGAGCCATTTTGCGGAGCAACGCGGACGTAAAGAAACTGTTCGTTCTTTGCACCGAGAAGGTATTGCTGCGACGCTCCGGGCGCGAGTTGGCCGACAAGTTCGGCGCCAGTGGAGCCGGCATCAAATTTGACACGCTGGCTACCAGTAGAACCGGCGGCACCTGCCATGGCTCCACCGCCATCATCCATCGCCTCGACAACCGACATCTCGCCGATGCTTCCATCCTTGTACGCGATGCAACGCCAAAGTGTTCCGCCTGCGTCACGTAACATGACGAGCGTGCCCGCTTCTGAGAACTCTGAGCTTTCAATCGTACCTGATTGACCGTCTGGTCCTCCAACCTGTCGCAAATGATCGATACACGCATCGTCTGCTTCAGACATTGCAAACGAAGCCGTGCCTGCGATTGCGAACATGGGTGTGAGGAGTTTGAGTAAATCGAGTTTCATCAGATGGTCCCTTGCTGGCTAATCCTTGGAGTTTTGTTCCGTGCAAATCGGAACCTCACTTGGCTTCTCGTAAACTTGACAGAAATTCATCGCATGCCTGCGCGCTGCCGACGATCTCGTCCGTCGTTTCAATTCCTTGCAGTGACGCCATTTCAGAATTTACGCGGTTGAGGATCTGATCCGCTTGCTCGGCGGTGATCAGGTTCTCGGCTTGTGCTCCTTTCAATGTGGTGCAGACACCGGCGGACAAGCCTGTCGCAACGCCGACACCCACCGCGGCCCCGCCACCCAAGGTCATCGCCCCAACCACGCCGAGGACGAGCCCGATCAGAATTCCCAAGATTACTTTTCCCATGTTTTCCTCCCTTTTGGTGAGAAAGAGTTCAGCCACCACTACTGGCGCAATCTGCGTGCCCATCTGCAAATGAAAATCAGCGCCAACAGGTTGAGCATCGGTGCAATCGCCGCAAACCAAGGCTTGGCTGACTCCGAGACCAAGTCCGCTAGAAATATCCAAGGCAGTCCCAACGGCAAAAGGAACACCCCGGACAAAGGGTCTTGTTCCTGTCCCAGCCAGCCAAATGTGCCTGTCAAGAATGCAATCAACGCCAACAGGTAAAGGATCGCAAATACGATGGTGGTTATTCTACAAACCAAGTCGAACTATCCTAAGACCGAGACAGTGCTGCGCAGCCGTTTTCGGTTACGCAACAGACTGCTCACAATGCGCCTTCGTCACCCAGGAACTCGATACCAGCTGTCGTGCCATCACTGTAAGCAATGCAGTTCCAAGGAGCGCGATCCTCGCCAACGCCGACTGTGACCTGTGTTCCCGCCTCGCTAAACGCGGATGAGAGCACCACGACTTGTGAATTGTTCGTTGTGCTGGCTACATCTCGCAAACACGCTTGCTGAGCCGGCGTGAGTTCGGCGGACGCGCTTGATGTACTCGTATCGTCGCAGGCCGCAAGCAGTGCGAAACAAGTTGCGCCCGCAATCATCACCATCTTGTTGGTCATTTTCTTCTCCCTCTGGTTCCCTTAAAATTTGTGAAATTGGATGCACTAGTTTGAAGCTCTCGCGTCTGGGCAGCCAATAGAACATACCTCGATCCTGTGACTGCCTTTCCTAAAACTTGCCGCGGGGGCTTGGTCGGTGGAACGATATTTCGTTGACTATCTGGGTCGCCAATAACGCGTGATGGCCGAATGACGTCGCTGGCAAGAGCTAGAGCGAGCTTCGGAGAGAGGGCGAGTTCGTTAAGTCTGGGCATCGCGTCCTCCCAAGGCTCAATCATTGTAAAGTGCCTTCCGACCGCCAGCACTCACTCTAGCAGTCGGAAGGGCCCGAGACATCGGGCAACAACGACAACAACGGAGGTAAAATGAAAGTTGTGTCAAATTCACATGTTTGAATCTAATTTTTAATAAATCAACATTTTTTCCGCGCGCAAACTTCTTTACGCTCTCGTACGATAGGCGTCTGCCCTCAAACAAAAAAGGTTAGTGGGCGCATGATTAAGGGCGCGTGAATTCTTCTGAGCGGCGAAGCGTTTGAGGCCGCAAAGAAAGTAAGAATGGAGTGAAAAATGGGATTTGGTGAAGCCGTTAAAACGTGTTTCTCGAAATACTTCCAGTTCTCCGGTCGGGCTATACGCTCAGAATACTGGTGGTTCTTCTTGTTTGTGGTTCTCGTGAGTGCGGCTTTAGCTGTGCTGGATACGATCCTATTCGGGACCAACCCTGAAACGGGGCAGGGATCACGGGTTCTGTCCTCTGTTTTCCAACTGGCCGTTCTCATACCTATGCTGGCCGCCGGTTGGCGGAGGCTGCACGATACAGGACGACCTGGCTGGTACTTGCTACTGCCGATGGCGCTCAGCATTGTAACTCTTTTTGTTATGCTGGGTGGGGTGGCGTTCTTCTCGGTATTGGAGCAAGGGACCGCAAACCCCGATGCATTGCGAGGACCTGCGGCCGTCCTGGGCGTGACCGGCATTGTTGTTGTCTCAATTCTTCAATTGGTTCTGTCCATCCTGATGATCTGGTGGCTTACGCGACCTTCCCAAGAAGGCGCAAACGAATACGGCGAACCTGTGTCCTGATCTGGTTGCCGGGGCAATTGACTGGAATCTTTGCTGAATGACTGCACGAAACGTAACACCATGGAGAGAAAAAATGAGGTTCAAAACGATCTCCATTGGAGCGTTGATGATGGCAATGGCGACCTCAGCATCGGCGGAGTGGTCGTTCAACACTGGGCCTAATCCCAATGCATTTATTCAAACCGGAAACATGACGCTGGAACTTCAGTGTAACCGTATCCGCTTTGCTCCGGCTGGATACGAGGACAGCCAAGACATTGTGCAGAAGCAAGGGCTTTCCATTCGTTTTTTGAAGAACGGCACTACCGAAGTTGGGGCATTTCAGGTTGGCGCAGAAAACGCTGCCTTACAGATCGTGGACAACTATCCAGTCGAGATCAGTTTCAATAATCAGCAGGATTATGATTTTGTGCTGGACCAGCTTGCAGCAAATGCATCGGTTAATCTGTCCATGATTGATCAAGATATCAGCTACGGAATCTTTGACTTACAAGGTTCCGGCGCGGCAATTCGGTCCCTTCGTTCCGCGTGCAACTCGGATGTTAGCCAAGAGGCCTCATACGAAGTACCCGAAGGCATCGTATATTGTGGTGGCGGGGCGATAAAACGCGTGATCGAACCCGTGATTTTGGACAACCCTGAGGGAGAGTGGGACGCGCGAGTAACAGTCAACGGTGATTCAATCAGAGCCATGACGGCCTACAGTTACTTCGGGAATTCTGAGCCGCCGGCCGGATTTGTCGTAGCCCTACTTGGGGAAGACAGGTCCGAGTTTCTGATTTTTAGCGAAGGCTCGGTAAACTGGCTGGAATACGGGGACTACAGATATGATCAGTGCAATTGATGCTGCCTTCCAAACACCTTCCCAAGTAGTGCGTCAATTGAAAGGTCTAGTTTCCAGGTTTGTGCTGGTCTCTGGTCTAGTATGGAACTCACCAACTTTCGCGGCTGATGTATCGCAACTTCCGCCCGGTTTGCAGGCGAAGGTTGATCTGGCGGCACAGGCCTGCGCGGAGTTCAACAACGGTCAGTTTGACTTAGACTGGGGTGCGGTTGAGAGGGTCGATCTCGACGGAGATCTACGACGCGACTGGGTTCTGAATGAGTCTGGTTTCGCGTGTTCAAGCGCCGCATCTCTATATTGCGGAACTGGCGGATGCGTCTCGCACTTCTTGGTTGAAGAGGAGGTACACTCGTTGCTCAACCAAGGCTGGACGGTCACTGATTTTGGGCGTCAACGCGTTGTTGTTGCGGATATTCATGGATCCAATTGCGACGGAATAAACCCAACGCCTTGCGTCACCGCCAGTGTTTGGGATGCGGATGCTAAAACGTGGCGCTCGTCTGCTGGCGATTGGGAGTAAGCTGCATTTGAGCATTGCAGATAAGCCATAGGAGCTGTTTTGTTCGATGGGCTTTCTTTAGCACGCAAACTTATGGGCAAATCGTGCAAAGTTATGCGCAAATACCGCGCAGAGTTATGGGCAAGCTTCCAAGATTTTCTTCAATGAAATCAATGTTGGGAATGCATCGTTATGAGCGTCCCTACAAGCAGTGTTGAGATGGAAGACCCCTCTCGAGATCTGGCAAGCCGGACCAGCCTTCGGGTGTGCGTCCGAGGCTCTCCTCGACCGATTGTTTGATGTCTTTGAAATCAATTGCGTTCGTGACGTCGTCCGCCATGTCGGACACCTCCTGAGGATGGTAGGAGGCGTCGGAATCGAACCGACTCGCGCACTCTAATCTGGAGCAATTACAAGGATATAAGCCTCGCCCGCATACCAATGCTGCCTCCCACGGATTTCGCGTGGGTTATCGACCTCAGGCCGATATTCGATGGCAGTGGATGCGTGTGTACGTCATGACCGCAAGCTGAACCAGTTCGCATAGCCATGTCAAGACGGCGCTTGCTGCACTTCGAAATTCACCGCGTAGTTCTGGGAACCTTCTAGCTTAGCGTGTGCCCGATACACTCATGCATCTTATTTTGCGGGTCAGTACAGCGTCGAGTAGCTCTCCGACAGCGAAACGATTCGATACCCTGTGATCCGGACTCGAACTCAGAAACTCCGTCGATAGTTCGCTCTGAACCGACGTGCGTCTTTTGATCTGCGTCTTATGCGCTCCGTTCTGGAGAAATACAAAAGTCTTGATCTGACCAAACCTCAGCGGCAGCATTGACCTGCATCTTTCGAAAAATGGAGATCCCGGTTGCAAGACCTTGTAAGCCTCATTCCATTTAGCGTCTCGAGTCATTTGTGATGATACGTTCCTCACCTGAGCTGCTGGCGGTTTCGAGGCGTTGGTATGAAATACTCAGAACCAAGAAGAATACTGACGAGTTGCAGGATTTTCTGTCGAAAGCAGATGAACTACGGTTCGTTGGGACAGGAGAAGGTGAGTTTTGGAGCGGGCAAGCAGTTCGCGATGGGGTTAGCGGCTTTTTCGCGGAGATCCCGGCACCAGTCGTTTTCGAAGAAGTTGAAGCTGAGGCCTTCGAAAACGGAGAGACGGGATGGTCATCCTTCGCCCACAAGATTCAGTTTGTCGGCTTTGATGAAGCCGTCTTTTACCGCACCGTTCTGATTTTTGTCCTGGAGGGAGCAGCCTGGAAGATCATCAATCGCCACGCTTCAGTGCCAACTCCAAATATTGAACTCGTGGGTAAAGAGCAGCTGGCCATCCAAAAACTGGTTGATGCTGCGCGCCAAGATGGACCCGAGCTGATCCAAACCGAAGGTTTGGCTTCAGTACTTTTCACTGATGTGGAGGGCAGCACAACGTTAGCGGAGGCGTTGGGCGATCAGCGTTGGTCGGTGCTGATTGAAAACCACTTCCAAGTCTTGGCGGCGATCATTGAGAAGTATCATGGCCAGTTCGTGAAATCCCTTGGAGACGGAACGTTGTCCGTCTTTCCGTCCGCGAAAGAAGCGCTAACGGCCGCTGTCAAGATTCAGAAGGCCATTGCATCGGCTGCCGAGGAGCCGTCTTTCGGTGTCCGGATTGGAATTCACACTGGCGATGTCGTGCAATCTCGTGGAGATTTTTTTGGCACTGTGGTCAACAAAGCTTCACGCATAACCACGGTTGGTGCGGCAGGCGAGATACTCGTTTCAGATGCGACTCGCGCCATGGTCGGAGGACGAACCGATTTCTCATTTTCTGAAATAGAACCCAGACTCCTGAAAGGTCTACGCGGTCACCACGTCTTGTATCGGTTGGAGTGGCAAGATTGAGTATATCGGTTGCCTCAATACCGACAGATCACACAGATACCCCGCAAAGCTCAGTCGCAAAAGTCTTGCGGTACGCGCCACAGCTCACATCGCCAGCAATTCCTGATGAATTGCGGCCATTGCCCCGGTGTCGCGCGTGCAATACGCCACAAGATCAGCATATACCTTAGGGCTGCAAGCGCAGTGGGAGAATTGAATTTGATGTGCCCTTGAAGTGAATTAGACTACGAGCCAACTGTTCAGATAGCTCACTAAGAGGACATCATGGCAGCTCCTTTAGTCCAAAACTGGGAACTGACTGCCGCCGTTAAGGACATAGCCGATTGGCTGGTTCAACAGGGCTTGGAGAATGCGCCTGTGGAGCTCTGGCTTGAGGCATTCTGCCAACGTCTTGTTTCGGCAGGAATTCCACTTCAAAGAGCAAACATCACTGTTCGCGCTCATCATCCCGAGATTGGGACTGTCGCTTTTCGCTGGCACAGGGAAGGCGGTAATGAGCGAGAGAACTTTGTCCGAAGAACGGATGCGCCTGAGCAATACGTTCTAAGCCCGATTTACCATCTTTTGGCAAACAACGTTGAAGAGATCAGACAAGATCTGACAGTCGAAGAACCCGCGCTCAACTTTCCGATCTTCGACGAACTTCGCGAGCGCGGTGCAACTGACTACTTCGCTGTGAAACGGTTTTTCCTTATTCAGGACAATACTACGCCAGTCGATCCAATGCAGGCCGAGGAAGGTGCCATAATCTCATTGACAACCGACGCGAGCGGGGGCTTCACAAGCGAGCAACTTGATGGTTTGCGTCAACTGATATCTCCACTTTGCCTGACGCTGAAATGTGGGGCAAACCGGCTGATGGCTGAAGACATAACCGCCGCGTATCTGGGCAAAGACGCCAGTAGGCGCGTTCTTTCCGGGGACATCACCCGAGGTTCATCGGAAACTATTTCAGCGGTGATTTGGTATTTTGACCTGCAAGGATTTACCAAATTGTCAGAAGCGCTTCCGGGGGACTCAATCATAGAATTGCTAAACGACTACTTCGCGGAAGCTGTTGACGTAGTCGAACGCAATGGCGGTAACGTTTTGAAATTCATGGGAGATGGAATGCTTGCCATCTTCGATATCAATCAAGTTCCGGACGCTCGCCGCGTCGCAATTCACGCGGCCGTGGAGTTGCGAAATACCTTTGAGGAATTCAACCAACGACGGCAAGCTGATGGTTTGCCAACGACCGGCTTCACTCTCTCGTTGCACGCAGGCGATGTTCTTTACGGCAATATTGGCGGTAGGTCTCGCTTGGATTTCACAGTGGTCGGCCCAGCGGTAAATACAACTTCGCGCATTTTAGGCATGTGCAGCGCGCTTGATCAGAACATTGTGGTTTCCGATAAGGTGGCGGGTGACTTAGTGGGCTCCATTCCAAGTCTTGTTTCCCTGGGGCAATACAGATTGCGCGGTGTTGCTGAAAGACAGGAGCTGTTCACGATAGACTAACTGCCGCTATTTGGAAGCTGCCGCAATGGGGTGTTGACCTGCGTCAAAGCAAAGGTAGCCGGATTGCTACTAGGTTGGTTTGCACATGGAACAGAACTGTTGGATCAAGCACCCGCGAAGAGCGGCATTCTTGGTCATAGTGATTGCATTGTCAGGGTGCACGGGCAGGCACCACCAAGGCAACTGGCATGGCCACGGCTTAGAAGGTTGCTATGGACCTCACCACGACGTTGATCGCGAGGTCCATTGCCGAACGCTCGAGTGAACTTGAGCCATACGCGATGCAACTCACAAAACGTTTGGCGACCAGTGTTATTTGGATTGAGATTCAGATCTTGTATCGAAACTGCCCGTTTGATGCTCAGTCCGGTAACATTGAAAAGTTTGGCCTTGGCACAATATCTTTGTAGTCCCATGAGGAAGCGGAGAAGAGACCAATGAAACGACGCGAATTTCTATTAGCGGGTACAGCAGCAGTGTTGGCTACTCCTTCCGTCGGACAAGAAGCCCCGCTCATAAAAGTCTACAAGACTCCAACCTGCGGCTGTTGTGCCGCGTGGGTAGATCACCTGATTTCCGCAGGATTTCGTACCGATACGCTAGACGTAGGGCAGGAGCAGCTGTGGTCGCTTAAAGAACAAATGAAAATCTCAGATGAGCTTTCCAGTTGCCACACTGCATTTGTTGGGGGCTATTTTGTCGAAGGTCATGTCCCGGCAGAAGACATAAATCGACTTTTGTCCGAACATCCTGAAGGCCTCGGCCTAACAGTTCCAGGCATGCCGATGGGTTCACCCGGCATGGATTTTTCAGACGAACGAGAACCTTATGAAACCTTGCTCGTTGGTCTGGATGGGACGACGAGTGTGTTTGCTCGACACAGCTGAGAGATTGGATGAAGGGCAATCAGATTTCTCAGCTCCATGTCCAACATTAGTTTGCGCTGATTTCAAAAGGATTCAGCTGCAATCGTTGTGTTTTTTCCACATGGCTGGGTCGTGGCCTTCGGGCACATTGGAGCACGGGTCGTTCGCATACCCTTTTAGAATGCTGTACTGTTGGATTTGATCTGCGCTCAACAGTGGTGTTGTTTGCAGGTGCCGGGACAGATGAACCAGTCGCAACTCGGCCCTGGCAGTTTCGGCCGCTTCAACAAGTTTGTTTAGCTCGGCCAATTCAAGCTGGTCACCGGCAAACGCTTCACTCAACGCCGCCTCGGCCTCAATAAACCGCTCGCCTGCGACGACTGCCTGTACGCGCATTTCAGAATGGATCGCCTCAATTTTTCTCAGCTGATCCTTCGAGAGTCCAAGTTCATCTTTCAATTCGCGCAAGTGTGCTGGGCCTGGTTTGCCATTCAGCTCCGCTGGTAAAGCAAAACCCCAACCTCCGCCGCGCCGCAGCTCTTCTAAATCGGTGTCAGATAAGCTTTTGATGGTCCTGGATTGCAGTCCGGCGTATGGCGTGACTTCAGCGTCGTGAGTGTGACTTTGCGCGAGTGCTACTTGAGAGTATTGGATCGTACAGAGCGCCGTTACAATCAGAAACTTAGGCATAATCTTAATCATGAAGTCTCCTTTCTGGCTCACCCAAATGCCTTCTTCCATACAGTACTTCTGCCCGGCGCAGCGACATTCCTGCTCCTCTTTGACCGGTACGTCGTTCCGGATTCACGTGTATTCTAGGCCGTTGAGACAATAACCTCAGCTTCGATTTCAATTGGGAAGTTGATTGGTAGGCCTGCCACCCCGACCGCCGTACGTAAATGGCGGCCAATCTCTTCTCCAAAGACGTCAATGATCAAATCCGTGAAACCGTTGAGAACCGCAGGCGTATCGCTGAAGCCAGATTTGCAATTTATCATCCCATGAACTCGGCACCACCCCGTTATTCGGTTTAGACTGCCAAGTTCGCGCTTTAGACTGCCGAGAATAGAAAGCCCGACTTTGCGTGCTGAGGCGTAGCCCTCTTCCACAGACACATTTTCTCCGACTGCTCCAAATGGCCCGGCCGGAGTACCGTCTATTTCTTGTGGTCCATGACCAGATACGAACGCCCGGTCGCCCCGAACGTTAATCCACGGAAATGGCAACACCATACCAACAGGCAATTTTAGCGGCGCAGGTAAAATGATGTTGCGGTCTACCAATCGCTGTTCAGCGTCGATCATGGTACTCTCCCTCGCAGCACTTGCATGGATCTTACCATAAACCATGCCCAAAGCTGGCCTCGACCACCAAACTTTGCAAGTTCCGCTTTGTCCGCATCTGAGACATAGGACGAAACCGCGGCGAACGGCCGTGGTTGGTAACGGCAAAGCCTGGCCGCGGTCGCTGGCCATGAATGACCGCTCATCGAGGTTACGGGTCATCCGGAAAAAATCCCAGATGGCCGAGACGACCCCAGAGCGGCTATCTTAATTTATTCAGCGAGCAACGTCCTAAGCAGTAAGCTCTCCGCCAGACTGAAGCCATCGCGCGTCGTCTTCCGGGAGCAACTCTGCAAGACGTTTGTGAAAGGCACGAAGGTCTTCGTCTGAAAGCTTGCCCTCCCACTTGCGACTGCTTGCGCTATCAAAGAAGGCTGACGGGTCTTTGAAGGTTGTGGACCGTCGTGTTTTTTCTTTGGCACTCGCGCGCGCATTAGCTTGCATGTTCTCGAACTGCATACTTTCCGCAATCGCGGCCAACATTTTATCGTCAATTTTGAGGCCGAGTACGGAAGCTAGCTTTCTGGTATGAGAGAGTAAATCGCGCCGCATATCGGCGTAGTGGAAAATGTGTATGCTGGGATATTGGATGTTTGACTTGAAGGACTTGAAGTGATGAACGATGGCCTCAAGGGTGATCCCATCGGCCATCGCCTCTCGAACGGTCTCACCAAGAAAAAGGGCGAATGAAGCTGTCGGCTCATCCGGGAACCTGTCTTGGATCAGGTCTTCCTTCAGGTTTGCCACATGTTGGCGCATCGAAAAATGTGCGTCGATTGGGTGTCTGTACACCGCGATGTAGGTGCAATCTGGATCGAAAGGAATGCCGTCAAAAGGCGTATGGGTCTTGATGCATCTTCTGTGGTTTTGAGCTTCGAACATTCGAGCTATGGGGAGTTGATCTCGAAACGCAGGGTCGAGCCAAACCGACAGGTCATCCATGACCTTGTCCATACCAGGCTTTTCAAACAAGAGCGACAGCACAAGGGCCTGTGTCCATGTTGTTCCGCACTTAGGCGGTGTTGCTACAATCACATCTCCTTGGCGCAGCGCGAACATGTCCCAAATCCGATTGTCGGTGAGACGTGTTCTGTACTCGAATGCCTTTCTTGAAGACGCTCGTATTGTCATTCTGATTTCCGCTAATGGACCCTTAATGAAACGATAGCAAGCATGCGGCGCTGAACCTAGAATTTTGATGGCACCCGAGTAGGAAGGCCTTTCAATGTGCCAAGCCAAAACCTTGCATTCGCGGCTAGAAGCTCGTTTTGCCCTCAAGGCAGTCATACGCGGCACCTTGCTCCAGTGCCTGTGCTGCGGTGTAAAGTCGAAATTACAAAGTTCGGTTTTTCGAGGTCCGCTTCTGCCTAGTTTACCCAAAAGCAAAAAGCTTGCGTGTCGTTATTCGGTCACTGATGTTCATTGAATATTGATCGCGATTTATGCGCGAAACCCCTAATATCCCTTTGACACTCCTTCACAATGGATACGCGGGAGGATTTTGTTTGGAGCGGTACTTGGCTGCCATACTCGTGGCTGATGTTGTTGGCTATAGCGCGCTTGTCAGTGCTAACGAGGAAGCCGCATTGCACACATATAGGGGCCACTTTAGGGCGCTGGAGCCGCATGTCGGCCTGAATGGCGGACGCCTATTCAAAAGAACCGGTGACGGTTTTCTTGCAGAGTTTTCCTCGGTTGTAGATGCGCTAGCATGTGCGGAAACGATGCAACGTCAGATGGCTGAGCGGAACGGGGCGCGCGGGCAAAGTCCGGAAATGCAATTCCGTATGGGAATTCACGCGGGCGATGTTTTTGATGACGACGGTGATGTTCTTGGTGACGGCGTCAACATCGCGGCCCGGCTGGAAGGTCTTGCTCCTCCCGGAGGGATCATCGTTTCAGGTCGGGTTTACGAAGACCTTGTGGGTAAGGTGGATGTATCATTCACCGAATTGGGGCCGCAATATCTGAAGAATATCACACGCCCTGTAACTGCTTACTCGGTACAAACAGCATTTGCTACTGAATCCCCGATAATTCAATCTCGCCCAGACAAGCCATCGGTGGCCGTTTTGGCGTTTGACAATCTTTCGCCTGATGCTGAACAGGATTACATTGCAGAAGGTATAGCCGAAGATATAATAACCAGCTTATCCAGAGTGCCCTGGATATTCGTGGTCGCCCGAAATTCCTCTTTTTCTTACAAAGGGCTTTCGGTTGATGTGCGTCGTATCGGCCGAGAGCTTGGTGTCCGCTATATATTAGAAGGGTCCGTTCGCGGCGCTGGTGACCGGTTGCGTGTCACGGGTCAGCTGATTGATGCGGAAACCGGGTCTCATGTTTGGGCGGATCGATACGATGGCAAGCTCGATGATGTTTTTGAGCTTCAGGACCAGATTACCGAGGCTGTCGTTGCTTCGATTGCGCCAGGTATCCGACAAGCTGAAATAGACCGTGCTGCTCACAAGCGCCCTGACACCCTTGGAGCCTATGATCACTTCCTACGTGCGCAGTCCTTGATCTACAGGTTCAATTTCACTGAAGCAGACGACCATTTGTCAAAAGCTCTTTCACTCTCAAGTGAGTACCCATTGGCAAGCGCTCTTCGAGGCTGGATCCGCACTTTGCTATGGAACCCGGATACCCGTCCAAACGAGGCCCGATTTGATTGCGCAATTCGGCTGGCACACGAGGCTCTGGCGGCATCACATCTTGACCTAGAGGCGCAAGCATATGCCGGTTACGTACTCGCGTTTCTGTCGGAGGATACAGAGTACGGTTTGTCACTTGTGGATCAAGTCGTCGAGAAAAGCCCAAATTGCGTTTCAGCCTGGGGATCCAGTTGCGTACTGCATGGCCTGATGGGCCAAGCACAAACGGCACAGGCACACGCCAGGGAGGCGCTCCGACTTAACCCGAATGACCCACTAAACTACCGTGTCCACATGGGTATCAGCCTGTCGCAAATCGCGGAAGGGAACTGGCGCGATCTAAGAGAAACCGCCCAAAAAATGCGTGCATTTCATAATACTGTGACTGTCTTTCGCCTGAACGAACTTGTGGCGGAAATGGCTCTCGGCAATGGGAGCCGAGCTAGAGAGCTCGCAGGTATTCACATGTCGCGGGAACCCGATTTTAGCGTTTCAATGTTCCGGCATATGCGCGCTCGTATCTCTATCGCAAAACCAGAAATCTATGACGCCTACTATAAAATGCTAGCAGTCGCAGGCATTCCTGATTGACGACACCAGCTGTAGACCAGCGGCCAGTCATAGCAAGCATGCAGCATGTGGAAACGTTTTTTTTGCCGCTGGAAGAATGCACAATGTTGTCTGCGAACAGTCGTAGAAGTGAATAGCGGCGAACGGCAATCGAACCTTCGCGGCGCTCGGCGTGAACGATTGCTCTGCGGACAAAGCTACCATTGCCACGTTAGATCAGATTAATAGGTTTGCAGTTTCATGCTCTAATCAGAACAGATGCCCATACGTGCGAATTGCATGCTGTCTGTTTTGCAGTTCAAGTTTGGCGTAGATTTTACTTGTGTGGTTTCGAACGGTTTTTTCACTCATTTGAAGACTTCTAGCAATTTCTTTACCACTCATTGCTTGGCAGATGAGTCTCAGCACGTCCTGCTCGCGCTTTGTCAATTCGTTAAAGTCCGTCGTTTGACCGGAAAATGTAAATTCAAGCAAGCTCTTGGAAAAAGCGCGCCAGGCAGGTTCATCGCGTTGGATAATGTGATTTTTTCCCTCTAAAGCGGACATTGTCGCTCCGGGAATTTTCTGAGCGAGATGTTGTCCTTCTTCAAACGGAATAACCTGATCGTTCCTTGAATGGATCACCAGTGTTGGAACCGAAACCTTTGGCAGAAGGCTCTCAACATTTACGTCAGCGCGCGCCATAAGCAGGTCGGCCCCTGTCTCAGGCAAAACGGTCTTTTGGCAAAGATCTGTGAACCATGAGCGCTGTTCGACTGCCGCGCCAGGAAGAAATCTTGATGTGAATACATCTTGGAATGCTGGGTTGTCATTCTCCCAACCCAAGCGAAATATATCGATTACAGTCTTGTAGTTCTTGGCGGCAACCGGTCCACGGTGGTTACTGCCCCTTGCATAGCCGCCAACAAGTATCATCCCAGCGACCCTGTCGGGATACATGAGCGAATACGCGATAGAAGTCGCCGCACCCTGAGAAACACCCAGAAGATAGAATGGTTCATTTATTTCAGCGGCGT
The DNA here is from genome assembly GCF_059613525.1 of Ruegeria sp. SATB045. NCBI lineage: Bacteria > Pseudomonadati > Pseudomonadota > Alphaproteobacteria > Rhodobacterales > Roseobacteraceae > Ruegeria > Ruegeria sp. SATB045. The sequence goes on along the minus strand of NZ_JBXWSR010000031.1, from coordinate 29,983 downwards.
CGATCACAGCTTCGAGATCATCAACCCAGTAATCAATACTCAGATTCTCAACTCGCTTGTCAGATAATCCGCAGCCTCGCTCATCATATCGAACAAGGGTGAATTGACTTTCTAACATTTCGATCCAGTGAGACCAAATTGGACTGTCGAGATCATAACTGAGATGCGTAAGCCAATTAGCAGCCTTTACCATGGGCAGGCCGTTTCCGGATTTGCTCCACGCCAGCGACGTACCATCGCTTGAGGAAGTGTATCTAACGGTTCGCATGTCCTTTTTTAGTCAATTTGGGGCAAATGTCCCAACAATTTCCCGTCGTTTTGAGTCTAGCCGGGACATGTGTCCGATAGGTTGAAGGACAGATGAGTGACACCATTGTGAAATTCAGATTGGAGGTCATCACATGAATAAACAATTTGACGCATCACTACACGCTTCGCCGTCCCGGTCCCAAATTTCGCCCGCTCCCTGCGTGGGGCTACATTGTTCCGGTGCTGACGGAAGCCAGTGGCGCACTCTGTTTGCCCGGATGAGCGATGAAACCAAAACAATAGCGCCCGACCTAATTGGAACCCTGTCTCGGGGTCATAAAATCCCCGACGGGCCGTTCACATTGGAACACGAAGCTGCTTCGATCATCACTGAGATTGAGAAGCTTGGCAGACCCGCTCACTTGATTGGACACTCGTATGGAGGAGCGCTGGCGTTGCATATCGCCAGAGCTCGACCCGACCTTGTTCGATCACTTTGTCTCTATGAACCAACTTTGTTCAGCCTACTGAAAGCCGGAAACGCGGCTGACGGTTCATTGTATTCCGAGATTGTAAGCCTCACAAACGCAATACGAGCTGGCATAGAAGAGGGATGCGAAGAGTTTAGCGCACAGGTTTTTACTGATTTTTGGGGAGGACTTGGCTCTTGGCAAGCCCTGAGCCGTGAACGCAGGTGCGCTATGATTAATTGGGTTCACAAAGCCCCAAGCGATTTCGATGCGCTTCTGAATGAACCTGATCCAGAAAATATTTTTCATGAAGGAATTCCCTCTACGATCATGCTCGGATCGGAGACTCATGCGCACACGAAGCGCATCGCAGAAATTCTGGCAACCCAAGGTAAGCTTGCTGAGCTAAAGGTTCTGAAAGGTGCCGGCCATTTGGGGCCCTTTACCTTCAAGGAAAGTTTCGAGATGGAGGTGCTGTCGCATATTAGAACTGTTGACCGCCGCGACATGGCTTCAATGGACATCAAGCCGATCAGTAGATCATGAGCCGGGGACACTGGAAATCTAGAAAAGGCGACCGACCGATCTGGACTCCGAGCGGTCGGTCGCTGTGCAGCCTCGCTAACGTCTTATGGGCGCCCGCATTGGGCTCGATGTTGTCATTTTCTCAAACGCTAGGAATGTTCTCTTTGCGGATAAAGCAGAAATCGCTCGATCACTAAAACACTACAGGCGGCTTAGCCAAAGGTCCCCAAGTTTCAGGGTCTGGTAGACCGACACTTGACCATGCTTCTTGCAAAACTCTAGAGTCCGAAGACCTTGTGCGAGGTAAGTCATCCAAAATATCAAACCATGGCATTTTGCTTTCTATTCCAGAGTGGACCGAAGGAGCAAAGTTTTCTGGTTGGTCGAGGCTCGAAGTATGCAGGACCAGATAGGCCGTTTCTCGTGGCTTCACGAGCTTATAAGTTAGACTTGCCCCGCATCTGGCACAAAAGCCACGATTTGCTATCGGCGTAGTTGCGAAGTATCGAGGTTCCTCGGTGAGAAATCGAACAGCAGAAGCGGGAAAGGCCGCCCATGCATTAACTGCTGAACCAGAAAATTTTCTGCAACAACTACAATGGCAATACCCTGTGCTTATGGCGGGTGCGTTTATTTCATACCGGACCAACCCACAGATGCAGCCACCTGTCACTAAGGTTTTGGCCAATTCATCTTCATCAAAATCCAGAAAACCCCCTTCCTCTCCGGGTTCTGAAACGGTCATGTAGACATGTATTGGAGTATCAGTGCTCTTGAGTCTTTTGTGACCGCAATCCGCCAGCGGAAGATCTATCTTGCCCGCTATTTGCGCCATTACTTCTCCTGAAACCGCGATTCCACCTGGTTCCGCTATTGCCTCAAGCCGTGCGGCAGTATTTACGCCGTCTCCGAGAATATCGTCGCCGTGTACAACGACATCACCGAGCGAAACTCCGACGCGTAAAATGAGTGGGTCGTCACTGTTAGATTGGCGTGCTTCGCGCGCACACGCTCTTTGAATATTGATTGCACAATTGACCGCTTCAAAGACACTCGAGAACTCAGCCAAAAACCCATCGCCAGTAGACTTAAAAACACGACCCCGGTTTGCTTCCACCTGCATGCCGATGATTTCACGTTCTAGTCGAACCAACTTAGCTAATGTTCCGCTTTCATCGCGTGATACCAATCCTGCGAAACCGACTATATCGGTGGCCAGAATGGCCGCTAATTTGCGTTCCATCTCCGTTGCTCCGAGCTAATAATCTCCAATTGGTGCCTGCTTACTTTAGCATAAAATCGGTCGGAGCGAGCCACGGTAGCTGAGGTTTTAATTTCCAGCTTTGAAAGACCGTTCGGGGCTGCGAGCGGTCAATCATGCTCATCGCAGAAAATGGCAGCATTGAGCCCACAGCCGAAAGAATCCTACTCTTGACGAGCTCGTACCTCGGCCGCCCGACGAACTGCGAGTACCGCTGTGGCGTAGTCTCCCAAAGAAATCCCTCTGAAAGCGAATGCAGCCGGTTTCTCGCTTAAAGTGGTATCGACTGCTCCCGAGACAATTTCCGTCAAGTCCCCTGTTACTTTCTGATAGGGCAGCATTGGTTTGTCGCTTTCAGATTCCTGTTTTCGGTCGTCAACAATAACAGTTTTGAAAGCGGTCATACCCTCTGGAAGCCACGGAATGCAGGCATCTGTAATGGCGGCGAAGGCAGTCGGCTTTAGCCATCGGGCATCCAGAAAAGGTTCGATGGAATAGTCCAAAGTTATTGATGTCACTACCAGATCGGCATCACGCAAGGCGTCCTTGGCATTGGCGGCTGTTTGGGCCTCGAGGCCCATGTCGCGAGCCCGGCGACAAAGCTTGTCGACATTCGCTTTGCCACGTCCGAACACACGAATGCTTTTCAAAGGGAAAACTTCGGAGAACGCAAGCAAATGGGAGTGAGCTTGCACGCCGGCCCCAACAAAAGCCACTGTCTCAGCATTGGGATCAGCAAGTCGACGCGCGGCGACGACTGACAGCGCCGCTGTTCTAACAGCCGTTACCCAATTTGCCCCTAAGACTGCCCGGAGAACCCCGGTTTGCCCGTCCATTACCATGATAGCGCCGTTAATCGCAGGGAGCCCTTTTGCCGGATTGTTCGGACACACCGTTACCTGTTTGGTCACGATGAACCCATCATTTCCTACTGCCAAGGTCGACATTGCGTACCGTCCATCCCCGGGCAAAATGGCTGTCTTAGGGGACGTATGAAGCTGCTTACTTGCCTTGGCTATCAGCGCAGATTCAATTGCGTCGGCAACTTCCGAAGGTTGGATCCCTAAACCTTCCAAGTCTTCGTCAGAAAGATAAGTTATTTTGCTTTCAGAAGTCATGTTGGCGCCGCTCCGCTTTGCAACTCGGCTTCCCGATTAAGCTATCAAATTGCATGTTAACGTAAGCTTTGGGTGTCTAGATTGGGACTTCACTCGAGTACATTATTCGATTTCTGTTTTCATGCTTACGGTCTCAAGTTGTCTCAAGCCAGTTGAGTTTGAAAATTGTATGCTCTCCTTCGAGACCTTTAAGCGGAACAGTCATTTGCTCGGCAAACTGAAACTCCTGTGATCCGCCCACCATGATCCGTGTGGCATCCGAGACGCGGATGTCACTTGGTGCTGCCAGGGCGGCTATACGTGCTGCTTTGTTGACAACAGTCCCGAAGTGATCAGCATCAGAAGTTATCACTTCGCCGGTATGCAAGCCGATGCGAACCCGCAACTTTGGCTCCTTTGTTTCCGCCGCGTTCGCCTGTTGAATATTTTGAGCTGCCAGCAATGCTGCCCTTGCGGAAGCAAAAGACGACATCACCCCGTCTCCCAGTGATTTCACCGTACGTCCACCACTCCCGACGATCTGCGTTTCGACAAGTCGCAGATGTCTTCCGAGGGCGTCGCTCCAAAGCGTATCGCCTATAGCCTCAGCGATTTTTGTGCTGTCCGCGATATCGGTGAACATGATGGTCGCTATACCACTTTGGCCGAGTTCGTGGGGTGTGGAGAGGGCGGCATCAAGCAGTTCCTCAAAGCCTCTGGCCTCATACCCAAATCCCTCTACGTTGTTGACCGGTAGGGAATTGTGAACGTGCACAATCTTCCAGGATCCTTTGTCGAGTTTCAGAATGACCGTAGAACGTAGGTGCGCGATCTGTCCTGTTTCAATACCCTCAATGCTTGCTTCCCATTCGACCCAACCGAGTGATCCGCATTCAAATCCTCTCAGGTCTTTTGGGTGCCACTTGAACCGTGGAACCTCACCGATGTATTGCTCCATACCGCGACGCAGCGCATCGCCTTTCCAAGCCTCGCCGTGTGCTGAGCCAAAGTATGACAGGGCGGCGTCGTCAGAAAATAGATGTGCCACCGTCTCTCCATCGCCCCGACCGTAGGCGTTGATCCATCGTGCCACTATAGCGGCGAGTTCCGAAGAGGGGCTGATCGTATCTCTCATGCCAAAACCGTCGCGTCGATAGCCAGAAAACTACCTCGAAAAACATGACCTTCGCACGTCCAGTTTCTATAGAAGCGTATCATGGCAGAACCTTTCTCGAAATCTCGATTTCTGAGGTCCTGTCAGTGTAGGCCAAGCCGGGGCGGCCATAAAGACAACCCGTTTCAATACCAAACTGATAACAAAAGCGCTTCACGTCTACTTCTTCGAACCCACCGCGAAAGAACCTGCAACACCCAAACCAGTGTTCATACAAACAACTGCTTGGAACTGAGGTGCACGGATCGGTTTTGATCCAAAACAAGGCTTTGAGTCTTTTGAGACACTAAACTCTGCGCCAGAAACCCTGTTTCAGGTGAAACGCTATGACCAAAAACCTATCGGTTTTTCTTATTTTGGCTGGTTTAGTAATTGCTGGTGCGTTGCTGTATGTCGTTGTTGCCGAGGATGGCAATGAATTACCGGTCGGATTTGTGAAAGGAAACGGGCGGGTTGAAGCGGAACAAGTCGAAATAGCACCAACTAATGCAGGTCGGGTTGCGAAGGTAACGGCAACAGAGGGCAGTATGGTTGCAGCCGGTCAAATCCTGGCCGAAATGGACATAGACGAGCTATCTGCGGACCTGGATCGGGCTAGAGCCGAAGTAGCCTTGGCAAATCAGTCAAAGGCTGAAGCAGAAGCGCTCGTTGTGCAACGCGAAAGCGAACAGCGCAGGGCCGAGCAAGAGCTTGATCGTGCCACGGCGTTGCTGGCAGGTCAAAATATCTCCAAAACTATTTTTGAAGATCGCGATACCACTCATAAGGTTGCTACAGCAGTATTGGGCGCCGCCAAAGCCCGAGTCGCAACCGCAGAAAGCCGTATTGCTGCCGCTGAGGCGGAAGTACGCAGGATCGAAGCACAGATTGAAGACAGCGCTTTAGTGGCACCTTTGCCCGGCCGCGTGCTTTACCGGCTTGCAGAACCCGGAGAGGTCGTTGGCGCAGGCGAACCAATCCTGACTATTCTTGGCCTTGAGAATGTTTACATGGAAGTTTTTCTTCCGGCGCGTGAAGCCGGACTTTTGCCCATTGGAGCTGAGGCTCGCATCGTGCTCGACGCTTTGCCGGAATATGCGATACCTGCATACGTGAGCTTTGTTTCTCCCGAGGCCCAATTCACCCCCAAACAGGTCGAGACCCTGGATGAGCGAGAGCAACTGGTTTTTCGCGTTCGCGTCCGTATCCCAATAGACTTGGTTGAAAGTCGGATTGAGCACGTCAAAACCGGTCTGCGTGGTGTCGCGGTGATCCGGCTGAACCCAGCCGCTGCTTGGCCTGAGGCGCTTGAACAACGCATCCCGGAAGAGCTGTTCGAATGAGAGTAGAGGATGACGCCTGCGATATTCACATTTCAGGTGTTACGCACCGTTATCGCAAGCATGTCGCATTGGATTCTGTTTCGTTAGAACTGCCAGGCGGCCAGCTTGTTGGCTTTATCGGGCCGGATGGGGTGGGAAAGTCTACACTGCTTGGTTTGATCACCGGCGCAAAGAAACTGCAATCCGGCAATATCGACGTTTTAGGCGGCCCGATTGGCAATTCTGGCCATCGACACAGCATTTGCCCAGCCATTGCTTTCATGCCGCAAGGGCTGGGTCGAAACCTGTATCCGGAGCTTTCTGTGCGCGAGAACCTCGAGTTCTTCTCAGGTCTCTTTGCTCAAGGGCATTCAGAGCGGGACGAACGTATCGCAGCGCTATTGGCTGCGACAGGGCTTGCGCAGTTTGAAGACCGTCTGATGGGCAAGCTCTCGGGTGGGATGAAGCAAAAACTAGGTCTTTGCTGTGCGTTAATCCATGACCCCAAACTTTTAGTTTTGGATGAGCCAACGACCGGGGTCGACCCGTTGTCGCGTCGGCAGTTCTGGGCTTTGATTGATGCAATCCGAGCAAAAAGCCCTGAACTGTCGGTATTGGTTTCAACGGCCTACATGGAAGAAGCCGACGGTTTTGACCGGATTGTCGCGATGGACGCGGGTCAAGTCATCTTTCATGGGAAGCCCACCGAATTGAAAGGGAGTGATGTCGACCTCGAAATTGCATATCGGCGTCTGAGAGCACGGGAGTTGCCTGTCGAACCGGCGGGGAAAAACAAAACGAATGGGAAGATCGAAGCAAGCCCAGTGATAGTTGCGCGTGGACTGACACGACGCTTTGGTGATTTCACGGCCGTAGACAACGTCGACTTCACAATCAATCGCGGAGAGATATTCGGGTTTCTAGGATCAAACGGATGCGGCAAGTCCACGACAATGAAGATGTTGACTGGCTTGTTACCTTCCAGCTCAGGCGAAGCACTGCTGTTTGGCAACCCTGTCGATGCATATGACCGAAAAATGAGGCGTGAAATAGGCTACATGAGCCAGGCCTTTTCCTTATATGGCGAGTTGTCGGTACATCAGAACTTACAATTGCATGCGCGGATATTTGCAATTGCCGACCGTGAACAACGCGTTTCGGAACTCACTGAGCGCTTTGGGCTCGAGGAGCACCGGAATACGTTGGCGACGGCACTGCCCCTGGGGATCAAACAGCGACTGTCGCTAGCCGTAGCGGTGATCCACCGTCCGCGGGTGCTAATACTCGACGAACCGACATCCGGTGTGGATCCAGAGGCGCGCGATTCCTTCTGGGACTTGCTGATTGAGCTCTCTCGAAATGAGTCGGTTACGATCTTTGTTTCCACTCATTTCATGGGTGAGGCGGAACGCTGTGATCGCGTTTCTTTTATGCATGCTGGTAGAGTTCTAGCAGAAGGTACTCCGGCTGAACTGATCGTTGTTGAAGGGGCGGATAACCTTGAAGACGCTTTCATTTCGATATTGGAAGCAGCAGAAAAGCCAGTCTCTGTTGTCGCGCCAAAGGTGGGTTTTAGAACCAAATCCCACGCCGGGGGAGGAGCGTTTTCGCGTGTATTGGCATATGCGCGGCGCGAAACCGTTGAAGTAGCTCGTGACCCGGTGCGTCTGGCTTTCGCGTTTCTGGGTTCTGCTATTCTAATGTTGGTTTTTTGCTTTGGAATTACGCTGGATATCGATGAGCTTGAATTCGCGGTACTTGACCTTTCTCAGGGGCCGGAGAGTCGTGCTTATTCGGCTGAATTCGCTGGATCGTCCTACTTTAAAGCCACATCGCCGCTGCAAAGCGCCAGCGAAGGGCGCGACCGTCTGGTGGCAGGTGAGGTCTCTCTGGTTGTTGAGTTGCCACCTGACTTTGACCGAAAGATGAGTACGGGTGAACCGACCCAGATACTTGCAACTGTAGACGGCGCTATCCCATTTAAGGGTGAGACGGTTGAAGGCTATGTTTCCGGATTGCACCAATCATTTCTAGAGGAATATGCCCTTAACAACGGCAAAAGCCAGATAGATATCGCCAGGATCGAACCCCGGTTTCGCTACAATCAGAGCTTTGAAAGCATCGCCGCGATGGCTCCGGCAATGCCTGCTATCTTACTGATTATGCTGCCAGCTGTTTTGACTGCCGTAAGCGTAGCAAGGGAACGAGAGCTGGGGTCAGTTGTCAATTTCTACGTGACACCAACCACGCGGCTTGAATTTCTAGTCGGAAAACAAATTCCGTACATATTGATCGCCTACGCAAATTTTCTGCTTTTGGCCGGAATGACCGTTTTTCTTTTTGGGGTGCCGTTAAAAGGAAATCCTTTCCCTTTGGCTGTTGGTGCCCTTCTTTACGTTTGGGCAACAACATCCTACGGGTTATTGATCGCTACAATGACATCCAGTCAGGTGGCCGCCACATTTGCAACTGCCATCGCCTCAGTTGTCCCAACAATCCAGTTCTCAGGCCTGTTGCAACCTGTTTCAACGCTTGAAGGAGGCGCACAAGTGGTGGGCTCACTTTGGCCTTCCTCATATTTCCTACACCTAAACGTTGGTGCCTTCACTAAAGGTTTGGGTTGGGAGGCCCTTGCGCCGGACATTCTGGCCCTCGCCTGCTTCGGACCAGTTCTGACGCTGATCGCAGCCCTATGTCTTCGAGCGCAGGAGAAGTGAATGCAGCGCTTGTACTGCATATTCTGGCTAGGCTTGAAGGAAGTGATGAGCCTGCGCCGTGATTGGGTGATGATGGCATTGTTGGTTTGGTCTTTCACGCTGGCCCCGATCATGGAAGCAACCGGAGTGGCAAGTTCTGTAAACAATGCCTCGATAGCGTTTGCGGATGAAGACGACTCGCCACTTTCTCGAGCACTTGCCACAGCGTTTTTCCCACCAGAGTTCCAACCGGTCGTCCAAATCGAACCCGGAAAAGGACCTGCCTACATGGACGCTGGGCGCTTTATTTTCGTTGTGGCTGTGCCCCCCGGATTCGAGAAGGACCTGCGCGCAGGGCGCAGTCCGGAGATTCAAGTTCTTATTGACGCAACCGCTATGGAACAGGCCGGTATTGGTGCAAACTACATCACCAGTATCTTGAGCGCTGAAATACATCGCTATGCAATTGGTATCGATCTAGTAGATGCTCCCTCAATCAGTGTCATTCTAAGAAGCGCCTTCAACCCAAATAGAGATACTGTACGTTTTGCTGGTATCGTTGCTCTGATTGGCCAGATCATGTGGCTCACAACTATTTTGACCGGAGCGGCAATGATTAGAGAACGAGAGCACGGGACTATTGAACATCTCCTTGCCATGCCTCTTGCTCCATTTGACATTGCCATTGCCAAAATTTGGGCGAATGCAGCAGTGGTTTTGGTCGCGGCTGGTCTTTCACTAACCTTTGTGATGCAGGGTTCTCTGGGTATTAGTATCGCTGGATCTAAGATGTTGTTTTTGGTTGGCACGGCGTTGTTTCTTTTTACTGCGACGGCGCTTGGGGTGTTTCTGGCAACCATTGCACGCTCAATGGCGCAGTTCGCGCTTCTGGTCATGTTGATTGTGCTGCCAATGCTAATGCTTTCAGGTGGAGAGACCCCAATTGAAGGGCAGCCGGCGTGGTTGCAGGCGGGTACTTTGGTTCTGCCGTCACGCCATTACATGTCAGCAAGTCAGGCTATTGTTTTCAAAGGCGCTGGTATTGAGACTGTCTGGCCGGAATTCGTTTGGATGACGTTTTTAGGAATTGCTTTGTTACTAATGAGCCTACGGCTTTTTCGGCGTTCTCTTGCTCAGATCAGCTAGCGCTCTAATCTGTTGGCTGTGACAGATTGGAGCGCTAGCTGATCTGCCTCAGAAGAAAGTTTGGAAATCTGCTCGGCAGAGGTCAGGGCATTAGCGACTGTATGAGCGTTAGCCAAAATACCTCAAGTCATGTTCGTACTATACGCGCCGACGGCTGGATTGCGATGCAATCGAGGTTTTCAAGGGCTATAGTCGCAAACTCAAAGGTTTGTAATGAAAGTGTGGATACCTTCTTCATCAAATGGGCAAGTCCAAGGCCGTCATCCGAGAAAACAAGCCGCATGAGACGGCCTGATGGATTTTGGCCTTATCTGCGGCGCAGAGTTGGTCCTTCGTATTTGCTGCTGGTTAGGTAACGTTAGGTTGGGAGTACGATATGGAATTACCAACACTGACGTACGAAATGATAGCCGTACTGAGTCTATTGTCTTTTACCGTCTTGCTTTTTGTTACCGAGATTATACGGATTGATGTCGCAGCAATTCTTGTAATGGTGTTGCTTGGCGCACTGAGCTATCTACCGGGGCTAGGTAATCTTGCCGATGTCTCCAGGCTCTTTGAAGGTTTTTCCTCGAACGCTGTGATGTCAATCATCGCAGTTATGGTAATTGGGGCTGGACTTGATAAGACCGGACTTATGTCAAAGGTTGCGGCCTTGATCCTCAAGAATGGTGGCACGACAGAGGCCCGGATCATCCCAATCATATCAACAACTGTTGGTGTCATCAGCTCTTTCATGCAGAACGTTGGAGCTGCTGCGCTCTTTCTACCCGTTGTTAGCCGTATCTCAGCACGTACGGAAATCCCTATGAGTAGGTTGCTAATGCCCATGGGGTTTTGCGCGATTCTGGGTGGTACGATTACATTGGTCGGGTCGTCGCCCCTCATCCTGTTGAATGACCTGATTGTTTCAGCAAACTCATCCCTTCCGGCTGACCAACAAATGAAGACATTTAGGTTGTTTTCAGTCACGCCTATCGGTGTGATGCTGGTGCTGACAGGGGTGCTTTACTTTGTGCTCTTTGGTCGTTGGGTCCTCCCAGCGCAGCGAGAGCGCGGAGAAGACGCAAGCTCAGCTCGGTCCATGCAAACATACGTCGAAAATACCTATGGGCTTAGGGCCGATATGTTCGAGATACGTGTTCCTGAAGGCTCAATAATCATCGGGCAAACGCTCGCGGATCTAATGGTCGCCCATAACATGTACATTCTTGGCACATCCTATCGCGGCCACAAGGTCATCGCGCCAATGGCGGATACCAAGATCGAAGCCCCTGCGCGGCTCGCAGTGCTTGGCCTGCGTCGGGTGGTTGAGCATCAGTTTGCTGAGCCTTACGGATTAGAGATCCTACCCCAACTAGATGTCTTTGCGGATGATTTCGCCGCGACCCAATCCGGGGTGGCCGAGGTTGTTGTTCCGCCCGGTTCTTCAGTGATCGGCCAGACTCCGATTGATTTGCGCCTCCGTCAGACACATGGTTTGTCTCTTTTGGCCATTCAGCGCGGAGAAGAAACACTGAGCCACGTTGAAACCGAGGATCATTCAGCCACGCATATCGGGCAAGTCGCTTTGCAGGCCGGTGATACGTGTGTGGTTCACGTGCAGTGGGACCGTCTGACACGACTGAAGTCGGACAGGGATTTTGTTGTCGTAACTTCAGACTTTCCCCAAGAAGAGTTACGGCCACACAAGGTCGGCTGGGCGCTTGCTTTCTTCCTAATAGCGTTGAGCTTAATTCTGTTTTCCGATCTGCGCTTGTCATTATGCCTGTTGATCGGCGCTATTGGGATGGTGTTGAGCCGGGTGCTCTCGATTGACGAAGCCTACGAGTCGATAAGTTGGAGCACAGTCTTTCTACTGGCTTCGCTGATCCCGTTGGGCCAAGCAGTTCAAAACACCGGCACTGCGGATTGGATTGCCGCGCATGTGTTGGCCCTCCTGAAGGGGTGGCCGATCTGGTCTTTGCAAGCAGGGATCGCCGTTTTGGCAACGGCGTTCACGCTGGTCATGTCGAACGTGGGTGCAACTGTTCTGCTGGTGCCGCTGGCGGTTTCTATCGCCATATCGGCGGGTGGTAACCCGGCTGTATTTGCTCTCACAGTGGCAATTTCAACGTCCAACTCATTTTTGATCCCAACCCACCAGGTGAACGCGTTGATCATGGGTCCAGCAGGCTATCGGGTGGTCGATTTTGTTCGCTCGGGCGGAATTATGACTCTCCTTTTCTTGGTTGTCTCAATGACCGGGCTTGCGATTTTCTTCTGAGCCGCCTCTCGGCGATCCGTTCAGACCAACTCGCAATATAAGGTTTTTGAGACCAATTTTTTTGGGGCAGGTTCAAGACGTCTGCGAAAATGGCCTCCTCCGCGAGGGACCGAAGTAACGCGTCCAACTCAACCAAACCTGAAGTCGGTATACGCTGGAACTGGACCGTTTTAATTTTATCGATCACTGTTGTTGGACCAAGACCGTCGGCATTTGTGGAGAGTTCACGATGAGATTCCTTCGCACACCGGAGCATCGGTTTGACGGATTGCCAGATTTCGACTTTGGACCGAACTATCTTGATGTGGATGATACCGAGGGCGGTCTTCTCCGACTGCACTATTTGGACGAGGGACCGGCGCAGGCACCGCCAGTATTATTGATGCATGGAGAGCCAACCTGGTGCTTCGTGTATCGGCACATTATTCCGTTATTCAAAGAGGCGGGTCATCGAGTTCTGGCTCCTGATTTGATTGGGTTTGGACGGTCGGACAAGCCCATTGAGCGATCCGATTACACTTACCAACGCCATGTAGACTGGATGTCCGAATGGTTGCGGAAAGTTGACCTGACGGGCATCACATTGGTTTGCCAGGATTGGGGCGGACTCATTGGCTTGCGGCTGGTTGCGAGTATGCCCAAGCGTTTTGCTCGTGTGGTAGTGGCGAACACGGCTCTGCCCACCGGTGACGTCCCCTTGGGGGATGCATTTCTTTCATGGCGGGAATACTCACAATCTGTGTCTGAACTCAATTCGGGCCGTATCGTATTCGGCGGCACAACATCGAAGATTTCAGATGAAGAGGTTGCAGCCTATAACGCACCATTCCCGGATGCGCGCTATCTGGCAGGCGCTCGAGAGTTTCCAATGTTGGTGCCCGACAAACCCGAAAATCCAGCTTCCGATGCCAACCGAGCCGCATTGGAAACCCTCAAGACCTTGAACACTCCGTTTCTGAATGTTTTTGGAGAAGACGATAGAGTCATGGCGGGGGTAGACAAACTGTTCCAAAAGTCGATCCCTGGGGCAGCTGGCCAAAATCATGCCGTTGTGCCTAAAGCGGGGCATTTCATTCAAGAAGATGCTGGCAGAACGCTGGCACAGGCGACTTTGAAATTCATTGAGCAAACATAGCGGCTATCAATTCAGTGTCTTACCCTGTGGCCTCAACTCACACCAAATTTGCGACGCAAATGCTCGGTCAAGGCCGTTATTCGACGTGGTTGGGCTCGGCTCGGCGGAAACATCATTTGCAAAGGTTTCGGCGGTGGGAGGAAGTCGCGCAAGAGAGAAACAAGTCTGCCAGATCGAACATCGTCGCCTACATCCAACTCCGACTTCAAGACGACCCCATGGCCTGCAATCGCCCAATCGCGGATGAGGGAACCATCATTGACTATTCGATTTCCTTTTACCGATACGCGCTGGGCATTTGGTCCTGATCCAAACTCCCAAACGTTGTCGATCATGTCGCCAAACCTCATAGCCAAGCAGTTGTGGCCTAATAGATCTTCTGGTTTTTCAGGCGTTCCGAATAAGGCCAGGTAACTTGGGGATGCACATACGAAACGTTGGTAGCTTCCTAGATTTCGCAACCTGAGCGAGCTGTCTGTTATGTTGCCGAAGCGAACGGCAAGGTCGAAACCCTGGCCGACAAGGTCAACATAGCCGTCCGAGAGGGATAGTTCGATTGAGACGGCAGGGTTCTCTTCGGTGAATTTGGCGACAACCTCGGAAACAATGCTCCGTCCCAAGTCAATCGGCGCGCTTATGCGAATTGGACCAGACAGAGTTTCGGCGCCGTGCCGAACAAGCGTATCCAGGTCCGCAACCTCACTAAGTACGCTTCTTGCTCCGTCAGCGAGTGTCCGGCCTTCTTCGGTCAGGCTAATGGAACGGGTGGTACGGTTGAACAAAACCACACCGTAATGTGCCTCCAGAGCCGCGAGCCGCTCGGACACTGTTGTGCTCGACATCCCTGTTTCGCGCGCCGCGGCCACAAGACTGCCTTACTCGGCTATGGTCAGAAACAAGCGAAGATTGTCTAAAAGCATTAAACGGAATTTCCGTATTATATGTTCGATTATGCCCTGTTTATCCCGAAAGTACTGCGGCGTAAATCTTGCGCATCGCTCAAGAACACAAGGGACCTATTCCAATGGCCAAGCTGACAATCCTCGCCAACATCAAAGCCAACCCCGACAAGATCGACCTCGTAAAGGGTGAGCTGATCAAGCTCATCGACACAACCCGTGCCGAAGAGGGTTGTATTAACTACGACCTGCACCAGGACAACGACAACCCGGCTCATTTCGTGTTCTACGAAAATTGGGAAAGCCGAGAACTTTGGCAAACCCACATGGGTGCTCAGCACCTTGCGGCTTACCTGGAAGCAACAGAGGGCGCCGTGGCAGAATTCACGTTGAATGAGATGACAATCATCGGTTGATACAGAACCGAACAAAGGAGCACGTTATGAAAGCCGTGGGATACCGTGAGACGGGGTCGATTGATCGGGCGGACGCCTTAATCGATTTCGAGGCCGACAAACCGACGCCAAAGGGGCACGACTTGTTGGTGAAGGTGCAGGCCGTGTCAGTGAACCCGGTTGATACGAAAATTCGGCAAAAACGTGCTCCTGCGGGTCCAGCGCCTGATATTCTGGGGTGGGACGCAGTAGGCGTCGTCGAAGCCGTTGGAGAAGCGGTGGAGACTTTCAGTCCGGGCGATACGGTTTGGTATGCCGGGGCGATCAACCGACCGGGAACCAATGCCGAGTTTCATCTGGTGGATGAACGTATTGTCGGAGCCGCGCCAAAATCCATACCGGCGAAAGCGGCTGCGGCGATGCCGCTTACGACACTCACTGCTTTTGAGATGCTGTTCGACCGCTTGCGAGTCCGGGATGCCGTTTCCGGCGGGACCAATACATTGCTGGTTATTGGTGGCGCAGGTGGTGTCGGATCAATCACCATTCAATTGGCGCGGGCTCTCACTGACTTGACGGTGATTGCCACTGCGTCTCGACCCGAGACACAAGACTGGGTTCGAGAGCTTGGCGCACACCATGTCATCAACCACTCAGAACCTTTTGGCTCACAACTCGAGGCTCTTGGTATCGACAGCGTGGATTTCATCTATTCGACAAACCATTCTCAGCTTTATGCGCCCCAAGTTGGACAGGTGATGACACCCCAAGGTCGCTTTGGGTTGATCGATGATCCTGAGACCTTCGACATCGCGCCGTTCAAACACAAATCGATCTCATTGCATTGGGAGTTCATGTACACTCGGTCGCTTTTCGGGACTAGAGATATGAATCGTCAAAGCGAAATCCTGAAGCAGGTCGCCGGGTTGATAGATGATGGAAAGATCATATCCACAGCGACCGATACACTTGGTACAATCAATGCTGCAAACTTAATGAAAGCGCATGCTATCCTTGAAAGCGGAAAGGCCAAAGGAAAGCTCGTGCTTGAGGGTTTTTAGATGAGAATTGAACGGCTGGATCATGTGAACATCGTGACGACTAGGTTGCCTGACATGGTTGCTTGGTATGAAGACGTCTTGGGTTTGAAACTCGGGGCCCGCCCTGAGTTTCAGTTTCCCGGAGCTTGGTTGTATGCGGGTGATCACGCAGTGGTTCATCTTGTGGGTCACGAAGGAACGCCTAATGTCGGCTCCGAAGTAAAGCTCAAGCTCGAGCATTTTGCGCTCTCAGCCACAGGGTTAAGAGCTTTCGAAGAAAAACTGATCTCGTATCAAATCCAGTATCGCAAAACTGATGTCCCGGGGGCTGGAATGGTGCAAATCCATGTGGCCGATCCTGATGGAAATCACATTCACATAGACTTTGAAGAAATCGAGTAAGGGACAAACACTCGAAATAGTCGGAACGCAAAACTAAGCTCGTAAATTCTTGCCGATTAGTGATCGAGATCATTACCGGGTTGCTTCTAAGAATTACTCGGACCAACATTTTTGGGCGGTACAAGCGTCGAATTGGAGATCAGCATGCTGGACCTCGAAACCAACAAGAAGAATGTCATTGCTTTCTACGAAATGATGTTCAATGAGTGTCGGCCTGCGGAAGCCATAGATATCTTTGTTGGGGAAACCTATACGCAGCACAACCCGCATGTTGGCGACGGCAAGCAAGCGTTTATCGAATATTTCGAGCGCATGGCTGCCGAATATCCGCGAAAGCGAGTGGACATCAAACGAGCGTTTGCTGAAGACGATCACGTTATTCTGCATTGCCACCAAATCTGGCCCGATGGTCTCGAGTACGCAGGTATCGATATTTTTCGCCTGGATGCTGAAGGTAAGGTTGTCGAACACTGGGACGTTCTTCAGGAGGTTCCGGCAAACAGCGAGAATGACAATGGCATGTTTTGACTTAACCATTCTGACAGCGGTGCATGGAGCTTTGAAAGCTCCTGTCGGCTAAACCACGATAGTCAAAGGGCACAAGTCTGATCCAAGAAACCCGCCGAAGCGTATCTATCAAGAACCGTTTAGAAAGGAGATAAATATGCTCCCGAAGAGTATTCTCGCGGCGACCCTTGGATTATTTGCAGCTAATTCGCTTCAAGCTGGTGTACAAATTCACTTTATTGAAGGCGCACCCAAGGACCGCTTTGTTCTGACAAATGTCGGAGCTTGCAAAGTAGAAGCCTCGACCCTCAAAATTGACTTGTCGAAATCTGCGGGACGTCTGATTTTCGACGTTACTGAAAAGGGTGCTGGCGTCGAGGTCTTTCAACCTCTCGAATTCGTTGAGGGTGCGGATGCTCTGCGGCAAATTCCAGCGGTCGTGGACGGGCAAGATACAATAGAACTTGAAATCGCCTCCCTCGCAGCCGGGGACACACTCGCTTTTACCATCGATCTCGATGATACTATCGGGCAACGCGAAATCACCGTAACGGGGTCGGAGATCGAAGGCGCCACGGTGTCATATACCGATGCGGATGAGACCAGTACGGCGACCTTCTCTTCCGAAGCACTCGTCAACGTGACGACCAGGGACTGCTGAAAGCTATCGCAAAATGTGGAATTGGTTGATCCGCATAGCATTCCTTACGCTCGTGATGGGAGGCGGCATCCTGATCGGAACACTGACCGCACCTGGCGAATGGTATGCGCAGCTTTCTAAACCGGCTTTCAATCCACCTAATTGGATTTTCGGGCCGGTTTGGACGGTGCTATATGTCTTAATCGCCATGGTAGGTTGGCGTCAGTTCGAAGCGGACCGAAGCTCGACCGCCATGAAGCTGTGGTGGGCGCAGATGGGTCTGAACTTTTTATGGTCCCCAACCTTTTTCGTACTGCAACTGCCGTGGTTTGCCCTTTTGGTCATTGTCGCGTTGTTGGCTGCCATCGTCATGTTCATCACTCAGGTTAGGAATTCAGATCGGGTCTCCGCACTGTCTTTCCTGCCGTACTTTGCATGGGTCGCATTTGCCGCGGCGCTGAACCTCTCCATTGCGATACTGAACTGACAAGGAACAATATGCGTGCAAACTTCATCGGGCTTGTTTCAGGTCTTGTTATCATCGGATGCACAATGGCTCATGCTGATGAAAAACTGACTGAAGACTTTTCTAAGTCTCCGGAGACGCGTTGGGACTACGTTGCCGACACCGTCATGGGAGGAGTTTCCTCAGGACAGGTGCAGTTTCGTTCGGAAGGTGGTGTTGAATTCGCGCGGCTGACCGGAACCGTGAGTACAGAAAACAATGGGGGCTTCATCCAGTTCCGACGCAAGTTGTCTGAGCGACTGGATGAGGCTGTATCAGGCGTCAGGTTATTGGTACGGGGGAACGGCGAGCAATACTTCGTTCACCTCAGAACACGTGGCACGGTGCTTCCGTGGCAATACTATCAGGCCGAGTTCTCAACTTCTGAAGAATGGAGAGAAGTTTACTTGCCTCTGCCAGGCTTCAAGGCTTCAGGTGCCATGTTGCGCGCTACTCCTGTTGCAGACGCAATCACCTCAGTTGGGGTTGTAGCCTACGGGCGCGATCACGAGGCCCGCGTAGACGTCAGCGAGATTGGTTTCTATTGAAGTTCGCCCAAGCGAGGGGCTGTAATCTTCTGTTGAACCAATTCAGATCAGGCGGCTCAATAAGTGTAAGCGACAATGCAATTCCAATAGTCTTTGCTCATCTTATGCAAGCGACTAACTTGGGTACATGGAAGAAGTCACCCGACTAACCGAATGGATGATTACAGAAGGTCGTCGCTCCGGCGATCCTGTAAAAGTGGTGTCACACTTTTGTTCCTCCTTGGTCGAAGCCGGAGTTCCGCTGTGGCGAGTAAACATTGGCCAACGCTTTGCCAATCCATTGCTTATTGCTTGGGGCGTGGTTTGGACGCCCAACGGCACCGACAGCTACGATGTCACCCATGAGACGACGTTGACGGATGGTTATGTTGGGAGCTCATTTGAGTATATTCTGGCGAATAGAAAGCCGCTTCACAAAAGTCTTCAGCAACTGGACTCAGAAACAGAGCATTCATCCTATTTGGAGTTTGCAGAGCAAGGCGGCACCGACTACTACGCTACTTTGCTTTATTATGGTGATGGATCGCTGCATGGTTGCACGTTCATTACACAGGCGCCGGATGGATTCTCGACGGAACATCTAAGGCTGATTGAAGCGGTCTTACCGGCCCTTTCTTGCGCCTTGGAACCTGTGACGATGCGAAAATCGTCTAAAGGTCTACTTCGAACTTATTTAGGAGATGGACCTTCTGAGGCAGTCTGGAGCGGCAACATCAAGCGGGGTGAGCGAACAACTCTGGATGCCGTGGTTATGTTCTCTGATCTGCGAGGCTTTACGGCACTTTCCGAAACCTCAACGGAAGAAGAAGTCTTCGACACGCTCAGCGACTATTTTGATCTGGTGGTCAAAGCCGTAGAAGACAACGGTGGAGACGTCCTCAAGTTCATGGGTGATGGCATCCTGTCGATCTTCACTATTGAAGCTCAAAAAAACCATGCCGACCGTTGCAGAATGGCGGCTCTTGCAGCGCAGAGTGTGCTGAGTGGTTTGAACGCTCTCAACACTAGACGAGACGAGTTCCAAAAACCGCCCTTGGACATTGGAATTGGGATCAACGTTGGGCAGGTCAGCTACGGTAACATCGGTAGCCCCGGCAGGCTTGATTTTACGGTTTTGGGCGGTGCGGTGAACGTCGCAAGCCGAATTGAAAACTTAACAAAATCAATTGGTCAGAGAGTGTTGGCGACGTTAGCCGTTGCAAGTGCTGCACCGAACATGTTCGTTAGCTGTGGGGATCACGAAATACGTGGCCTTGCTCAGCCCATTGAGCTGTTCTTTCTCACTGAAGGGGCGCAATAATCAGGTATATTTTTTTAAACAACATACCTTTCCGGGAGCATTCTGAGTGTTTGCAAGAACCATAGCCTTACTGATCTGCGCTGGGGCTTCTCCGGCCACGGCATTGGAGCTTCGCGAAACTGGGCGCTATGAGCTCAACCAACCCGCAAGCCTTGACTACGATCCAACGTTTTGTGGCTTGTGGATTGCCAACGAGGGGCCCGAGGCCATTCTCGTTACGTTGCAAGGTGATGAGTTGCGCCGCATATCCAGCGATCTCTTCCGTATCAAGGCAATTGCTATCGAAGGAGATCACTTGTTGGTAGGCGACGGTCTTGGCAGCCTCCAACGTCTCACGAAGGAAGGAGTCACTTTAGGAGCACCCTTTGAACTTGAAGGTGGATTTGCGGATACCGAAGGGATCGCGATCAATGCAAAGGGGCAGATCGTGACCGTAGAAGATGATCCGGAACGATTGTCTTGGTTCACTTCAGAAGGCGTCCTTACGGCAAGGTTGGATACCATGAAGCTCTCTCCCCCCTTAAGCGAGGCACAGGGCATCGCAATTGACCCACGAACCGGTCACATGTTGATCGTTGATGACTGGGAAGGGTCAAACAGCCTGTATGAGTTCACGGCAGATGGCCAACTGCTCGCCCAGCAAAGCCTGTTGGAATTCGGAACTGACCCGGAAGGCATCGCCATTAGGCCGGGATCTAACCAACTGTTCGTGGCGTTCGACGGTGGCGCGAAGATTGTGACATTTGACTACACACCCACCTTACCTGAAGGATCGCCGCCTCTGCCTCCGGGCGCGGATTGTATGATCTTTTGAGAATTTGGCTGCTTGCTTGGGGCGATGCAGGTTACGGCTAGTCGCGCTCGTTGTCTAGCGTTTCACGTATGAGCGTCAAATTGGGCAAAGACCTATGGAACGGTTCGGGCCCGAGTTCGGACAAAACTGGAGCCAGGGCTTCAGACATCCGTTCCATAGAAGCTTTCAAAAACTCCGCACCTTGCGGCGTGGACCGGGCTATTTTCGAACGCTTGTCATTGGGGTTGGTTTCAAGGGTAATCAGGGCATGGTTTTCGAGGCTCGCGAGCATGTGCGTCATCGACGTCTTGGGCACTTGAAAAGCGTTCGACAGCTGTAGTGGCGTTTCCCCCTCGGGGCGCCGGACCAGGTGGCCCAATATGCCAAATTGGGTAGCGGTCATTCTGCCAGGTAAGAACGCTTCAAGCTTGGTCGAGATCAGCTGGTTGATGATCCCGACCTCGGTGAAGAACCGGTAGACTTCGTTGGTCTCATCTTCAGGCTTCATTCAGAATTCGTGTCTCCAGAGGCCAGCGGGGTGTGGCAATTGGCTCGGGTCCATACCCCAAACGCAGCAACATTTGCACCGTGTGGCCCGGTGACGCAAGAAGCTCATGCGCAAGATCGTATTCATCGGCCATCTCGGGATATTCCTGAAGGGCCTGACTGACCGGATGCACGCCCAGACCCATTTCGGTTGTCTTCAGGTAGAAACGCATCAATTGACGTCCGGCTTCGAGTTGATCGCTTCGCGTGTTTGTAGTTGTCGTGAGGACTGCGTATTGCGGCGTCGCGTCTAGCATAGCGAAGTAGCCTCGCATGTGAGACTGAGTGCCTGGGTGGTCAACATTCATAAGGGTCTCATTGTCCAATAGGCCAGTAAGTCGCAGCGTTTCCAGCATGGGATCGCGTAACTCAATCCCGTCCGGGTTGGCGTTGATTTCTGCTTTCCCGATCCGCATGAGGTCGACGGATTCTTTCAAGGTCTGCGGTGTTCGCATTTCGATTTCGAAAGCGCGTTTCGTAAGGTCTCGAATACGGGTCACCAAATCTTCATCGGTAATCAGGGTGGCGTAGTTTTCAAGGACCGACACTTCCGTCTCGGACAGCCGCTGTTCAGTATACGGTTCTTTGTTTGAATGTCGGTTGAGGATTTGATTTGAAAGTGGATCGGGTGCCCCTCCAGGTACAAACACTGCTTCTGCAATAGGCCCGTCATCCCCATCTGGCAGCAACTTGACCTCGGTATCAAACCCGAGAGCACCTGCCGCCAGGACCATCGTCTCAACAAATGCGCCGAGGCCAATATAGAGCTGGCGGTGGTAAGGATCGGTTTCCGGAAGCTCGCGATCTGTATCGCGGTGGATGCGAACCTTGTTTTGCCCAACTAACTCGACGAGCCAAGGTTGCAAGTTGTGCGGGTTAGGGGCGAGAATCGCGTAGGACAAAGCGGCTTTGCGGGGGTCGTCATATGGTTGTGGCGTCCACGGAGCCAGCGCGTCATGCGGCGTGCGTGTAGCGAGAAACGCAACCGCGCCCGTTGCCGCCAGTATTGTGCCTCCGCCTAGAATCTTGAGAAAACGTCTTCGATTTGGCATCTTGAGTCTCCAGTAGTACGATATCGAACTAATATAATCCGAAATCGTACTATTTCAACTCCATTGATGCAGTGGTTGGTTGAGTGACCTGAAAAAAGTAAATCAGAACAGCCGGCCTCAACGATAGACTGCCGTGTTAGACAGGTGTTCGGAGAGCTTTTTGTGCCTAAAAAAGCAGCTATTTTAGTTGATTAACGACCGGATGCGAGAAGATCAGAGGCTGTTAAGCCGATGCTTTTCGAGTATCCCGCAAAGCATAGCCTGTGCTTGCAGCCTGTGTTCTCGATGACGTTCACGGGCGGCATCTGGACGACCTTCACTAATCGCTTGAAAAACAACCCGGTGATCTTCGTTGGATTTAACGGGCAGGGGCCTGATGAACAACGTCGTTGCACGCGCGCGGCGGACTTGGTCGCTCATCATGGCAACAATCGCTTCGACTCGTTTGTTGCCGCCCAACCGAACGAGCTCTTGATGAAACAACTCGTCTGCCTCTGCCCACGCTTCAAGGTCTTCGGCTTCGATGGCTTGGTCCATCTTCGCAATTGATCCAGCGAGTACCGCCAGTTCATCTTCTGAATAACCCGCTTCGGCAGCGCGCTGTGCCGCGAGACTCTCAAGTTCCGTCAGTATGTCGTAAATCTCACGCATATCATCTGATGAAACAGGTAGTATCCGAACGCCCTTTCGGGGTCGCATTTCCAGCAACCCCTTACTTTCCAACATCAGCGCAGCTTCCCGTATCGGGGTGCGGGACATGCCAAGGGTCTCGGCGAGTTCCGACTCCAGATGGTCAGTTCCGGCCGCAAGTTCGCCAGACAGGATCATCCGCCGCAAATCCCTAACAGCGCGTTGTGTATTGGAAAGAGTTTTTGCGTCCTGATCCTTCACGGTGTCTCCAGGTTGATTTTTCGTCCTTCCGCAGCTGAGAGATAGATATTCTCTTCAATGCGGATCACATCCAAATAGTCTCGGGCCGTGTTTTCCAAAGGCGTGCCCAGTAGAAGGCCCGAAATAACGTGACTTTGCAAGGCGTGAACGCTGTCTCCTCCAAATCCATCATGATCGCTTGGAGATAGTATCTGCTGTCTCTCCTGTTTTCCAAACGCGCGGAGGTCAACGGAACCGTCGCCGTAAAGAACTAGTGATCCTTCCGTTCCTTCGATAAGAGCTTCGCCCATGGTCTGACGCGGGTTTTTGGCGCTGTGGTCAAGGCATCTGTTGCCATCGAACAGAGTTTTCAATCCGTTGGGGTGGTCAAACAGGATGTAACCTGCGTCCTCGCCCGCGATAACGGGGTTAACTTGGCGCAAGTCCGCATAAACTGCGCTGGGCGCATCGAACAAAAATCGGAATGTGTCTACCCAGTGAACCGCTGTCTCATGAACTAGGAAACGTGGCATTTCCTGAAAGTACGGCTGCCGGTCAAGGTAGGCTCGCGGTCCCTGTCCGTCGCCGGGCCGAAGCCGGAAAGTCGCTTGTAGAGGTGTTCCAATTCGACCCTCGGTCATCGCCACCTTGATTGCACGATACCAAGGCTGAAAACGAAAATTCTCATGCACGACAATAGTTGCACCTGCCGCTTCAGCCTCTGAAACGATCTTCTCCGCTTCATCCAGAGACATGCAGAAAGGTTTTTGGCAGATCAGCCATTTTATGCCCGGCACTGCGGGCAATGTCTCTGCCCGGCTGCATAACGGAATCCTTATGACACCTACCAACTCGACTTTGGGGAATATCGATCCCGAGCGCATCGCCAAGATTGACTTGGATGGCAACCACGTCTCCGGGGACAAGCCGACCAAGGAAGTCTTTCTGCATCAAGCCTTCTATGAGACAAGACCAGAAGCGGGCGCCGTGGTTCATCTGCATTCGACCTGGGCCACCGCATTGTCGTGTCTGGAAGACACCGATCCAGACGACTGTATTCCACCGCTTACACCATACGTGGTCATGCGCGTCGGCACGGTCAAACTGGTTCCATACGTCAAGCCGGGTGATCCGAAATCAGGTGATCTGATCCGTAAACTGGGCGGCAAATTTAGTGCTGTTCTGTTGGCCAATCACGGACCAGTCGTATCGGGGAAGGACCTCTTCTCGGCGGTCTGTGCAGCAGAAGAGTTAGAAGAAACAGCCAAGCTGCTCGTGGCATTGCGGGACATGCCAACCCGAATGTTGGATGCAGCACAAGTCGCAGAACTCAAAGAGACTTTCGGAAGGATTTAATTCGACACCGAAATGGGGGCGGCAAACTTTTGGGCAAATCGTGCAAAATTATGCGCAAATACGGCGCAAAGTTATGGGCAAGCACACTTGAATTTGATGAACGAAATCAACAGCAGGAGCGCAGCGTTATGAGCGCGCCTACCAGCAGTATAGGCGTGCGCATAGTATTTCGCGCACCTCATAAGTTTGCGTATTTTGCCAATAGTTTATCATCTTCATGTCTGACATCGCCCTCGCGACAAAGCTTTTGATTGGGTAAACTGCGCAATACGTCAAAGTTCACCGACTACTCGGCCAGGGAAATTTCGTGGTTGCTTTTAGCCATGTAAAACAAGACGAGGACGATTGGGCCGTCTTTGACTTGTTCCGGCTGGAGGGTGGAAAGATCGTCGAACATTTGATGTTCAGGACCAGATCGGCCCGAAAGAGACCTGGAACAACTCTGGCAAATTCTAGGGGAGTAGAGTGTAACAGCCTATCTGGCGGAGGCCGATGATGATTTCTTTCTCAGGCAAACGCGCGTTGATGCCGGGTCAACATTCCAGAAATCGAATGGTTGTCTTTGACTGAACCAGCGCGATAGTCTGATTGCATCTAAGGATTGGCGGAACATGTGTGGAGCTTTGAATGAACAGGTTGGTGTTATCAGCAATGGCATTGATCTCCACTGGCGCGGTGTGGGCCGCCGGTATGGAACGGTGGGGTGAATCCGGCGACTGGACAATTCTGATTGATGCCGAAAAGGGCAATGGCTGTCTTGCGTGGAAGCCCTTTGAAAATGACATGACCGTTGAAATCGGCGCAGCACCTAATCAGGACGGCGGCTTTTTTGCCGCTTTTAATCCAGCCTGGGTGCAAATCGAAGAAGGTGCGACCGGGATCGTACAGTTCGATTTTGGTGATGCGAGATTCGAAGGCGAAGCGGTGGGTGTCTACAAGAATGGCGTGCCCGGTGGTTACGCCTTTTTCGACAACCCGGCATTTGTAACCGAGTTTGGAAAACGCCAAAGCGTCACGATTATTGGCGAAAGCGGGGCCGAGGTTGAACTCGATCTCAGCGGGTCTGCCAAAGCCATTGAGGCCGTTCTGACGTGTCAGGCCGAACAGCCGGAACCACTAAAGAACTAGGTCGCGTCAGATCACTGCAATTGGTTGATATCAGGCACGCAGGGTTGCCTGTCGACAGTCATAGCATCTGCGCCGTCTGGAGCCTTGTTTCTGGACCCGCCTACATCCAGCTTGAACTTTGGCGACGAAAGTTGGCCAGTCACATCAAAGGGCCAAGCGCTTCTGGATAAGGGTTTGCCAACGCGCCGCGGCTCAGCTCTGATCGCAATGCTGTCGTTCAGCCAGTCCACTTGTCCTCTGGCCACCAATTGAACCGATCCCGTTTCAATGACGATAGAGTTTGAACTGACTCGCCCGGCTTGGATATTAACCGGGGCAACCACGCAAGTGATGTCGGTGTAGCCTTGTCTGAACTCCTCTGAAAACAGCCAGGGGAAAATACCCAGCCCCGCCAGCTCCAATAGGCTGGTGCTGATATAGCCCTGCGACATCGAAAAAGACGCGTTGCCGCGCATCGAGTTGATGAAGGCTTTGCTAGAGCTGGTGCTGCCAGAAACGTTGAACTCTCCGCTCAAACGGCCATAGGCATCAATACCGATTCCCAATTCATCAAGGATCTCCCCGAATTCCCATCCCGAGGTTGATCCCGACAATGAAAGCCAATCGGGTGAATCAATCAGATCCATGACCGCCCGAAGGCTGAAGTTTCCGCCACCGTAAGCCATCTGAAGGGGGCCGAAATCCACAGTTCCTTCTTTTGCTGACAATTGGCTTGAAACAGACGTTACACCTTGCTGGCCTACAATCTCTTTGAATTCGATCTGTACCTCGACGTCAGCTTCGCGTAGCACGCGCTGCACATCCAGAAGATCGGCAGGTTTCCCTTTTTCCTTTGGCAATACCAAGGGCTGCACGTCTGTCTCCTTCGGTAAAACTAAAGGTTGCACTTCGGCTTCAGGTTCTTTTGACGTCTCCCCTACCAGACTTTTCAGTTGGTTCAGCACGGCAGTCAGGTTCTTCAGGTCGTTGAGATCGAGCTTTTCGCTCGTGATGTTGCCCCGAACAACAGAAGTGCCCTCGGGGAAATTTGCGTTCAAAGTCGCAAGGAGATGCGAAGACCCGGCTTCGAACTGGATTGCGGCATCAAAGTCCTCGCCCTGTTTGGAGGTTTCAGCATCGATAGCTAGTGCCCCGAGCTCGACAGGTTGTAGATTAACTGCTGTCAGAAACTCGACGCTGTCGTCGACATCCAATTCTACATCAAAATTGAGACCGGCCAGCCCTTTTAGCTCGTTGACGGATAGTGCAAGATCAAGCGCCCATAGATCGGTGTCGTAAGTGGTCGCGTTAAACCTGTTGAGAGAAACCGACCCGCCCGCATTGGATACGTTGAAGTCGGCTTTGATGCCGCCGAATTGGTCAACGTAGTCTTTATCGAGGTTGGGCAAAATCAACTTGGCGGGCCCGTTTAGCTCCCCATCGAAAGTCACGTCCTGAAGCTGAAGCAGATCGAGGATTTCACCTTCGGCTTTCAGGACAGGCTCTTCAATTGGACCGGCTTGTAGCGCAATGCCCAGCATGGCGAGCCGTCCGTCTGGCATGCGGCGAATACTTTCGATTGAGGCTGGGCCGATTACGTCCAGCCCTTGGTCAAATGCATTGGTTTGGAACAGCAACTTCTCGAATTCGAAGGAAGCCAGGGATCCGACCATATGCATTGCAAAGCCAGTGAATTTGAGTTCCTGGATACTTTTTGCTGCTGGCGGAGGCTGCCCTTCGGGATGAAGCCGCGCATTGAAAAGCAGATCAACGCCCTGAGCGGTGTAGAGGTCATCTATTGCGCCCTCAGCTTCGAGCTTCTGCCCATCTTCCAGGCTGACGGTGGTTTTAAACGCCTCGATCTTCAGAGCGTCCTGAGAGACAAGCTCTGCTTGCAGCTGACCATTGCCTTCCAGAACGCGTTCCAATCCTATGACATCTAGAAAGTCACCGAATTCTCCGGTGTCCATCTCCAATACAGCCCGATAGCCGCCCCCTTCGTCTGCCGATAAGGGCTCGCCATCGTAGCTGACGGTTATTTCTCCGAAATTGGCCCGTGTTGTAAACGGTGCGTCATGGGGGTAGTCGCCTTCGATTTCGAAGCCTTGACCGTTGACGGAGCCGGAACCAGAGACCTTTGTTCTTTGTCCATTATCTACTTGTTCGAGCGCGAGTGACTGAAGGTCAAACACAAATGAGAAGCCCGAGACCTTGTCGTCGATGTTTAACCCGATTGATGTGAAGCTGACGTTCTTGTCGCTCAGGAAGTTCAGGATTCCGCTGCCTTCTGTGTCGTTCTCATTGGTACTATCAGCGCTAGCAACGTCTTTTGGACCATCCGCTGATACAGTTTCCTTGGACACTGGTTTGGGTGTTGGCCTGTCTTTTCGCCAGCTTGTGGTGCCGTTTTCGGCTGTAAGAATATTTGCTTGGAGGCCTTCCACGACGAGATTGTCAAAATGCAGACGCCCGTTGGTCAAGGCGATAATATCCAACTCCAGTTCTAACAGGTTCAATTCTACAAGAGGTGACTCCGGCATTGTCAGGCTCGGGATAACCACCCCGCCGACGTAGATGTGACTAACGCGCCCAAGCGCGACGCTTACATCATCGTTCACTAGAAGGGGCCGACCAATTTGTTCTGAAAGAACTTTTTCTACAAGGTCGCGCCGCATGTCCGAGAACATCGGAGCGGCAAGCAACAACCAAACAAATGCGACCGTTGTGAAAGCGAGAATTGCGACAAGCCCAATTATTCTAATAAGCCAAACCTTCATGCGCTCCCCTATCGCCGCTTTCGCCGTTCAGTCTTTCACGAGCAGCAATTTAGCCCACCAGCTTGAACGCTCGTTCTGAACCATATTCTGATCAATTGGCTCGTGTCACTAATCGTCTCTGGTAGCCCCGCCAGTCGCCTTGATCCTTCCCATCAATACACTTTCCCTATTGGTTGAAGCCTCTTCGGAAGTCTGGATTGGTCCAAAAGTCTGAACGTCATCGACCTTCATAGTGAACGCAGCCTTCATGAGGACAGTACCATCAACAACCAGCATTTCCTTCTGCGTCGGCTCGATCCTGATTTGACCAGTTACAACGATGGGTTCGTAGACTGTCGATGGCGTCCATGAATCGCTTAGGTGCAAACGCACCATCTGGTTCGGAGGTGGAGGTGGTACGTGGCTGCACATTCCACGTTCCGGCACGATATATGCCATTTGGGAACCATCTTCGTCGCGGGGTGCCGGGATCACAAACCCGCCCAATGAAACGATCATGCCGTCGATGTCGATGTTAGCGGCCGTGCCCGCCTTCTCACGTCTTTCCATCACAATCCAGCGTTGGGAAATCAGCCAGTTCGCATCAACGCGTTCCTCAGCAAGAGTTGCTTCGGTCGCCTCGATATCCACTTGAAGCTGGTCCAACAGCTCTGGCGACGACCCGCCTTTTTCTTGCTGCGCGCGCAACCGGACCAATTTTCGAAGCGTGTTAAGCTGTTTGCCCGTCAATTCGACGAATGGATCTTCGTAGTTCTGAGCAGTTTCATCGATCAAGTCAGCCCATTCGATAAGTGTAACTTCTGAGTGAACCGGCAAAGCCAAGAAAAATGCGAGAACTGTTGGAACAAGTGTCAGTTTGGCTCGAATTCTCATTTTGAGAAGTTCCCATTTGTAGAGCTAGGGATGCGCGGGGTGCCGAGGTAAATTTACCCCGCGCGACACTCAATCGAGTGTATTCTTGTAGATCACACCATCTTTCATGATCAGGTCGATGTTGTTGGTGTAGTCGACCAGGATCTCGGCATCCTCGACCGGGTTTCCTTCAACAAGCAGCAGATCGGCATATGCGCCTTGTTCGATCACGCCCAGCGGGCCTGCTGTGTAGGGATTGAGTTTTCCTGACAGTGCCAGAAGTGCGGCCGACTTTGACGTCGCCTGTTGCAGGATTTCGTACGAAGTCCACGCCTCCAGCCGGTATTTGAACTCATCATTCTGCTTGGTCAGAGCCACCGGGTCGCCGATGATATCGGTCGAGAATGCGACGTTTTCGATCTCGTATTCTTTCAACAATTTCATCTGATTGCGCGCACCGGCCTGAACATCAAGAAACTTGGGCGCTGCAGCGGGGCCAAGCGCCTTTTTGACAACTTCCTCGTCAAGCCCAAGCAGAGAATAGAACGGGACAATCCAGGCGCCAGACTCCTTGATGGCTTGCGCCGATACTTCAGTCATCAGTTGCCCATGTTCTATGCTGATGACGCCCGCTTCCAGTGACCGCAGGATCGAGTCGTCGTTATAGGCGTGGACCATGACATAGGTCCCCCAATCAGCCGCCGCGCGAACCGATGCCTCCAACTCTTCTGGCAATCCTTGAACGGTGTGCAACGGATCAACCGAAGATGACACACCACCGCCTGCCATTACCTTGATCTGCACCGCGCCCATGCGCAGTGCTTCTCGCGTTGCCCGCAGTACTTCGGGCACGCCATCGGCCAGGAACTCGACGTGCTGGTTAAAGAAAGACGGCTGCGCCCCCATGAAGTTCGGGTGGGGTTCGGTGTAGACCCGATGCTCGCCATGTCCGGAAGTCTGCGAAATGACTGGCCCTGATGCATAAATCCTTGGCCCCACGGCCTTACCGCGGTCTATAGCTTTTTGCAGACCAATTGCCGGGCCGCCCGCGTCCCGAACGGTTGTGAAACCACG
>NZ_JBXWSR010000030.1:0-1469 GCF_059613525.1 Ruegeria sp. SATB045 | reverse complement strand
AAAACCGAGCAACCTCCTGCATCTAAATAAAGAAGCAACTGCAGGAGATTGATCCATGAAGTACCTGTCTGCCCTCGGCGTTCTCGTCGGGGGTTTTCTTTTGCACCCACCGCCCAAGGCCGTCCTGACGACGATGCTCTGGGTGGTTTCGCGGTCTCACCCCGCTGTCTCAGCGCTGGTTCTGCTGGCGGTTCTCTGGACGTGGAAGTCCGACGATGACTGAGCTGGAGCTGACCCCCGGCGACGTCGTGGTCGTCCGCGCCTTCGATGACGTCCCTGAGCATCTGTTCCGCGTGGAAGAGGTGTTCGAAGACTGCGTGACCGGCTTTGCTGTCAGCGGTCCACTGGCTGGGTCCTACGGCGAACCGGCCCTCGAGATGATCGTCAGGCTCGTCTCAACCAACTGACCCCATCCCAAATTCGAAACAGAAAAGGAGGAGACCCATGTCTGCTCACATTCGCTATGCCTATCTGAAGGGCCATACGTGGCTGTTCAGACGCAACTATCCCGTTGACGTGGCTCTTGCGCTGGGCGCTCGGGCGCTGAAGCAGAGCCTCAAGACCAGTGACCGCAACACTGCCCGCGTTCGCGCCGCTGAAGTCAACGCCCGGTTCGAGACACTGGTGGAACAGGTTCGGTCGCACGCTGAAGAAGCCCTCTCTGCCCCGGAGGTCAACGGTTTGTCTCCTGATTGGGTTGACCATCCGGAGTCGTCTCTCGTCCGTCTCCGGGCCACTCTGGAGCACTCTGGGTGCAATCTGGAGCCGTCCAGCTTCGCCAGACCATCAGCACCAGTGAAGGTGCCAGTGCGTGACCTGAGCCGGGCCTATCTGAACAAGCGCAGTAATGAGCTACGACCCAGCGGGTTTAAATCGGTCCGATACTCTGTCGGGTTGTTCACTAGTCGATACGGTGACCAATCGGTTTGCGGTCTGGACAGAGCAGACGGACGGGAGTTTCTGTCCGCAATAGCCCAACTGTCTCCGATGATCGGCAAGTCAGAACGGACCCGTGGGTTAACTCTGGACCAGTTAGTAGCGTATTCCTCTCGGGGGTCGCTGACCATAACAGCCAGAACTCAGCGACGTATCTGGTCTCAGGTCAATCACTTCCTCGACTGGGTGGTCTACGAGGGGCATCTGGAGGTCAATCCATTCCGAACGGTTCTCTTCGACCGGAAGGTGCGCCCAGCGCCTTATGCAGTTCCGACGGACGATGAAGTCGTGCGGTTGCTCCAAGCCAAGGACCGGGAGTTACATCCGGTTCTGCTGACCTGTCTGCTATCAGGAATGCGAGCGGGGGAAGCGGTCGGGCTGCTCCGGGAAGACCTTGTGACCAAGGGCAACCTCGGGTGCTTCGTTCATGTCAGACCAAACGAACTGCGACTGCTCAAGACGGACGCGGCGGAGCGACTGGTTCCGGTTCATCCGATGCTAGATGAGACGTTTCGGCAGTTACCCTCATCCGG
>NZ_JBXWSR010000029.1:0-21213 GCF_059613525.1 Ruegeria sp. SATB045 | reverse complement strand
CAGATCAAGCGAACGCGACCGCAATATCAACGCGTCTCAAAAGCCGACTTCTTCAACACAATCAGCCCAAAGCAGTCGGGAGATCTCTGTTACTTTGGCGTCGATAAGCGGTCATGGCTTTTTGGATGGCTATCCAACTTGTCCTCACACTAGACAAATCTCTTCACCCGTAGGAACCTGTCGCCAATCAGAAAACAGGGAGACGCTTTGATGAAACTGCTTTCCGGCACAGCTCTGGCCTTGATTGTCTCTGCGACGATGGCACACGCCGCGGGCCACGGGGCCTGCGCGGCGGACAAGACCCTTGTAGAAGGAACTCTGACCATCGCCACAGGCAACCCAGCCTACTATCCGTGGGTAATGGACGACGCGCCCGAAAACGGCGAGGGGTTCGAAGCTGCGGTAGCCTATGCCATCGCTGATAAAATGGGATTCAGTTCGGATAATGTCACTTGGGTACGCACGAGCTTTGATGAAGCGATACAACCTGGAGCAAAGAACTTTGACTTTAACATCCAGCAGTACTCTATTACCCCCGAACGGGAGGAAATGGTTGATTTCAGTCTGCCATACTACAGCTCTGCCATGGCGGTGTTGACAACCCAAAATGTGGTCGATGCTGGGGCCGAAGCGACGCTGGATAGTCTCAAGGGATTGAATTGGGGGGCCGTGGCCACCACCACTGCGCTTCCAATTCTCAACGATGTGATTCAGCCAGCAAGTGACCCGTTACTTTATAACGACAATGCTGACGTGAATGCTGCAATCATGGCCGGTCAGATCGACGCTGCTCTTTATGATTTACCCACTGCACTCTATCTGTCGGCAGTGGTTGTAGAAGGCGGTGTGCTGCTGGGCCAATTCCCGCCGGAGCAATCAGATAGCCCCGACCAATTCGGCCTTCTGATGGAAGAGGGCAACCCGCTTAAGGAGTGTGTCGACGCTGCTATCTCGGAACTGACCGAAAGCGGTGAACTTGCCGCGATCGAGACCCAGTGGCTGGCAGAGGCCACAGGTGTTCCGGTCATTAAATAAATGGACGAAACATCGGTGCAGAACAGACCGGCCAGGCGGTCTGCCGCAGCGCCAACGCGCCGCGAGGTCTATGAAGCCGGAGTGCGTCGACGCTCGAACCGCATCGCGCTGATCTCTACCATTAGCGTGGTGCTGGCCATTGTCGTTCTAGTTCCGCTCTCACCCGGTTGGGATGCTGTGCAGCGTGCCTTCTTCAATGGCCGTGTCTTTGTAGCGACGTTTCCTGGGCTGCTTGATGCATTTCTGTTGAACGTGATGATTTTTGCGTGGTCGGCCCCGCTCATCGCAATCACCGGCCTCGCTATCGCACTCTGCAGGGACACCCGTGCACCCGCGCTTTTTCCACTTCGCCTGTTTGGGATTGCCTACACAGACATCTTTCGTGGCCTGCCGGTGGTTCTTGTCATCTACATCATCGGGTTCGGGGTGCCCGGGCTGGGCCTGCCAAGGCCTTGGAACAGCCCCTATATCTGGGGGACCTTGGCGCTGGTATTGGTCTACTCAGCCTATGTCGCTGAGGTTATTCGCTCTGGCATCGATTCGATCCACCAGTCGCAGCGTTCCGCCGCCGTCTCATTGGGTCTGAGCGATCAAGACACAATGCGATTTGTTGTGTTGCCGCAAGCCATTCGAAACGTGGTGCCCGCCAATATGAACTTGTTCATCGCCTTGCAGAAGGATGTGGCACTTTTGTCTTTCATCGGTCCGGTAGAGATTTTCCGTCAGGCCGGAGTCTACAAGTCACTTTACGCGAACTTTACGCCTTATGTAGGTGCGGCACTCATCTTCCTGGCGCTGACCGTTCCCGCGACGCGATACGCGGATTACTTGATGAACAAGCAGAACCGGGCACGCAGATGAAGCCGAAGTTGTCGTTACGGGGTATCCGCAAGCGGTTCGATGATCACGAAGTTTGCAAGGGCATTGATCTTGATGTGGCCGAGGGCGAGATGGTGTGTCTGATCGGCGCTTCGGGCTCGGGCAAGTCCACCCTTTTGCGCTGCATGAATCTGCTGGAACCTATCGATGATGGGACGATCTGGCTGGATGGGAGGGACATATCCGAGCCGGGCTTAAACCCACAGCCAGTGCGCCAAGAGATCGGCATTGTCTTCCAAAGCTACAACCTCTTTCCCCACATGACTGCGGCAGAGAACGTCATGCTCGCCCCGCGCCGCGTGCGAGGCCTGAGCTGGGAGGATTTGCGCCCCCGGGTAGCACAGCTTTTCTCACGCTTTGGGCTCAGCGATCGGATGGAGCACTATCCCGACCAACTGTCAGGTGGGCAACAGCAACGCGTGGCGATCATCCGAGCGCTGGCAATGGACCCTCAGATCATGCTCTTTGACGAGATCACAAGCGCACTTGATCCTGAACTAGTGGGCGAGGTTCTCGACGTATTACGTGATCTGCGGCAGCAGGGTATGACGATGGTGCTTGCCACGCATGAGATGGGCTTTGCCCGGGAACTGGCAGATAAGGTGTGTTTTCTTGATGCTGGCCGAATCTTGGAGCAGGGGCCACCCGAGGAGCTCTTCGCCTCACCGCAAGAAGCGCGCACCAAGGCATTCCTTGCGCGCGTACTCTGACGTTTCTTTTAGTTCCTGAATATATGGCAAAACTATCTGCAGGAACTTTCTTCCTTGCTGTGGCAGTTTCAGCCACCAACGGTGCGGCAGCCACAGCGGTGGAGTGTAGCAACGCCGGAGGGTTGGTCAACAAATCCACCAATATGTGTCTATGAGAGCGGTAGAAATTCTGAAGGCGATTGCACCAAGAGAAACAAATGCGAGGCGGACCGAGTTGTTCGGGTTGCCTGCACCAAATAAGTTTGAGGTGTTGCTCCAGCGAATCCAAGAAATCTTGAAAAAATTCATTCGTGCATTGTAGGCAGCACAGATGTTCGCCTTGAGCAAGTGTTGCAACTTCAAAAAATTGGCTTCGGGCAAATACTGATGGCAGCTAAGTCCGCATAGCGGTCGTTGGGTCGCCGCAGAGCAAACATCCGCTAAGGCGCGAAATGCTGGGCGCGCGTAACCGCCGTTACATACCACGCGTCGCGCAATTTCGCCGCTTTGGTCCGCGGCATTGCAGTTATCTAAGGTCAACATTGAAACAGCCTGGAAAAAATTTCTTTAACATATTGTTTTTAAAAATTATCCCAATAGCTTTTAATCAGTGGGTCGCAGGTTCGAATCCTGCACGGCTCACCACTTCAACCGATTGATCGGAAAAGAGAAACCTCAGTATCTCGTGCTGTGGTTTGCGTCTCTTTCGGGGTAAAATGCTGTTTAGGCTACTCTTAGGCTACCGATTGAACTCGAAATGCTGATTTCTGCGGTTCAGTACGCTGTCCTGTGGAACTTTACCCAACGCTCGGGCTGGAATCCAAAATAGACCAAATTGCGATGGTTTGAATCATGTGACCTTGGCGCAGCATTTGATCGCGTCGGAACACCCGTGTTGAAACTCTATTTGTGATTTGAGCCTATTCTGAAATTGATCCGGCCCCAGGGTACCCATCGGGCAAGCTTTGATGCTTTGTGCGCGACACACATATTAAGTCGCGATCTATTTTTCACGGTAACAATTTGTCCCGAATATCGGTCATAAGGATCAATTCTGATAGTCTCGGATTAATACGGGGTCGAGATTCTGGGCAGGAACAAGCTTATAGTGCTTTTCGTCAACTACCTTGATTTCGCCCTCCTGCAGCGTCAGTTCGAACAATGCGACAATCTGGTCATCCATGAATTATGCTGCGATTGCTCTGCACCGCATACCCTGGAACTTTTCCTCTACAAAACGGATGTCTTGTGTCGTCTGCACAATCCCAATCTGGTCTTTTCCACCTTTGGCTTGAACCGGTATGACGTAGTGACAGCCTCGCTTGTCGATACCCACATAAAGCTCATCAATTTCGATTTGGCCTATTCCTTTAACCGTAGTTCTCAGGTGGTTTTGAAGGCTGTAGGTCGTAAGGCTCAAAAAAGTGTCGATCAAACGGTTATAGCGGACAATGGCAAGAAGTGCCTGCTCATCGTCTAGTGCGTATGCCCGGATAATCTCAGGTGTAGCGTCAGGTATAGCGATCCTAATTAGATCATCGCGCGGAAGTATTCGATTAATCTTGACCAGTGAGAATCGGTACTGGGACCTCCCTGCTAGTTCGATCACCCACTCCATACCGTCCGGCTGAGTAGCAAGCACGCGTGGAGGAAGTTCAGTTCTGAATCGGAACGAATAAATTACGTCGCCTAGATTGTCAGGCAGTACGATTTCGAGCGATTTCGCTGCGTCTTTGATTTCTTGGCGGGTGAATTCAAGCGCCGTAAGCCCTTCGTCATAGTGATCGAAGAATATTTTTTCGATCAATGCCTGGTATCGGTTCCTCACTCTCTTAGCCATGTGAGACTTGCTCTGCTAAGCGTTCGCGCTCGATTTCTGTCTGCTTGCGTTTCTTTGCCCCGCTCTTTCTGTCACGGCGACTGGGCGGCGCATCGACACCAAAGTGTTTCGCCGCCGTGGTAAGATCAAAAGCCAAAAGAGTTTCACGGCTAATGACGGCTAAGAGCCCAAAGTTGTCGCTTAAAAAGGGAGCCAGGAGATTTGAGAGCCCATTGGGTAAACCGCTATTTCTGATCGCGCAGAAGCACTTCTGAGAGTAGTGTCATCCTCCCGACATGCCAGCTACGTTGACATAAAGGGCGTACACAGAATGGCTTGCTGCCATGAAAAGTCGGCTGTTGGCACGGCCTCCAAAGCAGAGATTGGCACATCGTTCAGGCAAAGCGATGCGACCTATAGGAGTTCCATCAGGGGCAAAGACCATCACTCCGTCCAGTTCGGCATCACCCATGCCCCAACCGCACCAGAGATTACCGTCCACATCCACGCGGAACCCGTCAGGCGTGCCAGAACCTGCATCGATTAGCACACGCTTGTTCTGGATCGAGGCACAATCCGCGTTCACGTCATAAGCCAGTATCTTTCGAGACGGTTCACCACGCGATTCAACAATGTAAAGCACGGTCTCATCGGGGCTGAAGGCCAAGCCGTTTGGCCCTAGAATGTCATCGGCTACGACTTTCAGTTTTCCGGTGTCGGGGTCCACTCGGTATACGTTCTGGCCTAACTCTGGTTCGGCGCGATGACCCTCATAGTTGCCCGAGATGCCAAACGGTGGATCGGTGAACCAGACACTGCCGTCGGATTTGACGATCACATCGTTGGGCGAGTTGAGTCGCTTTCCGTCAAAGCTCTCGGCTAGCACAGTGATTGAGCCATCATATTCTGTACGCGTAACCCGTCGTCCACCGTGCTCGCACGTTATCAGACGACCTTGCCTGTCCCGGGTCTGACCATTGGCGAAATTCGACGGCTGGCGAAACGCCGATGACTGTCCGGTAACCTCGTCCCAGCGCATGATCCGGTTATTCGGAATATCACTCCATAGCAGATAGCGCCCGTCACCGAACCACACTGGCCCTTCACACCAGCGACAACCAGTTGCCAATCGTTCGACGCCGGCCAACGGCAGCTTGTATTTATCAAACCGAGGATCGAGTGTCACAACGGAGGGATCTGGATACCGTTGGGATGGTTGCCAGCTATTTTCGAAGTCATTTTTGTCCGTCATAGATCATCCTCAGTGTGGCGCCTGCTCAAGCTATGTGACTGGTCTTGAATTGAACAGGGCAGGCTATGCACTCGGTCCAAAGATCGACCAGCCTGTCGCACGAACTAACTCCTGAAATGCGATAGTCGCCAAATGGGAGTTGCCTTTTTGATCTAGCCCGGGGCTCCAGGCGACTACAGATGCGATACCAGGTACAATGCACAAGATTCCGCCACCAACACCGCTTTTCGCTGGAAGGCCAACACGGAAGGCGAACTCACCCGAGGCATCATAAGAACCACACATCATCAGTGCGGTTACTCTTCTGGCTCGCTGTGCCGATAATACTGTGGCACCGGTGGCCGGATTTTGACCCGCTGCGGCGAGAAAGCGGCCCGCCAATGCTAGCTGTTCACATGACATTGCGATGCTACATTGGCGAAAGTACAGAGACAAAGCATCCTCTACCGGCGCGTTTAGATTTCCTTCCGCCTGCATAAAATGCGCAAGAGCGCGGTTTCTGGACCCAGTTCGCATCTCAGACTCTGCAACTGACGCATCGACCTCGATCGAGTTGTCCTCCGAAAGCTCTTGGCACAATCCCAAAAGGTCGTTGACTGCTTCATCAGAAGAACGGTCTTCGAGCAGAACATCTGCCACTATGATCGCACCCGGGTTGATAAACGGGTTCCTTGGGATTCCGCGTTCGTGTTCAAGCTGAACGATTGAATTGAATGGATCGCCGGAAGGTTCCCGACCGACTCTTTGCCACAAAGTGGCACCAACCTGTTGAAGCGCCAATGTGAGCGAGAACACTTTTGAAATGCTCTGAATCGAGAATAGCGTGCTCGCGTCTCCAGCGGAAATTAACGGGCCGTTGATTGGTGCAATGGCAATACCGAATTGGTTCAGATCAACTGTGGCGAGTTCTGGAATGTATTGCGCCACTTTCCCCCTTTCGGACATGCCGGCAATGCGATCTGCGATATCGTCCAAGACTTCCTGAAGCCGTTCGCTATCGGTGGTTTTGAGTATCGGCATGGATCTCCTCCGTCCAGACAGTGTGATCTACGCCCTTACTAAACTCGGGAAATTTGCTTGCGACAAAGCGAGGTTCGAGGTTCTGTCGGCGTTGCGAAAAATAGTCCACCGTTAATTTGTATACGGTGCCAGACAGGAGCACTATTGCCACCAAATTGATGGTTGCCATTATTCCCATGGCGGCATCCGCGAAATTGAACACTGTGGCAACAGCTTGCACAGCGCCCCAAACAACCATTGCAAGGCAGCCCAAACGCAAGATGTAAATCGGCAGCTTCCCTTCCAATTTTAAGAACGTCATCGCGTTTTCGGCATATGAGTAGTTGCCAAGTATGGATGTGAAGCCAAAAAAGACGATAGCAATCGCGATAAAGTGGCGACCGATTTCGCCGAGATGGACCGCCGCCGCGTCTTGAGTCAGTCGCATACCCGTAGGACCATCAATTTCGATTGCGCCCGACAAAAGAATTAGCAATGCAGTTGCCGTCGCGACCAAAATTGTATCCACAAAACACCCGAATGCCTGAACGAAACCTTGGCTGGAAGGGTGGTGGGGCTCAGGTGTGGCAACCGCTGCAATGTTCGGTGCTGAGCCCATGCCCGCTTCGTTGGAGAAAAGTCCCCGTTTTATGCCGTTAAGGGCAGCAGCATATATACTTAGTGGTGCCTCAAGAGGGACTCGAACCCCCGACCTTGTCCTTACGAAGGACCTGCTCTACCAGCTGAGCTATTGAGGCAGCGGGGGACCGTTTAAACCGTCTCGCCCTGACGTTCAAGACTTGTTCGGCAAGGCTTTTAGCCGTGCTTACAGCGCCCAAAACCCCGGTCTGTTTTGTGAAATTTTTACGACACTGCTGATCGCCGGTTGCCGTTTTTCTATTACTTCGATATTTCATGAAATATGATAAACGAGACAACCGACAAACTGGCCACCCTGGGTCACCCGCAACGCTTGATGGTGTTTCGCATGCTCATGCGACGATATCCTGACACTGTTCCAGCGGGTGAGCTTGCATCCGAGCTGGATATCAAACCCAGCACCCTGTCGAATTACCTGAACGCGCTGCAACGCGCGGGGCTGGTGCGGCAGGAACGGTCAGGGACGTCGCTGCTCTATTCGATCGAGATGACGAATGTGCAGCACATGCTGGACTTCTTGCTGAACGATTGCTGCAGGGGCCGGCCCGATATCTGTATGCCGTTTTCACAAGGACCCGAGACTATGCCGGATCGCAAATACAACGTTTTGTTTTTATGCGTGGGCAATTCCGCCCGTTCGATCTTTGCCGAATCCATTCTGCGCACGTTGGGAGAGGATCGCTTCAACGTCTACTCGGCCGGAACGCAGCCCACATCGCAGCTCAACCCATTTGCCGTTCAGGTACTTAGCGACAAAGGGCACGACACCTCAGTGCTGCGGTCCAAGCATATGTCCGAATTTGCAGCCGATGGCGCGCCCGAGATGGATTTTGTCTTCACCGTCTGCAATCAGGCCGCCAATGAGGAGTGTCCCGCTTGGGAAGGCCAGCCAATCAGCGGTCATTGGGGCATGGTCGACCCGGTCAAAGCCACAGGCACGGACGCCGAGAAAAGCCTGGCCTTCCAGAACGCCTATGGCGCGCTGAAACGACGGATCGAGGCGTTTACGTCATTGCCGGTCGAAAGCCTGGACCGGATCGCTTTGCAAACCGCCGTCGATGATATCGGCAGAACCCCCGTTGAGGATATGAAATGACCACTTACGCGGTAAACGGCCTTGGCCGGATGGGCAAACTGGCCCTGAAACCTCTGATCGAGAAGGGCGCCAAGATCGCTTGGATCAATGATGGCGTCGGCGACCCCGAGATGCACGCGCACCTGCTGGAATTCGACACGGTCCATGGCCGCTGGGATGCGGAGTTTACCCATGATGCCGACAGCGTAACGATCGATGGCACGCGCCTGCCGTTCGTTGGCACCAAAGACCTGTCCGACCTGCCTCTGGACGGCGTGGATGTGGTTATCGACTGCACTGGCGTGTTCAAGACCGAGGCTAAGCTGGCACCGTATTTCGAGGCGGGGGTGAAGAAGGTTGTCGTCTCGGCCCCGGTCAAGGACGGCCCCACGGCCAATATCGTGATGGGCGTGAATGAAGGCACTTATGACCCCGCGGCCCATCACATCGTGACCGCGGCGTCTTGCACCACCAATTGTCTGGCCCCGGTGGTTAAGGTCATTCATGAGAATCTGGGTATCCGTCATGGCTCGATGACCACGATCCACGATGTGACCAACACGCAAACCATCGTGGACCGCCCCGCCAAAGACCTGCGGCGTGCGCGGTCGGCATTGAACTCGCTGATCCCGACCACGACTGGCTCGGCCACGGCGATCACGCTGATTTACCCCGAATTGAAAGGCCGCCTGAACGGCCACGCGGTGCGGGTGCCCCTGCTGAACGCCTCGCTGACCGATTGCGTGTTCGAGGTGGAACGTGAAACCACCGTCGAAGAGGTCAACGCCTTCTTCAAAGCCGCCGCCGAGGGTGAGCTGAAAGGTATTCTGGGCTATGAGACCCGGCCATTGGTTTCGACGGATTACACCAATGACGAACGATCTTCGATTGTCGATGCGCCTTCGACCATGGTGGTGAACGGGACGCAGTTAAAGATCTATGCGTGGTATGACAACGAAATGGGCTATGCGCACCGTCTGGTGGATGTGGCGCTGATGGTGGGGAACGCGCTGTGAGCGACCGGCCCGAGGGACTGTCGGCCTATATCGCGGTCACGGCGGCCTATTGGGCCTTTATGCTGACCGACGGAGCCCTGCGGATGTTGGTGCTGTTGCACTTTCATACCATAGGGTTCTCGCCGGTTCAGTTGGCTTATCTGTTTGTTCTGTATGAAGTCGCCGGGATGGTGACCAATCTGTCAGCGGGTTGGATCGCTGCGCGGTTCGGGCTGACCTCGACGCTTTATGCCGGTCTGGGGATACAGATTGCAGCATTGCTGACAATGACGTTTCTGGACCCGCATTGGAGCGTCGCCACCTCGGTCGCCTTCGTGATGGCTGTACAGGGTGCCAGCGGCGTGGCCAAGGATCTGGCCAAAATGTCTTCGAAATCCGCCGTCAAACTACTGGCCCCCACGACAGGCGGAGGGTTGTTTCGCTGGGTTGCTATTCTCACCGGATCCAAAAACGCGGTCAAAGGGGTGGGCTTTTTGCTTGGCGCGATCATGCTGGTCACAATGGGCTTTATGACAGCGATCTTTGTCATGGCCGCTGTTCTGGCCGTGATCCTGTTCGCCGTCATTCGCTTTATGCCGCCCGGCCTACCCAAAGGACGCAAAGGAGCCAAGTTCTCCGAGGTCTTCTCAAAATCGCCCAACGTGAACTGGCTATCGGCGGCGCGGGTTTTTCTGTTTGGCGCACGCGATGTGTGGTTTGTGGTCGGCATACCGATATACTTTTACGCCGTCCTGTCGGATGGCACGGAAGAAGGCAACCGCGCGGCCTTTTTCATGATCGGTACGTTCATGGCCGTCTGGGTCATACTGTACGGCGCGGTCCAAGCCAGCGCGCCGAAAATCCTGCGGGCTGCGGACCGTACCGAGGGCGACTTGATAAAAGCCGCCCGCACCTGGGCTGCTGTCCTGTTCTGTATTCCTGCGACGCTGACGGTAGCGGTACTGATCTCGGACGGACCGCAAACATGGCTGACCGCGACACTGGTTTTGGGTCTTTTGGTTTTCGGAGCGATCTTTGCAGTGAACTCGTCCCTGCATTCCTACTTGATTCTGGCCTTCACCAAATCCGAGCGGGTCACCATGGACGTCGGCTTTTATTATATGGCCAATGCCACAGGACGCCTTGTCGGTACCGTTCTATCCGGCCTTACCTACCAAGTCGGAGGCTTACCTTTGGTCCTGGGCACAGCCGCGGCAATGGTCGCGCTTGCCGCGTTGACATCGGGCAAGCTGACCGACCAAACCCACGAGGCACATGCATGAGCGTTTTTGAAAGATACCTGACCATCTGGGTTGCGCTGGCGATGATCGGCGGCGTCTTGATCGGACTCGCCGCGCCCGGGTTGGTGAGCCTGGTCGCCTCGGCCGAGGTGGCAAGCGTCAATCTGGTCGTCGCGGTGCTGATTTGGGCCATGGTCTACCCAATGATGGTCGGAGTCGACTTCGGAGCCGTAGCCGGCGTTGCCCGCCAACCCAAGGGACTGATCGTGACCCTCGTGGTGAACTGGTTGATCAAACCCTTCACCATGGCCGTGTTGGCTGTACTGTTTTTTGACTACGTTTTCGCCCCGTGGATACGCCCCGAGGACGCCGCACAATACACCGCCGGTCTGATCCTGTTGGGTGCAGCGCCCTGTACGGCGATGGTGTTTGTCTGGTCGCAACTGACCAAAGGGGACGCGACCTATACGCTGGTGCAGGTCTCGGTCAACGACCTGATCATGGTGGTGGCGTTTGCCCCTATTGTGGCGTTTCTGTTGGGGGTCACTGATATCGCGGTTCCCTGGCAAACACTGGTTCTGGCGACGGTGCTCTATGTTGTTTTGCCCTTGATCGCAGGGTTGATCACACGACGCAAACTAGGCTCTAAACAAGCGATTGAGGCGTTCTCGGCCCGCGTTAAGCCGTGGTCCATCCTGGGGTTGATTGCCACAGTCGTCATCCTGTTCGGCCTGCAAGGACAGACGATCCTGGCCAAGCCGCTTGTGATTGTCCTGATTGCAGTACCGATCCTGATCCAGAGCTATGGCATATTCGCCCTGGCCTATGGCGCAGCTTACGCGCTGAAGGTTCCGCATCGTATAGCCGCCCCGTGCGCCATGATCGGCACATCCAATTTCTTCGAACTGGCAGTCGCCGTCGCCATCAGCCTGTTTGGCCTGAATTCAGGGGCGGCGCTTGCGACCGTTGTTGGCGTTTTGGTCGAGGTCCCAGTGATGCTGTCGCTTGTTGCCTTCGCGAACAGAACCCGCTCCCGGTTCCCCGAACCTACACCGTCCTGAACTCAGAGAACCGTCACAAAGAACGGCTTTAGTTTCTCTCCTGCCGCAATCGCGGACAACGCCGATTTGGCTGTATCCAGAGACTCGCGGATAGTGACGTCCATATCCAGATAGCGATAGGTGCCGAGGCGACCGACAAACGTGACATTTTCCGCCTTGTTGGCCAGCTCGACATAATCACCCAGCAGCGCCTTTTCCTTGACCTGACGGATAGGATAATAGGGAATGTCGTCCGGTTCGGCCGCACGCGAGAATTCACGGTAACACACGGAACCGTCATGCGTTTCCCACGGCGCGAAATGCTTGTGCTCGGTAATACGGGTATATGGGACCTCTTCCTCGCCGTAGTTCATGACAGCACACCCCTGGTAGTCGCCATCATAAGTGAAGCGTTCGAAATCCAGCGTGCGATACCCCAGCCGGCCCAGCTCATAGTCGAAATACCCGTCCAGCGGCCCCGAATAGAAAACGTGGTCAAAGTCATCGCCCATACTGCGGTCGAATGTCGTGCCCAGCTTCACAGTGATCGAGGGATGATCCAGAATACCCGCAATCATATCGGTGTATCCGTTTTCCGGCATGCCCTGGAACTTGTGGAAAAAGTAGTTGTCGTCGTAGTTGAAGCGAACAGGCAAGCGTTTCAGGATCGAGGCGGGCAGTTCGGACGGGTGACAGCCCCACTGCTTGATGGTGTAGCCCTTGAAGAACGCCTCATAGAGGTCCTGGCCAACAAACCGCATCGCCTGTTCTTCAAAGCTCTGAGGGTCGGTGATCGAAGTGTCCGCCTGTTCTTCGGTAATGAACTTATGTGCTTCGTCCGGGCGCATCGTCTTGCCAAAGAACTGGTTGATCGTATGCAGGTTCACCGGCAGCGAAAACACCTGACCCTTCGAGGTCGTCTTGACCCGGTTCTTGTAG
Organism: Ruegeria sp. SATB045; assembly: GCF_059613525.1. NCBI lineage: Bacteria > Pseudomonadati > Pseudomonadota > Alphaproteobacteria > Rhodobacterales > Roseobacteraceae > Ruegeria > Ruegeria sp. SATB045. The sequence goes on along the minus strand of NZ_JBXWSR010000029.1, from coordinate 8,590 downwards.
GGCAGGAAATTGGCGTAGCTGTTGACGTAGTTCCACACTTCTTCGTCGTCAGTGTGAAAGATGTGCGGGCCGTAGACGTGTACCATCACGCCTGTATCCGCATCGCGCTCGGTGTGGCAGTTGCCCCCTATGTGGTCGCGACTGTCGATGATTGTGATTTCATGCCCTTGTTCGGCAAGTTCACGTCCAATCACCGCGCCAGAAAGCCCGGCCCCTACCATCAGAAATCGACCTTTGTTCATCTATTTACCTTCGTGCTTCGGTGAAATCGTGCTCATGTCGAGCGGCTTGATCAACTGTCGCCTAGCGATTTTGAGTATGCCTGACCGTGCCTCGGCCTTGCTGCGAAAGGCGTTCAACACGGACATCCAGCCACGGCACATCCACCAACCCAACTTCAACCGCCCCGAGATGGGTTGTCCGCCCTGCAAGATACCCGCAAACACGATCGGAACCGTACGTCGTGACAAATCGAACATCTCTTTCAGAACGGCCTCTTCTTCTTCTGAACTGAGATTACCAGAAGCCGCCATAGCCGCCTTCAGGTTTTTCCCGACGGGGCGGGTGTGATGCATTGCGATCTCGTCCAGAATGGCTGTCCTGAATGCACCGGCCTCGGCCCAACGACACCAGATATAGTCCAGCCCGTAGCCGCTCATGGTGCTCTGAAACAGGGGCAGAGCCTTCTGCAGCACATCGCGGTGCATACAAGGGGCCATAATCTCGATGTAGTTTGTGTATCTCAGAACAAAGCCCGGGCACTGGCTGAATACGAAATGCGAAAAATAGCTTTCTGAACTCAACGATGGCTGAGCAATGCGAAGACCATAATGCCGCATCGACGCGAACATGGCATTGACGTCCTGCGCACTGATGTCCAGATCGTCATCAGGCAACCAGAAATAGTCGTAACCCTCAAGGTTCCGGTCAATAAGTGTTTGGTGCAAACCGTCCCACTTGCCGCCTTTCAGCAAGATAGCTTCAACCCCGTCCTCTGCGACAAAGCTGTGATAAGCTTCGTCGGAAAAGAAACTGACGATCAGGTCATAGTCGCGATCTTCATAGGGGATTTCGCACCAACGGTGGTGCAATGACTTGCTGCCCGCGCGGACAACGACGAGGCTTTTCTTCATACGTGGCTTCGGACCTTATTCCCGGCGCGCAACAATGGGCCTAACCCTTCGATTCTGTCAGGATTCAAAGGGTGGCTTAGCCTGCCGTGAGTATATTTGGCCTGATAAACGAGGTTGCGCGCGAACCTGAGCAGAGGCGATCCCGGTTTCATTTCTTTACGGCAATGGTCGATCGAACTACCGAGTGCTTCGCGCTCAGAGATCATCGGAGCGGCCAGCGTAAGTATCGGTACCCGGTGTTCCCAGTAGAACTTCAGATCGATATCAACAGGCCGGGCAATTGGAGCATCAATTTCAAGCAGCTGCGCCGCGGCTCTGCGACCGATGATATACCCCGTTGTTCGAGGTGGCAGGCGATCTGATAGGACCAGATCTTGGTCCGCAAATTCCTTAAGGACTTGCACGTTCTTCCCCGGAACTCCGTCCAGTTTTATCATCACGCTTTCGAAGCACTCAGAACAATCGTGCATCGCATCCAGAAACGATCTAGGATCTTTCACAAATGTCGCGTCATCTTCGAGCACCAGCCAAACAGGGTCACCAGAATCTACCAGTTTTTGCCAGATCTGACGGTGGCCCAGCGTGCAGGCAACTTCGTTCAAGCTGAGCGGGCGCTTGAATTTTGTACGATTTTCATTCGTGTCGTAAATCTGATGCAGGTTTGGCGTATCGAGCTTATGTCCAGGGATAGCATCTGAAAACTCAAACGTGACACCAAACTTCGCAAGCTCCGCTTCGCAGAATCGTCTACGTTGAACATCTTTCGGCAAACTGAGAACAACAGCTCTTATAGACACGGTTCTTTTCCACTCAAATGCGCGGCTTTGTTAGTGGCCGCAAGCTGTAACAACAACTACTTAAAGTAGCAGATTCGGCAGAAGGATCGGAACAGCCAGCCTCTGGCAAATATCCGCCTACCACAACACTCTTTACGCGAATTGTGAGCAACGCGCCTCAATACCGGTTTGTACTTACTAACACATAACTGTATCACAATAATAACACTTTTAAACTGATCCCGATCAAAGCGTGTTCTATTTGCGCAACATCACGCCCAAATTGGGCGTTTTCCGCCATTCACTTGCCGATCAGCCAAACCATTACTATGTGGCGACGGCTTTCTCGACACACCTACCCTCTATCAAGTTGTCACGCCTCACAGTCCGCCCTTTTGACAGGACAGAATATAGGTTATCTGAGCGAGCGCATGGTTTTACGATCTGGAGAACGCAATGATTAAGCGTGCCTGGGACAATTGGCGAGCTGGCTATATGGGTCGCCTCATCAGCGAAAGCTTCTTCGCACAGGGCGGATTGTACGCTGTAGCTATAGTCGCGATGATCGCGGTCGCCGCTACGACTGCCGGGTCGGCCTACATGATGGAATACATCGTGGATGCCATGACGAATCCTGAAATGCGCAGCTGGGTGCATTTAATCGCATTGGGCGTCATCGCGCTATTTCTAACGAAAGCCGTTGCCTCCTATATCCAATCCATTTTCCTGGCCCGAGCCGGCAACAGGATCGTCGCCACTCAACAGGACCGCGTCTATCGCAAACTCCTTCGGCACGGAGTCTCTTTCTTTGCGGCAAATGAGTCTTCGGATTTGTTGATGCGCACGACTCACGGCGCTCAGGCGGCCAGGAAGCTGATCGACGTAATAGTTACCGGCTTTGTACGCGACGCACTTACTCTCGTCGGTTTGGTCATTGTTATGGTGTATCAACAACCCGTTCTGTCGATCATGTTCTTCGTTGTCGGCCCGGTGGCACTTTTTGGGGTGCGGTACCTTCTTAAAAGTGTTCGTGCGATCATGCAGGCGGAATTCAAATCGCTGGCCGAGATCATACGCGTCCTTCAGGAAACGTCCACCGGCATCAAGGTAATCAAGGTATTCGCTCTTGAGGACCGAATGATCGCGCGGATGGACACAGCAATTCGCAAAGTTGAGCAACGAGCCAACGATATCGCAAGGCTGCAGTCTATCGCCAGCCCACTGATGGAGTTCTTGGCCGGTCTTGCTGTCGCGGGTGTTCTGGTGGTCAGCACAATGGGGATTGCCGGCAGCGAAACGCCTACGGCAGGGCAGCTGATGTCATTCATTACGGCTTTGTTGATGGCATACGAACCCGCCAAACGCCTATCCAAGATGCGCGTCCAGATTGAAACTTGCATGGTGGGCGTCGGTCTGTTGTTCGGATTACTCGACCAAGAAGATACAATGAAGGAAAGCCCGAATGCTCATGACCTTTTGGATGGTCCTGGAGAGATTTCCTTGCGGAATGTAACCTTTGGCTACAGCGGTGCCATGCCGGTGATCGAAGATATGAACATCAATTTCGAGGCCAAAAAGACAACAGCATTGGTCGGGCAATCCGGGGGCGGTAAGTCAACAATTTTCGGCCTGATCATGCGGTTCTATGATCCCGAAGATGGCAGCATTGACATAGACGGCCAGGACTTGCGCCATGTCAGTTATGCTTCGCTGCGACGCAAGATTTCGTATGTAGGTCAGGATACGTTCCTATTTTCCACAACGGTAATGGAAAATCTGCGATGTTCGTCACCCGAGGCGACCGATGAAGAGGTGATTGCTGCAGCCAAAGCCGCACATGCACACGGGTTTATTACCGAATTGCCTGACGGGTATGATACGCAGGTTGGGGAAAACGGGACCTTCTTGTCCGGAGGTCAAAAGCAGCGTATCGCGATTGCTCGCGCAATACTGCGCAAAGCCGAGATTCTGCTTTTGGATGAAGCAACAAGCGCACTGGATGCAGAATCCGAGTCATTGGTTAAAGCCGCTTTGGATTCGCTGACCGAAGACGTGACCGTTATTGTGATCGCACACCGGCTCTCTACGATTCTTGAGGCGGACAAAATCATGGTTATTCAGGATGGAGCGGTGATCGAACAAGGAAATCTTGAACAGTTGATGGAAAAGAACGGCAGCTTCCGCAGCCTATTCGATCAACAATTCAAAACGCACGAAACAGAAAAACAAAAAAGCGAAGTCGAATCTTGAAAAACACGAGCTTCCACACGAGAGAAGGCTTTTGACGGTGCCCGCAAATATCCAGTGGACCGACGGACTGTGCTGCAATACCCCCAATACCAAACGCTGTGTGGCGGATACATAGAAGAACATTTCGAATTCAGGATTCTGGCATGAATAACGCTTTTACAGGTTGGAGAGAACTGTGGCTGGCAAGTGGAGAAATCCGACTCAACACCACTTTCTCGCTTTCCATGAAGAACGACGGTACACTCATTACTTTTCAGCGAAAAAACGAAACTGCCGCCGCTACGATAAAGGTTGATAACGACAAGCTTTCTGTTTCGCAGCAACAAGACGGCGGGAACTGGGTGAAATTGATCAATTCCATCAAGTTTAAAGGCAAAGACAGTACTACGATCCAATTGCAACGCACCCCAGAGGGCCTCAAGCTATCGGGTGACGATATCACCGATTCAGTTGAGATTCCTGTCGATTTGTCCAAGGTTGGTAAAGTCTGCGGATCCGGAGAAATTTGGAATTTCAGTTTCGAAGAAGCCACGTCAAAGCTGGTCACAACAGCTTTGCAGCGTGTCGTTCGCGAAGTCGCTGAATTTCCCGAAAGCCATCTCACACAGCGTCAGGATGATCTGATCTACGATTTTGGGATGCATTCGGGAAGCGATACTGAATTCTATCTTGCTAAGGGGTTTCGTGTGGTCGCAATCGAAGCCAACCCCCAGATCGCCGAACGCAACGCAACCCGGTTTGCAGAGGAAATCAACGACGGGCGCCTCGTCTTGTTAAACTTGGGCGTTGCTGAAGAAAACGGATTGTTGCTTTTTCACGTGTCGTTGGTGAACTCGGAACAGAGTTCATTCGACAAAGACGTGGCCTTGCGGTTGGGGCCAGTCGAATCATGTGAGATCAAAACGGTGAATCCAGCACATATCTGGCCAAGTTTCGGTGTGCCCTATTACGCCAAGATCGACATCGAAGGATTCGACGGCACTGTGATCGACTCGATCGGCGACCTGGTTGAAAAACCAACATATGTCAGCTTTGAATCCAGATTTGACGACTGGCCAGATCGCGTAGCGACATTGTCCCGAGCTGGCTATAGCAGCTTTAAGGTGGTCGATCAGATGAGAGTCTCCGGCAGCTCCGCGCTTGAGCCCGCGCGCGAGGGCAAGACTGTGAAGTACACATTTCTTGGCCCGTCGAGCGGACCATTCGGAGAGGAAACTCCTGGCAAATGGGTTTCTAAAAAAGTATTCAGCGTGAAATCGACAATCTAAGAGCCCAGAATCCAGAAAACACCGGTTGGATAGATATTCATGCCAAAATAGGAATGTATACTCGGATTAAATCTCGCCTCCGTGGATTGCTGCCATAGTATTCCCGTATTCCACAAACAGAATCCAGCTTACAAGAAAAGTGTCCACATGGAATTCTCGATCACTGACTGCTCGGACAAGAAAATCAGCGGAATTAGTGCCGCTGACCGAAACCAATTCAAAATAGACGTTCTCAACCACAAGTCCGGTCCGAGCCCCGAACTTAGTGTCATTATTCCCTCGTATAACTGTGCGGCCACTTTGCCAGAAACGCTGCGTTCAGTTTTTGCTGCCGCAGGAAAACTGACAATCGAAGTGATTGTCGTCAATGACGGCAGCTCAGATGAAACCGCAGATATCGCAGGCGCAATACTTTCCGAATGCAACACAAGTTGGATGGTTCTGAGTCGCCCAAACGGAGGCCTGTCCGCCGCTAGAAACACAGGCCGCGAAGTAGCGACTGCACCCTACATCGCCTATCTTGACGGCGACGATCTGATGGCCCCCAGAGCCTACGAACGAATGGTTCGCTATGCGGAAAAATTTGATTGTGCTCAGGTCTTTTCCCGTTCGGTTGTGTTTTCCGACACAACTTTGGCTGTTCGTCCCTTTTACGACAGCGAAATCTGGGACAGCATTCTGGGCGGTCTGCAGCATAGACAGTTTTGCCCGCTGATTGAACCAAGAGTATTCCGCACAGAACCAAAGACATGCGCGCGGATCTGGAAACGTGCGTATGTCGAGGAACATGATCTTAGTTTCCCAGAAGGACGTCTGTTCGAAGACGTTGGTATCCACTCGGTAGCACTGGCAATTGGCGGGCGCGTGGGGATCATCAACGAAATCGGGCTGCTTTATCGCGAAGGACGCTCAGGGGCGATTACGCAAAGCAAAAGCGAAGGGCGGCTTGACGTCCTGAGCAACGTCTCGGACGCTCTGGATCATCCTGCGATCCAAGACCTGAACGATGAGTGCGGTCGCAACCTGCTTGCCGGTTACATGCACATCATAAATTGGTGTCGGCAGTCTATAGCGGTTCAACTGCGCCACAAGTTTTTGGCTGCCCAACCCAGCCTTCACAGGAAGTTTCCCAAGAAATGGGTCCGGAAACTGGCGTCGTCCGACAAGGAAACTGCACGGTTGATCGCAAAAGGGCTTATTGGGGGCGGATCGATAAAGTCCGCGCTTGATGGCCTACCCCTTGCTTGGAAGATTTCGCGTCCTCTAAGCCTGCGCCGGAAACGTTATGGCCTACCATGGACGCAGTACCGAACGGTTGGTTTCAACGCGCCTGAACTTGCCACCGACGCATTTTCAAAACACGCGTTTTGGGATTGGGGCATAGGCTGGGCGACAACACCTGTTGACGGTACAGCGGTTTTCGTCGACGCCGACGGAACAGATGGTGCCCTTCGTTTCGCCAAAGACCGGCCAAAGTCTCGCGTCATACTCGTTTGTCGCAATGAACAACGGCGAGATGCACTTGCCGCCAAGGCCCGGACCGCGAATGTGGCGAACTTGATCATATTCGACGACGTGGCATCTGCAGCGCCTGAGTTGGGCAGGTCGAAAAGGATTAATTTTCTGCATGTCAGATCGCTGGACGATCTTTCTTTTTTGGAGACGTTCAATACGTCAAGCGGCACCTCGTTACCCGCACCCGAATATGTCTGCGGGACATTTAATGACTTGGACATTGACCCTGTCGATTTGCACCGGGCAATGCAGTCATTCAGCTCTGCATTTTGCATGAGCGGTCAAAGCGGCTTGCTGGTCTCGGGTAGGTCAAGGCCGCCTGAAATGCCAGAAGTCAGTGTCGTCGTTCCAGTCTATAACGTCGAAGAGTATCTTGACGAATGTGTTGAATCGTTAAGTAATCAAACGCTGCAGAACCGTGAGATTTTGCTGGTAAATGACGGGGCTACCGACAGGTCCCCTGAGATTTGTAATGCTTGGGCAAAGCGCGACCCGACCGTCAGGGTAATCAACAAGGAAAATGGCGGCTGTGCATCTTCCCGGATGCAGGGCATGGTCGAGGCAAAGGGTGAATACGTCACTTTTGTCGACTCGGACGACTGGATGGAGCAAAGCGCTCTGGACGATTTGTATCGCCTGACCGTTTTATCAAACGCTGATGTTGTTGAAGGTGATTGGCGCTTTGCTTATCCCAACAACCGTTTCGAACACGAACTTCCATTGGAATCCAACAGCCGCTGGCCCGGCCCGGGTGGCATTGACTATCGAAGTAGTGCCAACGGTATTCTTGGTCGCCCAACAATATGGCGGCGGCTCTACAAGAAAGCGTTTCTGGACGCGCATCAGATCGAATTTGAGGTAAAGGCCCGACGATTTGACGATCTGCCGTTTCAGTTTCACGCGCTAAGCGAAATAGTTAACGTACCATATGTCCCAAAGGTAATTCTAAATTACCGACAGGAACGCGAAGGCCAGGACGTTGCGATCAGTGATGACCGCCTTTTCATCCACTTCCCTTTGTTGGAAACTGTTCGCAACATAGCCCTGAACTCCGCAGAGCGCGGGACTTACGCTAGCTACCTGCGTGTTCAGCTAAACACTCATCTTTGGGGTTTGGAGAAAATCGACCCTGAGTATATCGACGAGTATCGCCAATGGGCAGCTCTTGATTTGTTTGGCCCGCACCAGATTTGGTCGAACCTCAAACTGCTCTTTTGGTTCCGGCGCAAGCGCAAAGACGCCAAGGGCGATATCCGTAAGCTCTACTGGGCGTACCTAACCGGCAAAGCAGCAAAAACCTTGCCCGGGTACGGCGACGTGAGATAAATTTCCAAAGGGCTCAACACCCGTTGTTCTACGGCAACCTATCGCAAGGCTTGCATATTATCTGCCCGAGATGACCCTATCCGGCAGAGCCTGCTCACTATTCAAAAAAGGTGCCGCGTTTTCCCACTTGAGTTGGGCTTTCGTGGCCTCTGCGACACGACATTGGGGTGGAATAAACCAAACCGGCAAGAATTGATTTGATCACCAGCAGACTTTGTATCAGAGGGAGATTAACGCCTTGAAAATGACAACTTTCTCGCCGTGGCTCTGCTTGGTTCCGGGTTTCTTTCTCATCTCCACTCCTTGGTGGTTACGATGAGCC